>NZ_CP083244.1 GCF_022836935.1 Ancylobacter polymorphus | reverse complement strand
GGCAGCGCGCGCGGCTGGAGTATGCTGAACGCCTGGAGGCCCTGCGGGCCCGTGTGCGGCATTCGCTCGACGATCCCCGCCCCAGCGTGAGCGCGGAAGAAGCCGAGGCGGATATGGCCCGCTTCCTGAAGGACGAAGGAAAAGCCCGCACCAATGCGGCAGGCTAGGGTCAGCTATCGGCACGATGCCCTTGCCGACCTGGAGAACATCTACCGCTTCATTGCCGACACCAGCGGCAGCCATCCTGTCGCGGCAGGCTTCGTCACACGCATCATGGCCCGCTGCCGCAAGATCGGTGATGCACCCCTGGGCGGCCGTCTGCGGACGGATCTGGCGCCCGGGCTGCGAACCGTCGCCTTCGAACGCACCGTGGTGATTGCCTACCTCGTCCGTGAGGACGTGGAGATCACCAACGTGTTCTATGGCGGCCGCGATTATGAAGCCCTCTACCACGACCGTCCGGAAGATGAGGCAGACGGCAGCTAGAGGGTTGAACGGGCGCCCGACGTGGCCAGCTGCTTCCTGCGCCGCGCCTCTGCCCTGATTTCACAAAGATCCCAGGGCGCGCTCTCACCTTCGAGCCCGATATCAATCTCGGGGCGCAGGGCGTCGAGGCGGGTTTCCCGCCCTTCTGCGATATCAGGGATCGCATAACCTTCCATGGCTGTGCCACCGCGTGGCGGAACGTGATGTGACCTCGCGCCCGTTCATCACGCGACAGCGACGGCGAGATGCACGCCGGTGGCCTGTTGCAGGTGGCGCAGCACGGCAAAGAGGTTGTCAGCGGTCGGGTTACCCTTGGCGCTGAACATGCGCATCAGGCTTTTCGGCGGCTTGCCGATCTCCTCGGCAAGATCGTCAAAACCGACCGTTGCGTTGATATAGTCGCGGATCACCAGCTTTCCGGCATCGACCTCGCCGTTCAGCAGCAGGTCAACCGCCTCGGAAAGCAGGGCCGCGCGGAACGAGGCGTCCGCATCGGCGCGGGCCTTGATGGTTTCCTTGAAATCGCGGGTGAGAGACATCACGAGCCCTCCTTCTTTCGTTGCTTGTAGTCGTGCCAGCGCCCCTGCGCTTGGACGATATCCCGCTGCTGGCGGCGCTTGGTGCCGCCGGCAAGCAGGATCACCAGCTGGTCACCCTGCTTGCCGAAATAGATCCGGTAGCCCGGGCCCCAGTCGATGCGGTATTCCAGAACACCGGCTCCGACCGCCTTAACGCTGGACAGGTTGCCGATCTCGATGCGGGCAAGGGCCACAGTCACTTTGGCAGCCGCCTGATGATCGAGGCCATCGAACCACGCAGCGAAAGGACTGGCGCCGGACGGTTCAAGGTACTCTACGATCTTCATCGCTTAGTACCATATACGTTACCATACAAACCGTCAAGCTTTTTCCTGACACCCTACCTCTGACGGGCATCTCCCCTGCCCCGCTGGGCTTCACGGCCCAGCTTCCGGGTCCAGCCCTCAAGCTCCCGCTGGCGGGCCAGCACCGCCTCGCGCCCTCCCCGCGCCGCGATCAGCACCATTTCCAGCTCGCGGATGATCTCGCGCACCTGCGCCGCGCGTTTCGCGGCGTGGGTCTGCTTCTGCCGCTCCCGCTCCCGTGCCGCCCGCGCCTCCTCGGCCGCCTTCGCTCGCTCCCAGCGGAACCGGGCCCCCCGGATCGCCCCGTCAATGCGGAAGGTGGCCTGCCGGTCCCAGTGGTCGAGCTTGTGGCGCAGGCGGGCGGCCTGCCGTTCCAGCTTCGCCACCTGGGCCTTCGCCCGCTCGTTGTTACCGAGCATGAGGTTGGTCAGCCAGTCGATGCGGTGTCCCCGGTCAATGCGCGGGTAGTCCACCACGCGGCGCCGGGCAGGCGCCCCCTTCTCCCAGAACCGGCGGGGACCGGCCTCGCGCGGGCGGCTGGAAAGCGGCCGCTGCTGACGTCCGGCCTGACGGGCGCGCGGCCCGACATGGATTTCCGGGATGCGATCGAGGAGGCTGGCCGCGCGCCGGTCTCCCCGGGCCATGGCCTCGGCCCGCTGGGCCGCGAGGGTGCGGTGGTCCACCTGCACCCGGAAACCGCGCGCCCGCAGCGCGTCGTTCTGGTGGGCCGCCCACGCGGCGCGCCAGCCGTCGAGCATGCCCCGCCCGTTCCATTCGCGCGTCTTGACCTCCCGGAGGCCGGAGGGCGTGGCCTGGCGCAGGGTCAGGAGGATATGGGCATGGTGATTGCGCGGGTTCTCGCCCTTCTCCCGCACCGGCTGGTGAATGGCGATATCAGCCACCATGCCCCGGCCCACAAACTGCTCGGCCACGAACGCCCGCACCAGTTCGACGCGCTCGGCGTCGGTCAGCTCGTGCGGCAGGGCTATATTGATCTCGCGGGCCAGCTGGGCGTCGCTGCGCTTCTCGGCATGCTCCACGGCATTCCACAGGGTCTGCCGGTCGGTCAGCCAGGGTGCGCTGCCCTCGGGCGCCATGATCTCGGTGAACGCTACGCCGCGCCGGTTGCTGTAGTCGGCGAAGCGGTCATGGGCGGCGTCATGCAGCCGCTCCCCGGAGCGGTAGGCGGCCATGGCCACCACCGAACGCCCCTGCGAGCGTTTCACGATCTGGGCGGACAGGTGATAGGACGCCACAGGCGCCTCCCCTCGGAAAACGGCCGTGTCTTCACGGCCACCTTACGGCCATCAGCCACCACCGTGTGGCGGCCGTGCCACCTATGTTGGCGAAGCCAATGTATAAGTGCGCCATTAACACTTCAATCCTTCTTTCCTCCTCCTGCACCCGTGCCCTACACTCCTCACCCGTTACCACCTGCCGCCCTTCCCCCACGCACCGGGCCCGACATCCGATGTCCGACAAACCTTCCCGCGCGCTCCGGACGCTGCGGGCCTTCAGCAACCTCGTTGTGGTCGTCGGCCTGCTCCTGCTGGCGGACTGGACATGGGCTTGGTGGAACAGCACCGGGACGGTCGCGTGTCGCAGCGCCTGGGCGCTCGGTTCCGACGCCAGCCAGGCGCTGATCGGCATGGGGGGCCTGCTACTGGCCATGGCGGGGGTCATGCTGGGCGGCGCCCGCCATCCGCTCACCGGGCTTGGCTTGCTGGTCATGATCGTGGGCCTCGCGCTCTCGGGCATGGCACCCGCCCTGCTTGAGGGCGTCTGCGCGCGCCCGTGAAGGAGCCCGGTCATACCGGCTCCTGAACCCCCCACGGCAGATCCGCGCCGGGAAGCGCGGGGGTCGCCACCACCCGGATGTGTTCGATGATGAGGGCGCCGGTGGTTTCGTCGTGGGAGTGGCTCCAGCGGCCTTCCTGCAGGGCCCGGGCCTGCTCGAGTTCCGCGTCGGTCAGGTCGACGCAGGTGATGCGCGTCTCGGTGATGCAGACCGGGTGGCGGTTTCCGTTGCTGCTGCTCTGGTTCATGGTTCTGGCTTTCGTTGTTGCTCGGGTGCCGGTTCTTTCGGGTGACCGGCGCGCACTTTCCGCCCGGCCCGGTGAGCCCCGACAGGGGCGTGCGGCAGTCACAGGGGCAACACGGGAGCGCAGCGAATGGAGCGGGCAGCCCCTTGATGGCCGACACCAGCCGGGCATCTCCCCGCCGCCGGTCACCTGAAGACCGCGCATCCGTCACAAGGAAAAGCGCATGACCCGGCGGCGGCAACAGACCTGCCCGCCGGTCAGGCACCGACGTGCGTCCCCTCCCCGCCTGCATCCCGGCCGTGAAACCGTGAAACGACCTGTCCGGAAAAAAATCGCGAACGCGCTGACGCGCGTACCCCCGGGGGCTGTCTGCCCCCGGACCCCCGAGGATATTTGTTGAACGATGATGAGGCCCCCCAGCCGCAGCAGGGCGCTATCTGGGGCGGTTTTGCCTGCCTGCCGGAGCGGCATTCATCGAACCGCCCGCAAAACTTACCCCACCAAGCTTACAGGGCCGAACAGGATAGGGCTTAGCCCGTTCTCAGGTTCTCCTCCCATGAGCTTTCGATGGGCTCATTCAACTGCCGCTTCAAATTATGGATGGCGTTCTGACAGGACTCGATACGTATGATGTAGGGGTATGTGCGCTCCCCCCGAGACGCTGCCGCCATACCGGCCTTGTCAGTTTCAGCTATCTGAACTCTCAGTTCCTGTATCTTCTGGATTATTGGCTTATCGGCTTCACAGGCAAGCAGCCATTTATGACGTTTCTCTATAAGAGCAGCGAGCAGCGTCCCGTCGGACGCTGACGGAAAATGGGTCTGAACAACAATATTTGTGCCTAACTTAATAAAAAGCTGGCTTAACCAGCTCTGAGGCGTCAGGTCCAGCTTAGCCGGAATCCGCTCTGTGAATCGTTCCAGCATAATGGCATCAATCACGGCAGGATCGTCGGTACCCATACGCTCTCGATAGAGAGAGGCACATATGATACTGTAATAAAAATTGATAAAATTTTCTTTGGTTGCTGATTTCTTATTTTCTTCGAGAAATTTTTTAGCAGCTGCATCCAGATCATCAGCCCGCTTCTTCAGGAACTCCAACTTATCATGCTTACGACGCCTCTCGTTTGGAGGTAGTTCAGCAAAAATAACATCATTGTCCGGCTTTCCAAGAAAGATATCCTTGATCCAACTCATTGGCTCTATCGCTTAGATTTCTAGAGAAATATTCCAACAAAAAAACGCATCACGCCAAGCAAGGCGTCCGACAGCTTTTCCTTCCAAGAGGCGATATAACTCATAATTTTGCCATTATTGCTTGTCCACAATTCTTGTCAACCTGGATCGGAGGCCCCAATGTTCGATAAGATTGGACGGCACGGTAAGCTTAAAATAGGCAGTCCCGGTGAACTTAAGAAGATCGCAAAGACAACAGTTCAAGTGGGCGCCCTGCTAGCGGGAAGCGCTAGCGACGTAGCCAAGGTATCCCGAGGAGAAAAAGTAAATTACGATAAGGCGTATTCTCAGCTCCAAGATCGGCATTTCAGAGATACGACCAAGAAGCCGAAAAAGAAATTCTGGTAGAACTGATACTCACGGAGAAGAAGATTCACCAGACGCCACAGAACGGCTTCTGAAGTGTTTCCCCTGCCTGCCGGAGCGGCATTCATCGAGCCGCCCGGATTTCCTTCAAAAGCCGGCAGCGGTAGTCTGGGGCTACGGTACAGCCAGGGATGGCGATGACCGTGAACGGTGATGATGCCCCCGGCGCGACAAGGCCGGGGGCATTGCCCATTTAGGCCCCTGCCCTGAACGGGCGGTCTTTCTGCCCGTCACAGGGGGAAGCGGAGACAAAGAGTACGGGGATCGCCGACATAGACAAAAATCAATCAAATGAATTTAAAAAATCAGGCGGAGCCTGTTTTAGATATTTTTATGGTTTTATATAAGTTTTAAGTAAGTTTTAGAGCCCGAAAACGTTACTTTCCTTTGTGATATCAGTTGCTTGTAGAGGGTGCCTGTCGGCGATGTACGGTCTGTCGTCGGCGATGTACGGATTGTCGTCGGTAAAGTACGGGTTGTCGTCGGCGATGTACGGAAAAATGTCGGCGATGTACGAAGAGGCGGGCAGCGACGACAAAAACCCACCCGCGCACACGTTGACACCCGCCGGGATTTTTGTCGTCGGCCATGTACGGAAGGGCCGACAGATTCTGTCGTCGGTGATGTACGGAAATGCGACAGAATCAGGCGTCGCCGGTTTCAGCGAGAAGCCCCGTCGAAGCCTTGAGGTCGTCATCTCCCCTGCGGCGCATGTGCAGCTTCTGGTCATCCTTGCCCTCGACGAGGGACAGGTCGTAGTCGGGCATCGGGAAGGCCTGCGTCCGGTTGACGAACTCGCGCAGATCGTAGGCAAACTTCCGCAGCTCCTGTGTCGACCCGCTCCGCTTGTGCAGCTCCCGGATGCTGTACTGGGCTTCGTCCCTGCCCGCCGCCTTGCGCGCAAGGCGGTAGATGAACCGGCCGATGCCGGAACTGATCAGGAAGTAGTCCTGGTGCAGGGTGAGGAGCGGGATGCGCTTCTCGGTGGTGACCACGCTCTTGTAGACCCAGTCGGGGATCGTGATCTCGACCAGGTCTATCTTGTTGGCGCCGGTGCGGCTCACGACGCTGTAACCGCCGATGAGCGGACGGCTGTCGACCGCGCGGCGCTTGCCGCCGGAGAGGTTCACCACCTTGATGGTGGTGTTGGACAGCCGGTCCAGGGCGGCTTCCAGGTCCTCGTAGGATTTGCCGCCATCGGAGCGGCGGCAGAATTTGAGGATGTGCGCCGCGCTGGGCCTGTACACCTTCGGCGGCAGCGAGGGGCGCAGCCCCTTGGATTCGTCGCGGCGGAACTGCTGCACCTCCTCGGCGAGGTACGACACCATGTTGAGGAAGATGTCGTAGTCGAACACGGTCGCCAGACCGCTCTCCGCGCCGCCCTCGATGGTGATGAGCGAGTCTTTCAGCTCGTACTTGATCACGCCCCGGTTGGCGCGCTTGCTCAGGCTGAACGGCGCCACGTCCATCAGGTTGACGTCGTCCTTGAGCGGCGCGTCGTAGATGGTCGGCACGAAGAACATCAGCTGCGCGTCGTCCTGCGGCGCGGCGCGCATGACGCGCTTGGGCGTGGTCTCCTGAAGGAGTGCCGCCGTTATGTCCTCGCCGATATGTTCGGCGCGGATATGCTCACCCAGATTGCGCAGCGTGCGGTTGAGCGGCCCTCCCCCCAGATCCTCAAGCCGCAGGTCAGCCCAGACCCGGCGGCTGTAGTAGCGCCGGAGCCTGCTCAGTGCGTCCTTGTCGAGCGCGACCTGCTCGCGGTCGTGCTGCGCGGCGAAATCATCGGCCAGCTTCTGGAGGTAGGCGTTTTTCTCGTGGAGCGTCAGCTCCGCGAACTGGCCGCGCGGCATCAGGGGCAGGCGGGGCGCTTTCATGCTACCGCCCCCTCCCCTGCCGGGAAACATCGGGCGCGCACGGGAGGCTGAGAGTCGTCATGGCCCACCATACCATGTTCTGCCGGGAAACACCTGCGGCTGCTGGACTTTAAGGCACAATTTCCCCGCTCCGGCGCCCGGGAAAAGGACGCCCGGATGATCGGTCCGGGCGATCGGATAGCGACCGGCTAGCCGTCTGGTACCAACGATATCAGGTAGCTACTGGACGGCTACCGGATAGCTACCATATAGCTTTCTGGTAACAGGGGCTAGCCGATAGCGAGCCGCTACCATCTGGATAGCCTCGGATATCCGGTAGCTATCTGTTAGCATCCCGGGAGTAGGGTAGAGCCCACGAACGAACCAACGAAAGACGCGCCATGCCCGTAATCTCATTCGCTAATCCCAAGGGCGGGGCGGGCAAGACCACCTCGGCCCTGCTGCTCGCCTCGGAACTCGCCGCCAAGGGGGCCTCCGTCGTCCTCGTCGACGCCGACCCCGAGAAGTGGATCTCCCAGTGGGGCGCGCTGCCCGGCAAGCCCGATAACATCACCATCGTCGGCGAGGTGACCGAGGACAGCATCGTCGACGTGATCGATCAGGCCGCCTCGCAGGTGCAGTTCGTCATCGTCGATCTGGAAGGCACCGCGAGCCTCATGGTGGCCAACGCCATCGGCCTGTCGGATCTGGTGATCATCCCGACGCAGGGCGCGTCCATGGACGCCAAGGGGGCGGTGAAGACCCTGCGGCTCATCCGCAACCAGGCGCGGATGGCCAAGCGCGAGATCCCGCATGCGGTGCTGCTCACGCGCACCAGCGCGGCCGTGGCCTCGCGCTCGCTCAAGAACATCCGCGACCAGCTGGACGGCGCGGGCGTGGAGGTGTTTGCCACCTCCATCGTCGAGCGCGCCGCCTACCGCGACCTGCTGGATTTCGGCGGGCTGCTGGCCGATCTGGACCCGTCCAAGGTCAGCAACATCGACAAGGCGGTGCAGAACGCGCGCGAGTTCATGGCTGAGGTGGTCACCCGCCTCAAGGCAGGCAGCCGGGTAGGGGAGGCGGCCTGATGGGAGACGTCCGCACCAACCTGTTCGCTGATGACGACGCGGCGGATCTCGACCTGTCGTCGTTCAGGCCCGCCAAGCCTGTCCGCCAGAGCGAGGAGGCCACGAAGACGGCCGCCGCAAAGGCGGGATTCGTGAGCCGGGAGCCCAAGGTGGTTCCGGCCACCCCCGTGCCGGAGAAGCCCGCGCGCCGTGTCTGGCGCACCGGCCGCAACGTCCAGCTCAACCTCAAGGCCACCCCGGAAACCGTCGCTGCATTTTACGCCATCGCTGACGCGCAGGGCTGGGTGCTGGGCGAGGCGCTGGAGAAAGCCGTGGAGCTTCTGCGCGAGAAGTACGCGCCGAAGGCGGGGTGAGGAGAGGCCTCACGCGCCGTTCAGGGCGGCCCGGATTTCGTCACTGAGGCTGCGGGCCGCCGGGCTCGCGGTCCAGCTTTGCCACGAGATATGCGTTGCCCTTGCCGCGTTCAGGCGCCCTTCGACCAGTGGATGAATGGCATGGCGGGGCAGGGCAACTACATCGAAAAAATCGAAGGTGCGCGTCCACCGGACTGCCGCGACCCAGTCGGCCTTCTCGACGTTGTGGGCCTTGAGGGATACGCGCGGAAAAGGGCCATCCGTCCCAAGAATACGCGATTTCACCTCGATCTTGCCGAACCCGGGCGAGACCACGTCACTGCCCCGGTTGTTTCCCCCGACAACCTCTCCGCCTGTCGCAACCGCGACCAGGATCTCCGCCAGAAGCTGATGACTGATGCAGTCATAGCGCTCGATGCACTTCGCACTCCGCAGGATCGCATACATCTCCGAGGCATCGTCCCTTGCATGCGCCGCCTTCACCTGTTTCCTCCCCCCGTGATCGCGTAAAGAGCCCGTACAGCATTGCACCTGGCGATTGCAAAGGGGTGGATCTTCGATGGGCATGCCGTCTCCGGGCCAGAGGCTGCTTCTGACTGCCGACTGGACCGTCACGATCAACAGCAATCGTGACCGCCTCTGGAAAGCTCTGGGGTGCGACCGCGATCCTACGGTCGCCGCTGCAGGCGCCCGTATCGATGAGCGCATCAGCCGCATGAAGGAGCTTCTGGCGCGGGGCATCGAGTTCGATGACCCTCATCAGGAGTGGATCGACGGCAAATGGGTGACCGTACAGACGAGATGGAGGGTCCAGCCCAAGGATGAGCGGACGATGAAGCGGCTCAGCCGTGAACAGATGGCCGATTCCGAGCTGATGCGGTCTGCGCCCGCCACCATTGCCGCAACCTCCGTGCTGGAGGTGATCGCCGTATTTCCGGCCATCAGCGGGAGCCACGACCATATCCGGCTCAACATCATCTCGACACCGATGGAGGAGCTCAGGTTCAAGAAAGACGGAGGCAGCCTATCCAACGGGAAACGTATCCTCATGGTAACGGCTGAGGAGCTTGCCCGCTGTTCATATGATCTGCTGGAAACGGCCCATCCGCCTTCGGGGAAGGGAGGCAGCTAGCCTCCCTTCCCAACGCCATGGAGCCGCATTCCGGCGGTGAACACATGGCCCGCGTCCAGATCCATGCCGATCGCGCGACGCCCGGCCATCCGGGCCGCCAGCAGGGTTGAGCCTGACCCGCAGAACGGATCAAGCACCAGCCCGCCCGGCGGGCACAGCCGCTCGATGACCGGCCGCAGCGCCGCCACCGGCTTCTGGGTCGGGTGCAGCCGGTTGCCGGTGTAGGCCCATGGAAGCACGTCCGGCAGGTCCAGGCGGGGCAGGGGAGCCCCCGCCTTCGCCAGCACATAGGCCTGCTCGTGCATGGTCCGCAGGAACCGCGACGAGGAGGCATAGCCCTTGGGGAACACCAGATGCCCCACCGGCCGGAACCCGGCCGCGCGCCACGCGGCCATGAACACGTCGACCTGGTGCCAGCCGTAGAAGCTCACGCACAGCCCGCCGGGTTTCAGCACGCGGTGCATCTCGGCGAACGCGGGCGCCAGCCAGCGGGCGTTGTCGTCGTTGCGCACCGTGCGGCCGTCACGCGAGCGGTAGCGGCACAGATAGGGCGGATCGGTCAGCACCATGTCGACGCAGGCCTCCGGCATCCGGCCCATCAGGCGGACGCAGTCGCCGTGATGCACCGCGCCGGGGCAGGGGAGGGGGGCGTTCATCGCCCCGCCTCCATGTCCTTGGGCTTTAGCTTGCGGATGACCACGCGGCCATCGAGCGGCATGCAGGCCAGTTTCAGGTTGAAGCCCTCGCCGTCATCGTGGGGCCATGCGGCGCCGATGCGGGTCCAGTGGGCGCTGTCTCCCTCGCCCTCGACCACGAAGACGACGTGGCTGGGCGGGGTGGTGCGGGTGTGTTTCATGTGGGGTTCTCCCGTTGGTTTTCCGGCCACGCCTGTCGCGGCCGGTCGGGAGTGCAAAGGCGGCGGGCGCCTCAAGCCGCAGGCGCACCCGGTCACCCGCCACACGGGAGCGCCAGAGAACGGAGCGGGCAGCGGATTGACCGGGGGAGGGCCCTCCGCATCTTCCGACCGCTTCTCGGCCGCGCGCGTGGACGGCTACGGGAGACCCGGAACCGCACCCGCGCCCCGACTGCCGCGCCCGGAGGAGGGCAGGGCGTTGCAGGGACGCCATACCGGCCCCGGCGAAGCGGGCCCAACCCGTTGGCAAGGCAGGGGATGCGGGTCAGGATGACCCATGCCGTTCCGCATGCTCCGCACCGCTGGCGCTGCCCTTGTTCTGACTTGGGGGCTGGCGGCGGCATCGCATGCCGCCGATGACTGGATGAATCTCGCAACAGTCTCCGCCACGATGGGTATGAATGCCGGGCGGATCTGTGTGGGAGCCAGCATGACCGATGTGGGGTGCCCCACTTATGCGCCGGAGGTCGGAGCCGATGGAAGCATCTCCGCAAGCCGGTTTGTGGGAGATGGCTCCGGCCTCACCGGGGTGGTGGCCAGCACCGCCGACCGTATCGTGTCTGGCACCACCAGTCTGCTGGCGGTTTCCGGGACTGGCTTCGTCTCCCTCACCCAGGCGGGCACCAACACCGGCTGGTTCGATCCCGCGCGCGGGTTGGTGACGCTGGGGGTGAGCAGTACCGGGCGTATTTCCACCACCGACCTGGCTGTGCGTGGAACCATTGATATTGTGACCGGGACCGCAAGTGTGGTGGTCGGCCGCTACGCCGGCAATGCCGCGGGCACCCTCTACACCACCACCACCGCAGTTGGTTATGCGGCGGCCCAGTACAACACCGGCGCCAATATCGTGGCCCTAGGGGCTTCTGCCGGGCAATTCAATGCGGGTGCGAACGTGGTCGCCGCCGGTTTTGGGGCCGGGCAATATAACAGCAGTTCGGCGGTTACCGTGATGGGGAACTATGCCGGGCAGCTTTCCTCCGGCACCACCCTGACCGCCACCGGCTATATGGCGGCGCAGAATAATACGGGTGCCAATGTGGCCGCGTTTGGCGGCTATGCCGGGCAGAACAACACGAACAACTATGCGACTATGCTGGGCAATTATGCCGGGCGTAGCAATACCGGCGCCGAAAGTACGATGTCGGGGTTTTCATCGGGTGAAGTCAATACCGGGCACTACCTAACTGCTACCGGTTTCCGCTCGGGGCAATATAATGCCGGGAGCAATGTGACTGCGATTGGTTATAATGCGGCACAATATAACAGTGGCAGCCAAGTTACCACTGTTGGCCTGGGTTCAGCTCGATTCAATACCGCATCAAATATAACCGCCGTTGGTTATAATGCGGCCACATCGAATACATATAGCAACGTGACAGCGCTGGGTTACAACGCGCAGCCCAGCAGGGCCAACCAGGTGGTACTGGGGGACGGGAACGTTGTGGAAGTGACCACCACGGGCATAATCCTCGCCGGGGGGCTGAACACCAGCGGCACCGTGACTGCGACGCGTTTTGTGGGGGATGGGAGCGGCTTGACCGGCGTGGTGGCCAGCACGGCTGACCGCATTGTGAGTGGTACGACCAGCATGGTAGCTGTCTCCGGTACGGGCTTCGTCTCGCTCACGCAAGCGGGCACCAATACCGGGTGGTTTGACCCGACTCGCGGGCTGGTGACGCTGGGGGTGAGCGCGACAGGGCGTGTCAGCGCGAGTTCCGGCTATTTTGGCGGGCAAGTTGAAATTGGCTCTGGTGCTGGTTCGGCGAGACTTATTATTCGCGATTCGGCACAGTCGTATGGTGGTTATCTCCGATTTGGCGATGTTGGTACTGGGTTGTACTTCCCCAGTAGTACGATAGCGACTGCAAGTTTAGCCCTTATGACCTCTTATACTGAGGCGATGCGGATTGTTTCGAGTGGGTATGTCGGTATCGGAACCGCTAGCCCCACAGCACGCTTCGAGGTGTCCGGCACCGTCTCCGCCACCCGGTTCATGGGGGATGGCTCGGGCCTGACGGGCGTAGCCTCGGCCTCGCCCAGCATCGCCAGCGGCCTCTCAGGTTCCATCGTGTTCCGCGATGAGACCGGATACCTGAAGGCCTACAACACTTTCAGCATCTCCAGCACCACCGGAAGCGTGGGGATCGGAAGCGGATCACCTGCCTGGCTGGGCGCTAATGCGTTCTATGCCGCAGGAAATGTCTATGGCTATAGCTTCTATGTGCCTGCTGGAGGCGGGCTGAAATTCGGGTCAGGCTCTGCCCGCATCGATGGCTCGGGCAACATCGGTAATGACCAGATCGTATTCAGCGCATCAAGCACCGAAGCAATGCGCATCGTAAGCACATCCTTCATCGGAATCGGAACCGCCAGCCCCACAGCACGCTTCGAGGTGTCCGGCACCGTCTCAGCTACCTACGTCAAGCTCGCCGACAACGATAACCTGCCCTGCACGCCCGAGAGGTATGGCACCCTGCGCTACTCCAATGGCAAACAGTACATGTGTATGCCTCGCTAGGACGTCTTGTGACTGCTGCTCCGGGCGGCACCCGGCATGACGCCACCAGCCCCCGCTGGTAAAACGATCCCTATCAGCTATCCCCTTTTACGGCCTCCGGCCCCGCACCGCCTCCCGGCGCATGCGGAGGCCCAAGGATCACCCTGTGCCCCGTTCAGCCCGACAGATCGCCATCGACCCGGCCCTCTGGAAAGGGGCGGATCCTGCCGCCCGGCTCGCCGGGCATTTCTCCGACATCGTGCCGTGGTCGGAGTTCGTCGGTTTCGTCCATCAGCGGAAGGAGGCCGACCCGACCGCTGCAGTCGCCGGATTCCGGCGCCTCTACGACCGCTACGGCGATCCCGTGCTGGTCGCCCTCGTCACCTGGCGCGGCAAGGCCAGCCAGTGGCGGTTCCCGCTCATCGGCTGGTTCACCGACCCGGAAGACGGCGAGCGCTACCTCGTGTTCGAGGCGCGGCTCGGGCGCATCGGGCTCGATACCGGGTACGCCATCAGGGACGGGCTTTATTTCGAGTTATCAGGCATCAGCTAGGGCCCACCGTAAGGTGGGTCTAGTTTCGTGAACACTAGAAATTTCCAAGGTAGATGTGCACGTACGCAGCTTCGATTGAACATTGCGCTAATTTGATCCAGAAATTAAAATACCCTCCCCCTTAAGTCCATGTATTAAGGACGATTGATCAATCATCTGATTTTCGGATTGGTATAAATTCAAATAATCTGCTGATCTATAAATTCCCGGCGGCAATTCATCACCATTAATCATAAATTTCCCGACCCTGGCAATAACGCCCTTTTCCAAAACTATCTCGCCAGGATCATACAAAGATATATTTATTCCATCTGGAATTGATAGGGTATTCTTTACTATAAGCCGGCCCCGACGAACATCTATTGGTCCAATGAATGTATTTACGCCACTTAATTCAACATCAATATATCCATTTATGTTAATGGAGGCCCTAGGGGCGCCTTTGTAACTTCCGATTGGGCCAGAGTACACAATTTTCGATTTTGATGGGACGTAAGGCACCTTATATGTCAGGCCATGAAATGGTATTGTCGGCATAGACCAGCCAGGGCCCCATTGACCCTTGCAGCTGTGCATTATCATCATCGGAATATGATGATCTTTAGTATTTTTCTCAGTTAAAACAATATTCGCCAACTGCTGGCCTGTGGAAAAATACATAATAGACTTTTCGGGACTCCCTTCCGGCTGAATCGAATATGATGTATACTGACACTCGAACCATATATTTGCTATTACGACATGAGAGCGTACCAATATATCGATAAATTCATTGGTTGAGTCACGAAATATCGCTGTTGATTCAGGCTGATTTGGATATTCATTTTCCTCCCAATTATCTGCATCATCCCAATATAGTATCTCTTTTCCAGAAGATTTCCAGTGAAACGTTTTTGGAAGCACGTTGATACGAAGATTTGGCGGGAGCGCATCTGTCATGGATTCGTGATCCGTAAATGACCGTTGTGAGACGCGGCGTTGTACAATCAACAATGCCACAAACTTGTGTCTCTGCAAGGGTGACTGGTAGCAGACGTCAGATCAGCACCCGCTCCACCTCGTCCAGCGTCACCTCATCCGACCGCCGGTCATAGAGCTGGGTTGTGCGCGTCGACGAATGGTTGGCCATGGCGGCCGCCCGCTCGAGCGTCCCGCCATTCTTCAGGTAAGCCGTGATGCCGGTCGCGCGGAACGTGTGGTTTCCGACCTTGGTGGCGATCCCGGCCGCCGCCGCACGCCGCCCGATCATCGCATAGGCATTGGCCTGGGGGAGGGGGCTTTCCGTCAGCTCACCCGTGCCGCGCCCGATCGTGCGGAACAGCGGCCCGCGCGGATCCACAGCAAGCCCGCAGCCGTCGATATAGGCGTGCAGGTAGATCTCGAGATTGTGGTGGCAGGGCATCTCATGCCGCTTGCCGCCCTTCTCGTGCAGCCGCACCCACAGGCGCCGGTTCTGCACATAAACGTCCTCGACCTTCATCGAGAGCGCCGCACCCACCCGCGCGAACGAATAGACCATCAGACCGATAAGGGCCCGGTCCCGCAGGCCGATGGGCGTGGTCACGTCGATCGCGTCCAGCAGCGCCCGCGCCTCCTCCGGCGCCAGCACCGGCGTCCGCCCCCGCTTCACGCTGTGCGAGGGGCCGCGCACCGATGCGGCCGGGTTCACCGGCACGACCTGCCCGGTCACCAGCCAGTCGAAAAGGTGCCGCACCGCCGCCAGCCGCTGCTTGGCGGTCGGTGCCGCGTGCGAGCGGGTCTGCATTTCCACCCATGCCGAGACGTGCAGCGGGCGCACCTCGCCCAGCCCCGTCACGCCCTGGTCCGCGCACCAGGTCAGGAAATCGGTCACGGCGCGGCCGTAGGCGCGGCGGGTGTGGGGGTTGCGGATGTTCGCGGTGAAGAAGTCGAGGAAGCGCATCTGGGCGCGCTCGTCGGCCGCGTGGACCAGCGACGGCAGCGAGCCTCCGACCCCGTGTTGAACTGAGAGGTCCATCATCGGCCTTCCCCCTGCTGCACTTCGACGGCACATGCATGGCGGAACCGTTTAATCAGGGGCCGCTGCGGGTTGGGCCAGTCGGTCAGGTTCAAGGCAGGATGCAGTGCCGCAATGAGCTTTTTCTCGGACGCGAGGGCATCTGCGGGTATGGGGTGCTGAGCTCCCTGCAGACTGTCCCGCATCCACTCCGTCAGGCGCTGTTCGCCCTCGTCTGTGAAGCGGAACAAAGTGGACTTGGAGCCCGGGCTTCGGGATATGGCGCGTAATCCGAGCGCGGATTTGAGAATGGCGCCAAGCGACCGCCGGAAGGTCGAAAACCCGCTGTGCGCGTGCCCGAAGTGGTTTCGGATGCTCAGGCACTGGTCGGTCATACCGATATAGAGGGGCCGGGCTGGATCCACCTCGATCGGCGCAAGCTGACCGGCTTCCACCAGATAAAAGGCATAGACGCCGGGACCGTGCAGCAGGGGCATGTCCGCCAGAGGACGCCTTCCTGCCTCCAGCTTATGGGACAACGCGAGGATCTCCGCAGGCGTCATAAATCCAGCTTTCTTTTATTTGATAAAGGACATTATCACATATAATAGCCGTCCCCAATAGTGCACCGGCTATGACGGCGTGCCCCCATAGCCCAGACACCGTCCAATATTAGATTAGGTGGGAATTGGGACGGACTTTACAATCTGCATTTCATCAGTAGTTAAATTAAACAAGGCTGTGATTTTTTCCTCAATATTTGTACGCAAACTAGACGCATTGCGCTCACGAAGCGCTATCTGATGGGGCGTACGAGCTGCGTGAACGGCATCGTTCGCGTCGATCAATTGGCCAACAAGCGTTTCAATCTCGGCGCGCTGCGCCGGCGTCGCCGGCGGAACCGGCAGATGCTCAATGAATTGCTTACCATGTGAATAATACCCGCCCCGGAAAGGGCTTGTATACGTCCTAACCATCGCTTCGCTAAGAGGATGATGCAGTACCGCCAACAGGAAGAAATTGCTTTCTGGCGCGCCGGCCAACGGGCGGATCAAATAATAAGGGCCATTTCCGCCGCCAGTCATCATGATGTTGCTCTCGTCATAAGCGTAGCGGGCTTCGAGCGAGAGAATGGGAAGGATGATCTTCGGGCTGTTGAACTTGGTCAGACTTTGGGAACGCCCGAATTGGTAGAATTGCCGATCAGCGGCGGTGCCGCCGACGACATTGCGGCGTTCTAGATCGGCTTGCCGCGCTGTGAGGTATGCGAAGCACACCGGGAAACGCCGCGCCATGTCTGCCGGTTGGATGAGCCGGGCAATAGTGCGCGCGCCGTGGACAATCTCATAGGGGAAGATCATCCATGCGTTCGCTTCTGCGCGCGTGTAAGGATAGAGCTTGGCATCGTGCAAGCAAGGTCGGAGTATGCCGCGCTCGATCGGCCAATCCCTGCCGCCCCACCGCAGCGTCACAGTGTCGACCGTGTCGGCCGCCCCGCGGAAAATATATATCGGATCGGCGCTGGTCTGAACGCCGACAAAGATTTCCGCCGCATCCTTAAGCTCGCGGCCACAGGTCGCCCGGATACGCCCGAAAAGCGCGCGCGTGTCGTCGTCCGCAAATTGCCACGGATCATCCGTCAACTCGGCGGCCGGAAGCACATTTCTGGGGCCGGGCGTCCCGTAGCGCCACGGCTCCAGAGCCTCGACACGCTCCACCGTCACTTCCGCCTTGCCTTGCCGATCGAGGATCATCAGGCAGGTGTAATTCGCTGCCTGCCGTCCGAAGACTTGCTGCACGCCGAAATGCACGATCTCTTCAAGTACATGGCCGGCAGTCACCAAACGACGGAGCGCCCGCCCCGCCTGAATCGTCATGAACTTGTGCGGGATAATGAAGCCAAGTCGTCCATCGGGCCTGATAAGAGACAAAGACCGCTCGATAAACAGTGCATACTTGTCGAAATTGTCCTGCCTCGCCGTAGTGTAGGGCGAAGCAGCGTTTTGATAGAATTCGGCTTCTTCCGGCGAATACGCCTGCATGTTCTGGATGCGGATATAGGGCGGATTTCCCACGATCACGTCGAACCCGCCCAGCGCCGTTTCAGCGGGAAACTCGTCGGTCCACGAGAACGGGTTGACCTTCTCCAGCAGCCGGGCCGGCAGCGCGCCCCGCGCGGCCGCCCATTCCGCTTGACTGACGAGGCTGTTGCCCGCACGCAGCGTTCCTTCCAACTCTGGCAGGGCCGGCGTGCCGGTCCGCTCAACGTAATCGCGCAAGCCGGCCGCGCCTTCATCCTCGATCAGTTTCAGCAGAAGGCTAAAGCGAGCGACCTCGACGGCATTGGCGTCAATGTCCACGCCCCGGACATGGGCCAGCAGAATGCGGCGCTTTTCCTCGAAGGTGAGGCGCCACAGTCCAGCCCCGGCTTCGTAGATCGCCCGGCCGGCATGCACCGCGCGGTCATTAGCCTGATACCAGGCCAGATAATGGTCCGTTAGAAACTCGAAAATCGATAGTAGGAAGATGCCGGAGCCGCAGCAAATGTCTGCAACTGTGAATCCCGCCAGATCGGCGGGGGATTTGCCGATGAGGCGCGGACCAATCGTGCGCTGCACGATGGCGTCGACGATATAGCGAGGCGTCGGCACAACGCCGCCGCTTTCACGGACTTCCGGCTTGCTGACGATTTCGACCGCGCCAGCGGCGTCGATCGTAATGATCTCGCCCAGGAACTGTTCGTAAATTTCGCCGAGTACTTCGGTTTCGACAACGGCGAATGTGTAGGGACTCTGCGGGTAATACAGCTCGTTGATGATTCCGCTCAGCACATCATCGCTGATGCGGACACCCAGCCGCGCGTCGTCCAGAAGGCAAAACAGACCTGAATCATAGAAGGCATCCGCCCGCCGCAACTCCGCCAACAAGGCATTGAAACTGCCGTCACCGGCGGCAAGGCCGCGCAGAGTTTCATAGCGCTCAATGTTTCGGTCTTCGCAGATCCGCAGGAAAACGATCCGCAAAAGGAAAAGCTGCACCGCATAGGTCAACTCTTCCGGCGAGAGGCCGGGCGTGTTGCGGTGAATGTCCTGTGCCAACCGCTCGCGCCACGAACGCACTTGGCGCAGGAAGAAATCGTCGAACTGTTCCGCCCCGTGTCGCGTCACATCGACGGAGAAGCGCCGATCGAAATCGCCCGAATAGACGGCCGCTCGCGAGAGCAACGGCCACAGCTCGTCAAAGCGCGCCTCGAACTCGTCGTAGCGAACCAGCAGAATGCGCGCGACATGCGCTTCGTCAGTCAGGGCAGGCTTGGGCTGGCAATCATAGACCGCCAGCTGGTGGAAATTGGTCAACACTGCGATAGGCAGGCTGGCAGAGTATCCATAGCGCCGCGTCTGAAACGCAGCATCCCGGTTGCGGTCGATACGGACACTCGGCTTTTTGGCCTCAATGAAGAGCTTGCGTTGGCGGGCAAGGCGCAGCTCATAGTCCGGCTTCTTAGAAAGCCGCTCTTCGCCAACCTCAACCGTGGCCTCTTCAATGACTTCCCTTAAGCCAAGCGGCTGCCCGGCTGCATTGTGCACGTCCCATCCGAACGCCGCGAGCAGCGGCGTGATGAAGTCCGTGCGGGCCTGCGTCTCGTTATAGGCGGGCCGGAGATTGTCCGCTTCGTTGCGCCTGAAGCTCTGAACCAGTTCGGCGACACGGGCACGCGCGGCGGCTTTTGTGTCCGCGTCGGTCATGCGGCATCGCCTTGCGCCGCTTTTCTGGCCCCGCGCCGGCGCGAATTCCGGCGATCCCGCATCTTCATCCAGACACTTTTCAACAGCGTGCAGTCGGCCGCCGACAAGCCCATGTGATCGCGCAGGACGATGCGCGCATTCTCTTCCAGTACGGAATCCAGCCGTCCAGCGCGAACTAGTTGATCCACTTCCGTCAGCGGCATCGCGCCGTTCAGCTTCGCAGGCATCATCAGCCGCTCAGCTTCGGTTGGCTCCAGCTCCAGAACGCCGCCGCCATAGCTACGGCCCTCAATCTCGGCCGAGGCGGCCGTGAGCCAAGTGTAGGTATTGGCAATGACCCTCTCTGGCTTGGCCCCTTTGCTGCGGAGACGATGAATCGTGTCCGTAGACGTTGCGCCCGAGGCGTTCAGCACCATGCGCGGGAAATCGTAAATTTGCCGGAAGGCGAAACCGTCCGGCACCCACACAGACGGCACCAGATACCAAGGCTCGCGAATCGAGCATTTGTAGCCAGTATGAAATTCCTTGCGCTCGCCCTCTTCGATGTAGCGGCGCAGCTTGGCGTTCAGTTTGCCAGCCTGCATATGGTTGATGTTCAACAGGTGAACGCGATCCCCGGCCGCAGCGAGAGATTTCCAGTCGGCCTTGCCGATCGTGCTTCCCTTCAGCTGCGCGGATCTAGAGACGAGGGGCGTCGTATATCCTTCAAGGCCTAGGGCGGCGACCTGATCGGCCGATAGCACGAAAAATTCATTCTTCCCCGTGACCACGCCCACGTCGATGCTCGCATGCGCGGACATAGGCGCGGTAATCGACGCTTCCTTCAGCGCCCGCATGAAGGTAATCTGTCGGTTGTCGAGAAAGTATTTCAGCCACTTCTCGCTGTCATGACGGATCGTCTTGACTTCCGCCCGCTCCAGCAGGAGGGACGGCTTGCTATCGGTAATGTCGGAAACGACATCAGCCGCTGTGAAGGCCACACGGCAGTCATTGCTTTTCGAAGCCGAGACCAGAGCGCCATCCGCCAGCAGTAGGACAACTTCTTGCTCTGCATTTTCAAAAAACAGCTCATTGCATGCGATCACGTCGATACGCTCGAAATGATCGGTTAGATAGCTGCGGAGCTGCGCTGCATAGGTGACTTGCAGGATTTCCGCCGGTAGCACGAGCGCTAGACGGCCGCCCGGCTTCAGGCTGGCCGTCGCCGCGACGACGAACGGCACCCATATATTCGTCAGACGATTAGGGGTTAGCCCTTGCTCCCCCATGATCGACATGGCGCGGGTGCGGTGCGGCTCCGGGAACGACTGGTAACGGATAAAGGGCGGATTGCCGATAATGGCGTCGAACGCAGGCTGATCGGACGCCTGCCACCAGGCGAAGAAATCTGAATTTTGAACGATCCTCTCTGCCGACTGGCCAAGCGTCTGCCGCAGCCGCTCGGTAGCCAATTGCGCTTCGGCTTGAATGATTTCGACCCCCGTCAGAAGGCGCGAGATCTTGGCCGGCGTTGCACCAAGCGCCCGCAGGCGCCGCGCGGCTGCTTCGAGAAAAGCGCCATCGCCGCAGCTCGGCTCGAGCACGGCATCACCGGCCGACTGGATCGCCCAGCCGCAAAGCCACTCCGCCACCCTCGATGAGGTGTAATAGCCACCACGTAGCTTGTCATCATGCAGCTCGGCAAAGCGCCCGCGCCCGCCCACACCGGAGATTTTGGACCCGGCGGTGACAGCCATTGATTTGGTACGCACGGTCGTCATTCTTTCCCCACATGAAGCAGCGGCATGTCATTCTTTAGGAGGCGATCAATTGCCTCTCGGACGACCCATGCGACCGACACCCTATTTTTGCGAGCTATCTCGGTAAGCTCACGATGCTGCTCAGCGGTTAAGCTGACAGACAGGCGATGCGCGCCCCTGTCAGCCGGGCCGTAACCTACCTCATCTCGCATCAACGCACCTGATTGCACCATCCTGCACCAGGCTACACCACGCAAAATGCAAATGCAATAAATTGACCATAATACTTAATAAAATATTGCTTATAATTGATGACAACGTTGATTCAAATAAACTCCTCCCCTCCCGGAGCCTATCTTTGCGGCAAACCGTATGGAATACCCGGTTTCGCCTCCGTGAGCAGCTCGCGGGGACCGAACGTGCGGTAATTGTACTCCCCCGGCGGCCGATAAAGCGGGAACAGCGAGACGCGGGATGGCTCCCACTTGATGAAATTGTTCTTGGAGAGCCCCCACACGATTTCGATCGGGTAGTCCCCCGGCACGAGGTCCAGCCCCGCCTGCAGCAGCTTGGTATCGATGCGCTCGGCACGGCGGTTGAGGATCTGCACGCCCCCCAGGCTCACGAACAGGTTGCAGGGATGGTCGAACCCGCAGTTGACCTCGAACCCCAGCTCGTGGCGCCCCTCGCGGGTAACGTGCAGCCATCCCTCCATGCGGTAGACGAACATGTCCGTGGACGGGAGCCGGATGCGGTTGGGCTGTTTCTGGTCCTTCTGGCCCAGCGTGGCGCTGATCTTCTGGTTCGGCATGTTGAACACCAGTATGGCGCCGCCGCCGATCGAGGATTCTGGGTTCCAGGGATAGAGCGACACCCGCCAGCCGCCAACCATCTGCGGAGGCATCAGGCGCGGCTGAAGGCCATCTGCAGTTCCCGGCGCAGGGGCGTTCTTCGCGGCTTCCAGCTCCTGCCGGAGTTTCTGGTTCTCCTGCTCCAGCCGCTCGAGGCGCCGGAGCACCTCGTCCGTGCTGGTCGGCGCCTGCGCCAGACGCACGGTGTCAGCACGACCCGCCTCCCCCGCGATCGGCGCGGGGAGCGCGCGCTGGACCGGCCTGCCGGTGTCCGCCTGGGGCGGCACTGCTATATCCTGCATCCGGACCTGGGGAACGGGCGCCGGAACCGCTTGCGCAACCGGAGGAGTATCGGGCACGGGGACCACCTCGGGCGTGGGTGGTTCGTAGCGCTTTTCGCTGCCCATCATCAGGGCTGCGGCCATCACCCGGTGAACCGGAACCGCAGGCTCACCAGCAACCAGAAAACCAAGCGCAACCACGCCTGACAGCAGCATCCCCTACCCCTCCGAACTGCCCCCGGACATTGAGGCAGAGCGGTAAAGCGATGCCAAGCCGCTATTGTGGGCGTCATGCGCATGACGGGAGCGTAATTCTGCCCTTCCGGCTGGCAGGGGGCATGGTGCGGCGGTGCGGGACATGACAGCATTGCTGCCATGGATGTCCTGCTGTTCCTCTGCAAGGCAGTCTGGTGGCTGCTCCGCATGCTCGGGCGCGGCATGCGCTGGCTCCTTGGCCTTGCCAGGCGGGACCGGCGCGCCCGCAGGGACGGCGTGCATGGCACCGCCCGCTTCGCCACCCGCTGGGAGCTGCTGCGCGGCGGGGTACTCTCCGGCAAGGGCCCTGTCATCGGTCGGGGACCGTGGGGCCGCCTGATCCGCTTCACCAGCGACGGCCTAGTGTTCGTGTTTGCCGCCACCGGCGCCGGGAAAGGCATCGGCATTGTCGTGCCGACGCTGCTGGACTACCCCGGCTCGATCCTGGTCACCGACCCCAAGGGCGAGAACTACGCCATCACCCGCCGCCGTCGTGAACGCTTCGGCAAGGTGCGGATGCTGAGCCCCACCGACCTGGCGCACTCCAACCGCCTCAACCCGCTCGACATCGTGCGGGTGGGCAGCGATCTGGAAGCCGACGACGCGAAGGCACTCGCCCGTCTCATGGTCAAACCCGACGCCCGCGAGGCGCACTGGGACGACAAGGCGGTATCGTTGCTGACCGCGCTCATCCTGCACACCCTCAGAGAGCCGCCGGAGACCCGAACCCTCGCCCATGTGCGTGCACTGTCGGTGGGCGGCCCGGAGACCTTCCGCGCGACCCTTGAGGAAATTGCCTGGAACTCGACCTCAACGCTCGCCGCCGAAACCGCCTCGGGTTTCCTGAGCCAGATTCCGCAGGAGCCCTCCAGCAAGGCGGGCGAGTTCGAGAGCATTCTCTCGAACGTGCAGAAGGCCACCGAGCAGTGGTCGGCCGGGTCACCGGCCGGGCGCCTGTCTGGCGCCTCGGACTTCTCCCTCGATGAGCTGGTGGACGGGGTCTGCACCCTTTACCTCTGCGTCGACGAGGAGCTGCTCCAGGTCTACGAGCGCTGGCTGCGCGTGATGACCGGCTGCGTCCTGGCCACCCTCACCCGCGCCAAGTACCGCCCCCGCAGCCGCCACAAGGTGGTGCTGCTGCTCGACGAGGTGGCGGTTCTGGGGCCCCTCGACCCGCTGGAAAAGCAGTCCGGCCTGCTGCGTGCCTACTGCACCCCGGTGCTTATCTGGCAGAGCATGCCGCAGGTCCGCCGGGTGTATGGCGACGGGGCCGCCGCCTTTCTGGCCAACGCATCCTGTCGGGTTTTTTTCGGCATCAACGACAACGATACCGCCACCTATGTCTCGACCATGGTGGGCAACACCACCACCCTGTCGCGCTCCACCGGCGTGTCGCAGTCGAGCGACGCCTGGCTGCGGCACAACCAGCAGCAGGGCCACTCGGAAAGCGGCTACTGGCTGCTCGACCCGTCCGAGGTGCAACGCCTGCCAGTCAATCGGCTGGTGGCCAAGTTCCGCGACATTCCGTTCTCCACCCTCGCAGGACGGCTCAACTACCGGAAAATGCTGCGCTGGCGCGGCATGTGGGATGAATGGCGTGGGCAGCCCGCCTCCCCTTCTCCCACCGTGCGCAGCATCGAGCCGGAGCCCCCGGGGTTTTCCCCGCGCACGCCCGGACAGGGAACCCCACATGCCGTGCGTGAGCAGGCACCAACCCAAAATCACAAATTTTTTCCGTAAATATCTCTGGTGTCAGGTCGGATTTTATCCTACTTTATAAGATAACAAGGAGGATCCGACATGCAGAATGCGGAAAAGGTCAGCATCACCATGACCGCTGACATGATGAGGGTGATCCGGGAAAGCGTGGAATCCGGGGAGTTTGCCACCACCAGCGAAGCCATGCGCGACGCCGTGCGCGTCT
>NZ_CP083243.1 GCF_022836935.1 Ancylobacter polymorphus | reverse complement strand
CCGGGATCGACGACACGGCTTCGGATTCGCAGGTGATGCCGCTCATCCAGCAGCTGATCAAGAAGCAGACCCGCCATTGGGACAGCAAGCTTGTGGCCGATCCGGTCCAGGACAAGCTGCTCGAAATCATCGAGGCGAAGCGGAAGAAGACCAGGCGGCCGACCAAGGCGAAGGCATCCGAACCCAAGGCCACGCCCAACAATGTCATCAACATCATGGATGCTTTGCGCAAGTCCGTCGAGGCGGAGAACCGTCCGGGCAAGCGCTAGGAGCCGATGTGAGGCGAGAGTCCAAGTCGACGATTGCGCTGCTCGCCCCCTCCCCGCCGTCTCTCTAAAGGGCAAGAACATCGTCTTCGTTCAGCCCACGCTTATCGCCGAGATCGAGTTCCGTGGCTGGACGGAGAACGGCCGGCTGCGACATGCCTCCTATAAGGGGTTGCGTAAGCTTCAGGACAACGCCGCCGTCTTTGATATGGCCGAGCGCGACATCTGATCATGATCAGGCCGCCTGCCGCACCTTGCCCAGTCGCTTGATCGCCTGCTCCAGCGGGCGCTGGCCATCGCAATAGTCCTTCCAGGCCGTACTCTTCGCCAACAAACCCGGCACCGTGCGGAGTGTGAAGCGCTTCGGGTCGAGATCGGATTTGACCTGCGTCCAGGCGAGCGGCATCGACACGGTCGCGCCGGGGCGTGCGCGGGGCGACAGCGGTGCCACGGCCGTGGCCATGCGATCATTGCGCAGATAGTCGAGGAAGATGCGGCCGCCCCGAAGACTCTTGGTCATCTTGATCAGATAGAGCTTCGGATTGTCGCGCGCCATCTGCAGACAGACGTCGTGCGCGAAGCCTTTCGCCTCCGGCCAGGTCAGCTTGCTGCGCTTGGCCACCGCCAGGGGTGCGACCACATGCAGACCCTTCCCGCCGGTGGTCTTGCAGAAACTGATGAGGCCCAGATCGTCGAGCCGGTCGCGCATCTCGCGTGCGGCCTCGACGACGGTCGAGAACGGCACGTCGGGGCCCGGATCGAGGTCGAAGACGAGACGGCCTGGCACCTCGGGCTGATGCGGCTCGCAATTCCAGGGGTGCAGCTCAAGCGCGGCAACCTGGGCGACGGCCGCGAGGCCTTCGACCCGGTCGATCTGCAGGTAGGGTTTCTTGTCGCCGAAGATGGTCACCAGTTCCAGGAGATTGGACGTGCCCGGCATGGCGTGGCGCTGGAAGAACTGGTCGGCGCCGATCCCGTCCGGAACGCGGATGATCGAGCAGGGTCGGCCGCGAATGTGCTCAATTAGCCACGGACCGACCGCTTGATAGTAGCGGGCAAGGTCCTCCTTGCTGACAGGCATGCCGTCGAGGGCGTCCGGCCACAGCGGCTTGTCCGGGTTCGAGATCATGACGCCCATGACGTCGACCTTGCCGCCGCGCCGGGACGGTTTCGCCGATGTCGGCACCGCCGGCTGCGGCACATCGGTCCTCAAGGGCGACGCGGGCTTCTCGGCCTCCACCTCGGCCGCCGGCTTGTCCTCGCGCAGCCCCTTGAAGGCGGCCTGGCGCACGAGACCGTCGGCCGTCCAGCCGGCGAACTCGATCTCGGCGACGAGCTCGGGCTTCAGCCAGACGACGCCGGCCTCCTTCTTCGGCGCGCCGATTCCGGTGAAGGGCGACGCCGCCGCCTCCATCTCCTTCAGCTTCGGCAGGAGCGTCTTCACTTTTTCGGCGCCGTAACCCGTTCCGACCCGCCCAACATAGACGAAGCTGTCGCCACGATGGATGCCGACGAGAAGCGAGCGGAATTTGCCCTGCGTCGTGGCATAGGCACCGATGACCACCTCATGTCCCGCGCGGCATTTCGACTTCGCCCAGCTGTCCGTCCGACCGGACACGTACGGCGCATCGGCGCGCTTCGACACGATGCCTTCCAGCGACAGCTTGCAGGCGGAGCGAAGGACCGCTTCGCCGCCGGTCTCGAAATGCTCGACGAAGCGGAGGAGGGGGTCATCATCGGCATCGATCAGGAGCTGCTGCAAGCGCGCCTTGCGCTCGGTCAGCGGCAGGGCCCGCAGATCCTCGCCACCATCGAACAGCAGGTCGAAGGCGAAATAGACCAGCGCGTCGGTCTTGCCCTCGGATAGCGCCGCTTGGAGGGCCGCGAAGTCCGGCGCGCCGTTCTCGTCCAGCGCACATATTTCGCCATCGATGATGGCATCCGGCAGCCTGCCGGCCGAGCGCGCGATGGCCGGATATTTGGCGGTCCAGTCGAGCCCTTTGCGGGTCTTCAACGTCACCTCGCCATCGAGCACACACATCTGGATGCGATAGCCGTCGAACTTGATCTCGTGGATCCAGCCTTTCGCCGAGGGCGGGCGATCCAGCGTCTCGCACAGCTGCGGAGCGATGAAATCGGGGAGATCGACGGCAGTCACCGTATCGGGCTTCTTCTTGCCTCGCGCCTCGGCCTTGCGCTCCTGCGCTGCGAGACCCGTGCGGCTGTCCCAGACCGCATCGGCCTCGACCTTCCCGTCCTGTGCCATGAAGGGCTTCGGCTTGCGGCCCTTGCCGGCGGCGATCGCTTCCATTGTGCGGCCGGAGGCAACGGACGTGGCGTTTTCCTCAAGGACCGCCGCACCATTGGCGTCAACGGCGAATTCGTCACGATGCTTGATGAGGAGCCAATTTGTGCGCTTACCGCGCTCACGGTCATTGGCCATCCGAACCAGCACGAAGCTGCCCTTGAGTCGCTCGCCGTCCAGGGTGAACTTGAGATCGCCCTTCACCAGCGCCTGCTCGGGACTCTGGCTTCCCTCCGGCTCCCAATAGCCGCGATCCCACAGCAAGACGGTGCCGCCACCGTACTGGCCCTTGGGGATCGTGCCTTCGAAGTCGCCATAGTCGAGTGGATGGTCCTCAACCTCGACAGCGAGGCGCTTGTCATGCGGATCGAGCGAGGGGCCCTTGGTCACCGCCCACGATCTGAAAACCCCGTCGAGCTCGAGGCGTAGGTCGTAGTGGAGGCGGGTGGCATCGTGCTTCTGGATCACGAAGCGCCGGCGATTCGACGCGGTCACCTTCGCCTGGCCGCTCGGCTCCTGCGTCTGGCGGAACTCGCGCTTGGCCTTGTAGGTGGTGAGCTTGTCGTTCGCCATCGGCGTCCTCGGATGGAGACACATCATCCCTGAACCCAAGAATGCCACGGACAGGAACATGTTCCGCCCGCGCCGCGTACCTAGCGTGATCGGACCGTTTAGAGGCGCCGATGCGGCTCAACCCTCAAGGAGACGCAGAGTCTGCGCATCCGCCTCTCCGGCAAAATATCGATCCAGCGCTTGCGGAAATGGAGAACCGGCCTCCCCTCCCGCCGCTACGCTGAACAGCGTCATCGAGGAGCGGAATTTCATGTCGTCGGGCGAGCCGAAGATCGCGTGTGCCGAGCGGCTCTCGACGGTGAGCGTCGACGCTGTGGCGAGCCGCAGGCGTTCGCCGAGGACCGGATCGGCAAGGTAGGCGCGGGCTTCCTCGATCGAGGAGATCCCATAAAATTGGGCGGTCGGCGAGCGGCCGAGGCCGCGCAATTGCGGGAAGATGAACCACATCCAGTGCGTCTGCTTGCGGCCGGCGCGCAGTTCCGCGAGGGCGGTCTCGAAGACGGGGTGTTGGGCCGTCCTGAAACGCGCCAGTTCATAGGGATCGGAGACATTCATGCTTCGCCCTCGATAATGTCGGCGAGTTCGATCCAGACTGGGGCGTGATCGCTGGCCTTCTCCCAGCCACGGACGGCGCGATCGACATCCGCCGCGATGAGGCGGTCAGCGATAGCCGGGCTCAACAGCAGATGGTCGAGTCGCAGGCCGGCGTTGCGGCCCCAGGCGTTCCGGAAATAGTCCCAGAAGGTGTAGATGCGCACGCCCGGATGGAGCTCGCGCAGGGCGTCGGTCCAACCTTGCGCGACCAGGGCATGGAAGGCGCTGCGGACCTCGGGCCGAAACAGGGCATCATCGCTCGGGCTTGTAGACGTCCAGCTCCGTCGGCATGACATTGTAATCGCCGATCAGCATCACCGGCACATCGAGATCGAGCAGCTCCGATGCATAGGCCGTCATGCGCTCGAACCAGCGGAGCTTGTACTCGAATTTCGGGCCTGGCGCGGGGTTGCCGTTGGGCAGGTACAGGCAGCCGATGAGGATGCCGCCAATGGCGGCCTCGATATAGCGGCTGTGGCTGTCATCCGGATCCCCCGGAAGGCCGCGGCGGGTTTCGATCGGATCCGCCCCGCGCGCGAGGATCGCGACACCGTTCCAACTCTTCTGCCCATGCCAGATGGCGCCGTATCCGGCCTTTTCGATCTCGCGGCGGGGGAACCGTTCGTCCGGTGCCTTCAGCTCCTGCAGGCACACGACGTCGGGCTGTGCGTCGGCCAACCATCGCAGCAGCACCGAAAGCCGGCCATTTACGCCATTGACGTTGAAGGTCGCGATCTTCATCGCGGCAGGGCTAGCGCTTGCGGTCGCCCCTGTCGCCCTCGCCCGCCTTCACCTTCATCTTCGCCGATTTGCGCACGTCCTGCGCCAGCGACCTGCCGACATCGTCGGATTCCTTGAATTGGCCTTGCTCGTCGCGACGGACATAGCGTTTGTCGGTGCCCGTATCGATAAGTTCGCGTCTGGTCATAGGGTCCTCCCTTGGTCATTCCCCACCTAAACGCGCGAAATCGGCTTTCGACTCAGGTGGGCGGAAAATCCCCGGCCAGCGGTCCTCGCCGCTACCGGAAATCCCGGGTCTTCACCCTGATCTCGTCGATGTGGCCATACGGGTCCACGATGTCGCGCGGTCGCGGTCCCTTCGACAGACCGCGCGGGTCAGGCGTCGGCGAACCGTGGTGGAACTCATCTCCACGCCCATGTGAGAGCGGGAAACTGCCGTCGCGCGTTCCGACGCTGGCCAGCTCGGCCGAGAGATCGGTCAGGTTATGGGCGACGAGATGAACCACCTCGCCTTCCCGCTGAATGCGCCCCCGCACGCCGATCATGCCGGCGCCGAGCACGATGCGCCGATGCGTCTCGAACACTTTCTGCCAGACGACGAGGTTGGCGACGGCAGTCTCATCCTCGAGGGTTATGAACATCACCCCCTTAGCCGAGCCGGGACGCTGCCGCACGAGCACGAGGCCTGCGACCTCGACCCAGCGCCGGTCGCGCGAGGCCATTGCTTCGGCGCAGGTGATGATGCGCCGTCGCGCCAGATCTTTTCGCAGAAAGGAAACGGGGTGATCACGCAGGGTCAGCCCCACATGCCCGTAGTCCTCGACAACTTCGCCGCCAGCGGCCATGGGGCGAAGAGCAACGACCTGCTCATCCTGTTCTGGAACCGGTGAAGCTTCCCGGACGGCCGCAGCGGCGAACAGCGGGAGGGGTTCATCGCGCAGCGCCTTGATCGCCCAAAGCGCTTCACGGCGTGCGAGACCAAGCGCCGGGCGGAAGGCGTCGGCCTCAGCGAGTTCGACCAGGGCGGCCGACGGAATGCGCGCGCGGCGCCAGAGGTCATCGACCGACAGGAAAGGCTGATCGGTGCGGCAGGAGACCAGACGCGCAGCCTCGGCATTGCCGAGTCCCTTGACCATGCGCAACCCCAGCCGAACGGCGAAGCAACCGTCATCGGCATCGCGCGGCTCCAGCGTGCAGTCCCACCGTGAGGTGTTGACGCAGACAGGCCGAACCTCGACGCCGTGCGCCGTCGCGTCCCGCACGATCTGCGCCGGCGCGTAAAAGCCCATGGGCTGGGCGTTCAGCAGCGCCGCGCAGAACACGTCCGGATGCCAGCACTTCAGCCAGGACGAGGCATAGGCGATCAAGGCGAAGGAAGCCGCATGGCTCTCCGGAAAACCATAGGAGCCGAAGCCCTCAAGCTGGCGAAAGGTGCGCTCGGCGAAATCGCGCTCATAGCCATGGGTGACCATGCCGCCAATGAGCTTCTCACCGAACTTCGACACCCCACCCGTGTGCTTGAAGGTCGCCATGGCGCGGCGCAACTGGTCAGCCTCGCCAGGGGTAAAGCCGGCACATTCGATCGCCACCCTCATCGCTTGCTCCTGAAACAGCGGCACGCCGAGGGTCTTGCCCAGCACCGCCTCGAGCTCAGGCTTGGGATAGACGACATCCTCCTTGCCCTCGCGCCGGCGCAGATAAGGGTGGACCATGTCGCCCTGGATCGGGCCGGGGCGCACGATGGCGACCTCGATGACGAGGTCGTAGAAGGTGCGCGGACGGATGCGCGGCAGCATCGCCATCTGGGCACGGCTTTCGATCTGAAACGTCCCTAACGTGTCCGCGCGGCGGATCATGGCGTAGGTGCGCGGATCCTCCGGCGGGATCGTCGCCAAATCGAGCTCGATCCCCTTGTGCTCGGAGAGGAGGTCGAAGCCGCGGCGCATGCAGGACAGCATGCCCAGCGCCAGAACGTCGACCTTCATGAATTTCAGGATGTCGATGTCGTCCTTGTCCCACTCCACAACCTGGCGGTCGACCATGGCGGCGGGCTCGATCGGCACCAGCTCGTCAAGGCGGTCGCGGGTGAGAACGAATCCGCCGGGATGCTGGGAAAGGTGTCTGGGCGTGCCGACCAGCTGATGGGCGAGCTCCAGCGCCAGCCGCAGGCGGCGATCGCCCATGTTGAGATTCAGCCCCTCAGCATGCTTCTGCTCGACGCCTTCCGACCAGCCCCAGACCTGCGAGGATAGAGTCTTCGTCAAATCCTCCGGCAGGCCGAGCGCCTTGCCGACATCGCGGATGGCGCCCTTCCCCCTGTACCGGATCACGGTCGAGCACAGCGCGGCCCGGTCACGGCCATAGGTCTCGTAGACCCACTGGATGACCTCCTCGCGCCGCTCGTGTTCGAAATCGACATCGATGTCGGGCGGCTCGCGGCGTTCCTCCGAGACGAAACGTTCGAACAGCAGGTCGTTGCGATCCGGGTCGATGCTGGTGACGCCGAGGACATAGCAGACGGCGCTGTTAGCAGCCGAACCACGGCCCTGACAGAGAATCCCCCGTGATCGCGCGAAACGGACGATCGAATTGACGGTCAGGAAATACGGCGCGTATTCGAGCTTCTCAATCAGCCGCAATTCGTGCTCGAGGTTGCGCCGGACCTTGCCGGGCAGGCCCTCGGGATAGCGCTGCGCCGCGCCCTCCCAGGTCAACGTCTCCAGCGCCTGCTGGGGCGTCAGGTCGGGAAACAGTTTCTCCTCCGGATATTGGTAAGCGAGTTCGTCGAGCGAGAAGCGGCAGCGCTCCATGATCTCGATCGTGCGTGCGAGTGCCTCGGGATAGCGCGGAAACAGCCGGTGCATTTCGGCCGGCGCCTTCAGGTGGCGGTCCGCGTGCCGTTCACGCCGGAAGCCGAGCTCGTCAATCGTCGCATTGTGCCGGATCGCCGCGACGACATCCTGCAGGATGCGCCGGCCGGGTTCGTGGAACAGCACGTCGTTGGTCACGACGATCGGCACGCGTGCTGCGGCCGCCATGTTCGACAATTGCCACAGGCGTAGCTGGTCGTTGGGCCGCCGGCGCAGTGTCAACGCCAGGAAGGCGCGGTCGGCGAAGGCCTCGCGAAGCCGGCGAAGCCGGAGCGCGCAGGTCTCATCGGCCTCGTCCGGCACAAGCACAGCGATGAAACCGTCGCCATAGGCGGCGAGATCGGCCCATTCGAGTCGGCACTTCGCCTTGCCGCCGCGCTTCTTTCCCAACGAGAGGAGCCGGCAAAGCCGGGCATAGGCGTCGCGATCGGTCGGATAAACCAGCACCGATATCCCGCAGACGAGATCGAGGCGGCAGCCGACGATCAGCCGGATGCCGGCTTCCTTCGCCGCCTGATGCGCTCGCACGATCCCGGCCAGCGAATTTCGGTCGACGATGCCGAGCGCCTCGATGTCCAGCATCTTCGCCTGCTCGAATAGCTCCTCGCAGGACGAGGCGCCGCGCAGGAACGAGAAATGCGACGTCGCCTGGAGCTCGGCGTAGCGGGGGCCGGTCATCCGAAGATTCCGTGCAGGAACCATCGATGCGAGCCGGTCTCGGGATCCTCGCCGTCGCCGGCGCGGAAAATCCAGAACCGCTCGCCGCCATGATCCTCGACGCGGAAGTAGTCCCGCACGGCCGACAGCTCGGCGTCCCGCTTCCACCATTCCTCGAACAGCCGCTCGGGTCCGTCGGCCCGACGCACGCGCCGGCGAATGCCGCGCCACGTAAACCAGACCGGCGGATGGTCGGGCAGGAGCGCCAGGGTCTCGATCGGCTCGGGACGCGGCAGCAGCCGAGGCGGGCGAGGCCAGTCGCCATGCCAGGTTGCGTCATCCTCGGGAGCGAGCGCCGGCACTCGCGTGACCGAGCGTTCCGGCACGTCGCTGGCGACGGGAGCGAAGCGGTAGAGGCTGCGTTCCCCGACCCGGTTGGCGAGGGTGTCGACCAGATCGGACACATCGGCTTCGGGCTCTTCCACGAGCGACGAGATCGCCTGCTTCGCGACAAGCGGCTCGGCCAGGGTGGCGGCGAGCGTCATCACCTCGATGCCGAAGCCGGGATCGACCTTCTCGATCTGGTCAGTGAGCAGGCGGGTGAGGCGGCGCACGTCACGCACGGGCAGCGCCGTTCCGACCCGGATTGCCTGCCGGGTATTGTCGACCCGGTGAAACAGCAGGTCGAGCCGCTTGGCGCCGAGTCCCCTGGCTTCCAGCTGCTCGCACAGCTCGGTGACGAGCTTGCTGACATAACGGGCGATGGTTTCGGCGGCGCCGATAGGCTCGGGATAGGCCCGTCGGACCTCGACCAGATCTGGCGCGCGAATGGGATCGATCGGCTCGGCGGCAATCCCAAGGGCTTGGTCGAGGCGGCGGCCAATCTCCGGCCCGAAGCGCAGCGCCAGCGGCGCGCGCGGCTGGCTGGCGAGCTCGCCGATGCGCTCGAAGCCGAGCGTGCGCAGATCCGCGACGATGCCGCAATCGAGCCGTAGCGCTGCGATCGGCAGGTCGCTCAGCGCGGCCTCGCTCTCGCCGGGCGGAATCACGAGCGCCGGCCGACCGGAGAAGCGGGCGCAGGCATGGGCGGCCCCCCAGCTATCGGCGAGCGCGGCGCGGGCTTCGACACCGGACGCCGCGAAACGCTGCACCATCGATGTCAGCATGGCGGCCTCGCCACCATGAAGATGGTCGGCGCCGGTAGTGTCGATCACCAGCCCGTCGGGCGGATCGGCGGCGACGATCGGCGAGATGCGTTGCAGCGCCCAGAGCGCCAGGCGGGCCAGGCCATCGGCGTCTGCGCGAGGATCAGCGTCCATGACGACGAGGCCAGGAACGAGAGCCTGCGCCTTGGTCACCGGCATGCCCATGCGCAACCCTGCCCGCAGGGCGGCAAGGTCCGCGGCGAGAACCACACGCCGCCGCCCTTCTCGACCAATGAGGACAAGCGGTGCCTCAGAGGGCGGCGCGGCGTCGCCCGATTTCCGTCTGAGGCGATCCGTCGGCCATCTCGGAAAATAGAGCGATACGACCCTGTGCATCGCAGGATTCCACTTCAAAATCCGCGCTTTCTCCGGCGCGACACCGGATCAGTTCCAGCAGCCAGCGGGGGCGTCCGACGCCGGGGACAGGAAGGGGCTCGGAGGGCAAGACCGAGACGCGCCAGCGTGTGACGCTGGCCGTCGGCTGCCCGAAATCCGCCACCTCCGCCGCGCGCCGCCAGCGCCGCACGGCGATGCCGATGGTGCCGGAGCCTTCCGCCGCGAGCTGCAGGCGGCGCGACGCGGTCATCGACAGCCGTGCCACCTCCCCGACGACGGCGCCGAGCCCCCCATGGCGCAACCCTTCTTCCATGCAGGCGAGCAGCGCCTTCTCGTCGCCCGCCTCAACGAAGATCACCCGGCCGGGAAGAAGCCCCGCCTGGGCGAGCGCCGGTGCGAACAAATCCTGGCGGGTGACGCACCACAGCACTTTGCCGCGAACGCGTGCCGCAACACCGGCGGCGAACAAGGCGGCCGCAGCCCCATCAACCGCGCCATTCCCACCGCCCGCCACCTCATGCAGGCAGCCGAGCGCCAGCCCGCCTCCCGGAAGCCGCCGGTCGATCTGCGGCAGACCGAACGGCAGAACCTTCCGCCCACGGCCCGCCCCGCCTTCGAGGCGCTGGATGCGCTCGCGAAGCTCGGCGATGGAACTGACGGCGGGCTTCGGCATGTCGAAAAAGGCTGCTCCTCAGGGCTTTGCAAGGGGTCTCTCCGCTGGTATGTTCTTTATTTGTTCTCAATTGGCGGCTGAGTCAATCGGACTCGCGAAAGACTCTTCGGTAACGGCGACGATAGATCGGAGCGAGTAATGTCCGTGTATTCGCGGATGGTTGTTGATTCTCAAGCGGATACGGGGACGGGGATATGGGCGGCGCGGCGCATCTGGAAAAGTTGAACGACCGACAGCGCAGCGCCGTCGAGCATGGCGTGGGCCTCGCCGACGGCAAGGTCGGCGGGCCGCTGCTGATCATTGCCGGCGCCGGGTCGGGCAAGACCAACACGCTGGCGCATCGGGTCGCCCATCTGATCGTCAACAGCGCCGATCCGCGCCGGATCCTGCTGATGACCTTCTCGCGGCGCGCGGCCTCCGAGATGGGGCGTCGCGTCGAGCGCATCTGCGCCCGGGTGCTGGGAGACAGGGCCGGCGTGCTCACCGACGCGCTCGCCTGGGCGGGCACCTTCCACGGCATCGGCGCGCGGCTGCTGCGCGACTATGCCGACCAGATCGGTCTCGATCCGCAGTTCACCATCCATGATCGAGAGGACAGTGCGGACCTGATGAACCTCGTGCGCCATCAGCTCGGCTTTTCGAAGATGGAAAGCCGGTTTCCGACCAAGGGAACGTGCCTGGCGATCTATTCGCGGACGGTCAATGCGGAAGCTCCGCTGCAGGACGTGCTGCGCGCGAACTTTCCCTGGGTCGCGCAGTGGGAGGCGCAGCTGCGCGAGCTGTTCGCGGGCTATGTCGAGACCAAGCAGGTCCAGAACGTGCTCGATTACGATGACCTCCTGCTTTATTGGGCGCAGATGGTCGGCGATCCAGTCCTGGCCGACGATATCGGCGGGCGCTGGGATCACGTACTCGTCGACGAATATCAGGACACCAACCGGCTTCAGGCTTCGATCCTGACGGCGCTGAAGCCTGGGGGACGCGGGCTGACCGTCGTCGGGGACGACGCGCAATCGATCTATTCCTTCCGCGCGGCCACGGTCCGGAACATCCTCGACTTCCCGAAGGAATTCAGCCCGCCGGCGGAGATCATCACGCTCGATCGCAACTACCGCTCGACGCAGCCGATCCTGGCGGCCGCCAATGGCGTCATCGATCTCGCCCGGGAGCGGTTCACCAAGAACCTCTGGACCGAGCGCGAATCCGCCGAGCGCCCGCGCCTCGTCACGGTGCGCGACGAAGCGGACCAGGCACGTTTCGTGGCGGAGGAGGTTCTCGAGAACCGGGAAGCCGGCATGCGCCTGAAGGAACAGGCCGTCCTGTTCCGTGCCAGCCACCATAGCGGGCCGCTGGAGGTCGAGCTGAGCCGCCGCAACATCCCATTCGTCAAATTCGGCGGGCTAAAGTTCCTCGACAGCGCGCATGTGAAGGACATGCTGGCCGCACTGCGTTTCGCGCAGAATCCGCGCGACCGTGTCGCTGGCTTCCGGGTAATGCAGCTTCTCCCGGGTGTGGGCCCGTCGTCGGCGCAGACGGTGCTCGACGCCATGGCCGACCGGCCGGACCCGGTCGCCACGCTTGCCGAACTGCCCTGCCCTCCCCGCGCCGCGGCCGATTGGCCGGGCTTCGTCACATTGCTGGGCGACCTGCGCGAGCGCGGCACCGGCTGGCCGGCGGAGATCGGACAGGTCCGCAACTGGTACGAGCCGCATCTCGAACGCATCCATGAGGATGCGGAGATGCGCAAGGCCGACCTGCTGCAGCTCGAGGACATCGCGGCAGGCTATCCGTCCCGCGAACGGTTCCTGACCGAATTGACGCTCGATCCTCCCGACGCGACCTCCGGGCAGGCTGGACTATCTGATCCTCTCCACCATCCATTCGGCGAAGGGCCAGGAATGGAAATCGGTCTTCGTGCTGAACACGGTCGACGGCTGCATCCCCTCGGACCTCGGCGTCGGCACGACAGAGGAGATCGAGGAGGAACGCCGGCTGCTCTATGTCGCGATGACTCGGGCGAAGGACAATCTCTCGCTCGTGGTGCCGCAGCGCTTCTTCACCCACGGACAATCGGCGACCGGCGACCGCCATGTCTATGCCTCGCGCACGCGCTTCATTCCGCCGAAGCTGCTGTCCTTGTTCGAAGGCCGGGCGTGGCCAATGATCACCGCGGGGCCCGCAGGAAACGCACAGGCGCGACAGGTCCGCGTCGATGTCGGCGCCCGGATGCGCGGCATGTGGCGCTAGGAGGCTCTGCCCGGTGTGCAATCTGTACAATGTCACGACGACGCGCGATGCGGTGCTGCAGTTCACCAAGGCGTTCCGCGATAAGGCGGGATGGAACGAGGCGTCCTTCGATGTCTATCCGAACACGCTGGCCCCGATCGTTCGCGTCGGGGAGGATGGACAGCGGGAAATCGTGCGCGCCACCTGGGGCATGCCGACGCCGCCAGGATACCTCAAAGGAAAAAACTACGACCCCGGCGTCACCAACATCCGAGATGTCAGTTCCTCGTGGTGGCGCCGCTGGCTCGGTCCGACTAGCCGGTGCGTCGTGCCGTTCACGTCCTTCGCCGAGCCGGACCCGGCGAGCCAAGTGCCCGGCGCACGGGTTCCGAACGCCTGGTTTGCCCAGAACCCGGACCGGCCGTTGATGTTTTTCGCGGGGTTCTGGACGCCTTGGAAGGGCGTCAAGAAAGTTCGCGACGGCGAGCGCGAGTTCGAGCTGTACGGCTTCCTGACCACCTCGCCGAATGACATCGTCAAGCCGATTCACTTCAAGGCGATGCCAGCGATCCTCACGACACACGAAGAAGTCGATCTGTGGCTCACCGGTTCATGGGAGGAGGTGAAGCACCTCCAGCGGCCACTACCCGGCAACATGCTCGTGGTCGTCGAGCCGCCGGTGAAGGAGCCCAAAGAGGATATGCTGCTGTGACGCCGGCCCCTGACAGGACGTGAGGCAAGGGTATGGCGATCACCTCCGGCAGCGCGACGGACGCCATCATGGACGGTTCCGAGCTGGAGATCATGGCCGTCGGGGGCTCCACGGCCGAAGCGGCGCCTCGCTCCTACCGAAAGATCATTCATGTCGACATGGATGCGTTCTATGCCTCGGTCGAGCAGCGCGACAATCCCGAGCTGCGCGGCAAGCCCGTTGCTGTCGGCGGGTCGGCCGCGCGCGGCGTCGTCGCCGCGGCCAGCTATGAGGCGCGGGCGTTCGGCGTGCGCTCCGCCCTGCCCTCCATCACGGCGAAGCGGAAATGCCCGGAGCTGATTTTCGTGACGCCGCGCTTCGAGGTCTATCGAGCAGTCTCCGCGCAGATCCGCGAAATCTTTGCCGAGCACACCGATCTGATCGAGCCGCTCTCGCTCGACGAGGCCTATCTCGACGTCACCGAGAACCATCAGCATATCCCGGTCGCTACGACGATCGCCGAGCTGATCCGGGAGAAGATCAAGTCGGTGACCGGTCTCAACGCGTCAGCCGGCATCTCGTACAACAAGTTCCTCGCGAAGATGGCCAGCGATCAGAACAAACCGAACGGACAGTTCGTGATCACTCCTCGTCAGGGGCCGGCCTTCGTCGAGGCCCTTCCGATCAAGAAATTCCACGGCGTCGGTCCAGCGACGGCTGCGAAGATGCAGCGTCTCGGCATCGAGACGGGGGCCGATCTGAAGACGAAGCCACTCGCCTTTCTGCAGCAGAATTTCGGGAAAGCCGGCTCCTGGTACTATCGGATTGCGCGGGCGATCGACGAAAGGCCCGTCGAGCCCGACCGCCCACGGAAGTCGGTCGGCGCCGAGGACACCTTCGCCACCGATGTCTTCGAGCTCGACGCCGCGCGGGCTGAGCTCGTACCGCTCATTGCCAAGGTCTGGCGCCACTGCGAGGCGAACGGCATTCGCGGCCGGACGGTGACGCTGAAGGTGAAATACGCCGATTTCCAGCAGATCACGCGGAGCCGGACGGTCGGCGGTCCGATTTCGGCATCGGCGGATATCGAGGCCCTTGCGGTGTCCTTGCTCGCGCCGCTGTTTCCAGTCGCAAAGGGCATACGACTGATCGGCATCACAGTCTCATCGCTGGACAGATTGCCTGATCAGGCCGAGATAGAAGTTCAGCTCCCGCTCCTATAAAGGCCCGTCGCGGGCGGATGCCAATGCGTCAGAAAAATGCAGCATCGTTCGGACGCCCACCGAGCTGCGATGACGCGCGAGGCTGGCCTGGGCGAGCGCCGGCGCGAACAGGTCGGGCCGCGTCACGCACCACAGGGCCTTGCCGCCGCAGCGCGCCGCGACGGGCGGCGAACAGGGCGGCGGCCGCGCCGTTCACGGCGCCGTTGACGCCCCAGCAACCTCATGCAGCCCCGCGCAGCAATCGGCCCTCGGGGAGAATCCGGTCGATCGCCGCCAGGCAGAAAGGCAGGACCGTGCGCTGATGCGCGGCCCTGCCCTCTAGCCGGGCGAAGCGTGCGGACACGACAGATCGGGGGCGGACGTACCCATGTCCTTTGCAACGCTCTCCGCATTGAGTACGTTCTATGTTTGTTCTCATTAAACCCGAGAGTCAATCTGACCCGTCGGAATCGTCCTGCGGGTCGCCTGGGGAAAGGTAGAATTGTGTCCGAAAAATGCAGCTTCGTTCGGACACCCCTTGCCGATGTCCGAAAATTGCATCATATTTCGGACATGCTGGACAAACCGACCCCAGACCTCCGGCCGCGACTAGTCGCCCGTATCAACGCGGCGCCTCCTGGCGAGGTATGGACGCCGAGCGATTTTGCCGATCTCGGCAATCGTGCGGCCGTCGATAAAACGCTGCAGCGCCTCGTCGCGGCTGGCGAACTACGCCGTATCGACCGCGGACTCTACGACCGTCCGCGAATGAGCAAACTCATGGGCAAGATGGCGGTCCCCGACTATCGCGCCGTGATCAGAGCTGTGGCACGCCGCGACCAGGCTCGCATCGTGGTCGACGGAATGACGGCCGCGAATGATCTTGGCCTCACCACAGCTGTGCCGGCGCGCATTGAAGTTCTCGTCGACGCCCGCCTGAAACCGATCAAGCTCGGACAGCAGGTTATCCATTTCAAGGCGGCCGCGCCGAGCCGTCTCTATTGGGCTGGACGCCCGGGCATGCGGGTCGTTCAAGCGCTTTATTGGATGCAAGACATGATAGAGGGGGAAAATGATCGGGAGGCCATAACGAACGGCCTCTACAGACTGTTCAAAAATCCCGAGCATGGAAAGGAGATCTGCGACGATCTTCGCGCGGGCCTGTCGGCAATGCCGATTTGGATGCAGGATTTTCTCAGACCTTTGCTCGGATCAGCCGACGCTGAGCGGGAGACTCGCGCGTGAGCAGCGCCGCCTATAACGACGTTATCCTCGCACCAGCGACCGAAAGGCTCGACCTCTTCCTATCGACGGCCAACCGGCTCGGGACGCCGATCGGAAACGTCGAGAAGGACTTCTGGGTCTGTTGGACCCTCAACGCCCTCTATCATCAGCGGCCAGCCGGAGGCCCGCGTCTGCTGTTCAAGGGCGGCACGTCTCTGTCGAAGGCACATGGGCTGATCGAGCGCTTCTCCGAAGACATCGACGTCACGGTGTTTCGTGACGATCTCGACGAGCCGGCTTCGGTCGACGAGCTCGAAGCGCTTTCGAACAAGAAGCGTCGCGCTCGACTGGATGCGATCCGAGATGCCTGCCGCAGCTACATCACCGGCCCGCTTCATGCGTTCCTGGCCGAACAACTTGCCGCCGCAACGGGAGGACGAGGACGTGTCGAGATCGACGAGGCCGATCCCGACGGCCAGACGCTTCTGATCTGGTATCTGGAGGTCGAGCCGCGTGATGATGCTTACGTGCGTCCTGCGGTGCGCATTGAATCGGGAGCAAAGTCGGCGCTCGACCCGAACCATCCTGTGGATATCCGTCCTTACATCGCAAACGAAGCCGCAGGCCTCGATCTGCTAGTACCGAATGTCACGACGATCGACGCGACGCGCACGTTTTGGGACAAAGTCGTAATCGCTCACGGCTTGCGTCGCTGGTTCGAGCGCCGCGGCGAACTGAGGCAGGAAGGCCAGCGCATCTCCCGCCACTTCTACGACCTGCATTGCTTATTAGCGTCCGAGGCGGGCAAGACAGCTCTCGCCGACGCCAATCTGGGCGCCGATTGCGTCCGACATGCGCGAATGTTCTTCAATCGGCCGGATTACGACCTCGCTTCTGCTGTGGCCGGCTCGTTCGCCCTCGCACCGACTTCGGAGATGGTCCCCGGTCTCGCGCGCGACTATGCGAACATGACGGCGATGATTTTCGGCGCGGCTCCTCCGCTCGCAGACATTCTCGCCTCGATTGAAGAGATCGAACGCGCCGTAAATGCCGGCGCAGCGGGCGAGTGATCGTTGCCGGGCAAGACCCGGCCAGCTCAGGATGATAAGGTGGAGGTATGGCTGAGATTTCGGAGAACGCACCTGCCAGGCTGCCCGACCGCGATTCCGTCGAGGCGGTTTTAGCCGCGCTCCCCGCTGGCTCGAACGAGGCGTCGCTTGCGGAAGCGTTGATGCAAGCCTTTCCGGGGTTCGCCTTCTCAGCCGCCAGCGTCCACGACCAATATTGGCGGGACACGCGCTCGGTGTTGGCCGCCAGCGGAAAGCGGATCGCCGAGTATCGGCCCTGGATGGAAGCCGAACTCGCCAGGGACAATGGAGATATCGCCAAGGTCTGGCGGCGTTTGCAGGACACTGACTTTCAGATCTCGGAGTGGCAGGGCAACAGCGTCTATGCCTTCGCGCCCACAGGTTCTGGCGCGGCTGACTATCTGCAGATTTCGCTCGGTCGCGAGACGGAATGGTGTGCGGGTCCGATCGTCAACCCATCGCACCGCCCTTGGGGCGAAGAGGAGCTGCTCGATCCTTCCTGGATCGCGCACGACGATATGTCAGACGACAAGGTGCTTGGGGGACCGCACTATCGATTGCTCGGCAGTGCCGCCACCAGCATCGTCCATGTGCGCAGCCTCCTCGCCCGGTGCGCACGCCTCGAGCGGGACAAACGCGAGGCTCGCCGGCCGGAAATCGAGCAGCGCGTCTGGGTCGGCTCGGATGGAACGCGCACCCCTTTCCTCGACCTGCAGCCCGACTGGTTCGATCAGGTTCCACGGGAGGTGCGCTTCTTCCAGGATTGGCAGGAATCGAGTGCCCGAGAGAGCCGCGTCTATGAGCATTGGGCGCTCGACATCAAGGATTACGAACATCGCGGCCAACGTGAAATCGGGTTCATCACCCGGCCGCTGAAACTGCCGGCGGAGAAGCTGGGGGCCGGGGAGCTGTCGGTACATGTGCTCATGGATAAGACCGAGGCAATTGACCGTGAGCTCGGGCTTCGGTTCGGATGGTTCTTCCTCATGACCCACGGCAACCGGGTCGACCCCGAGGTTGGTGAGGTCATCGCAAAAGGCCTGCGCGATGCGCGAGTTCTGTTGCCCGATCATGATGCCGAGGTGCTGCTGCGCTGGGCCGATCAGCGATATGGATTCTAGCAAAGGCACTGACGAAGGCGCTCAGGCGGTTGCGCTCCGGTTAGTAGACGTCCGGGCCTGGCATGACGGTTCGGCGCCTTCGCCAGTTCCCTCGATATGTTATACTGTTACGCCACGTGCGGTACGCTGGTTGACGCTCGAGCGAGGCGACCGCCATTGGAGGACGACGCAGATTTGGTCCGTCCGCTTGTCCTACTCCGTGAAGGAGAACAAGCGGACGTTGATAGACACAGGAGAACCCGAACGGTGCCCGTCGTGAACTCTCTCGGAGCCTACACGCGCCTCACCGCCAGCCTGTTTGCAGCCGGTCTGGTCGGCATCGTGGTGGACTGGATGCTCGACTATGCCGGACTGCCGCAGCCCCTCGCTTTCGCCATTGGGCTTGGAGCGATGTTCGCTACGGCGGGAATGATCAGCAAGCTTCCAGGTCTACGGGAAATGCGTGAACTGGTCGGCGACTATCGGGCGGTGGCCGCCTTCTGCATCATCATGGGCGTCATTTATTGGGTCATGGACGCAAGCGGATTTTTTGACTGGGCATTCAGCCAGACTTGGAGCTGAGCCGAGACGATTTGGCCATTCTCCACGTATATCTCGTCGATGTTGGCCTCATGATCACAGAAAACAGCGCCCGGCGCCGCCAACCTCGAATGTCAGCCGGCCCTCGAAGGACCCGAGACCCGGCCTTCCTTCGTTCCGACACGCCTGATCACTCCCAAGGCTGGGGCTCTTCATCGTCGCGAGGTAGCTCGTCAGTCCCGCGATCGTCATCATCAAGACCAATCGGGAAATCTTCCCCTAGCAGCTTCTCCTTGCTGAGCAGTCCGGCGTCCTCGAGCATTTCCATGTCGGGCAGGTCGCGCAGCGTGTCGAGGCCGAAATGCGACAGAAACCCCTTCGTCGTGACATAGGTGTAGGGCGCGCCCGGCTGCGGGCTGCGCGGGCCGGCGGCGATGAAGCCGAGCGCGCGCAGATAGCCGATCGCGTCGCGGCTGACCTGCTTGCCGATCATCTCCCCAAGCTCGCCGCGCGTCACCGGCTGATGATAGGCGATGCAGGCGAGCACCAGCATCTCGGCCTGGGAGAGCTGGATCGGCGCCGGCGTCGACCCGAAGGCGGCGTGGATCGCCTCGGCATAGCGCGGCCTTGTGCGCAGCTGCCAGCCGCCGGCGACCGCCACCAAATCATAGGGGTGGCCGCGCAAACTCTCGCGGATGTCGTCGATGACGAGCTCGATGCTGCAGGCGCCGCCAACCACGCGGGCGAGCGTCTCGCGCTCGACCGGGCCGGGCGCGGCGAAGATCACCGCCTCGACCCGGGCAACCCATTCGCGCCAGCGCAGCTCCGCGGGAAGCTCGGCGAGCTCAGTGTCGAGGGAGGCAAGGGCGCGGCGCCGGCGTGCCATGGCTACAATCCGTAGAGCCGGAAGCTCGGCCGGCCGCTGAGCTCGCGCACCGCCTCGAGCGCCTGAAGGCGCTCGAACAGCCGTCGCGCCGCCCAGCGCGACAGCGCCGGCGTCGTCAGCGATCCCGAGACCGCGTCGTCCTCGAGCAGAAGCCGGATCGCCTCCCCCGCCCCCTTGGTCCGCAGCTTCGGCATCGCCGCCTCGAGGCGCCGGCCGCGGGCGGCGATCTCGCCGGCGAGGCGGCAGGCCTCCGCCCCGCCCGCCGCGGCCGCGACACAGGCCGCGACCGCAAACCCCTCCTCTCCCGGCCGCCGGCGCCGGCGGCCCGGGCCGCCGCGCAGCAGCGGCGCATGGATCTGCGTCGCCAGGAGCGGGACGGCGAAGGGCCAGCGGAAACGCGCGGCAAGCACCAGGTCGGCGCACCACCAGGCCAGAGCCTCGGCCCGCGGACCAGCCGCCGCGACCTCGCCCGCGACGGACGCGGCGACCGATGGGGCCGGTCGGGTCGCGCGCGCCTGTTCCGCGACGAGCTCGGGGATCGCGCCAAAGCCATCGCTCCAGGCGAGGCCGAGCAGACCGACGATCGTGCGCAGGCTCTCGACCTCGATCGCCGGCGAACGGGAGGCGAGCCGACGCCACGCGGCCAGAACGTTGCCGGCGGGCCCTGGGTCGGCCCCGGCGGGGCGCAGATGCCAGGCGTCACGCAGCGCCGCCTCGTCCTCGCGATGCCCGAGCAGGCGCACTACGTTCGCGGCGGCTTTCAGCGCGAGCCGCTGGCGCCAGGCGCCGGCCCAGGCGGGCTCTCCGCGCACGAGATTGTCCAAGGAATTCAACGCCGCGCCGGCCATGTAGGCGGCCTCGGCAGCATCCTCGACCGGCGCGCGCGGCACCGCCCAGCCGGGAACGGCGGGCGCATCGAAGCTGGCGGTCCGGTTCGAATCGAGCGCGGGCATCGTCCGGAAGGATAGATGCGATGTGCGGTTTATGCCACCTCAATAGCGATGAACCGCACGCCCCGTCGCCGAATAAAAATGTCCGATAAGATTGAATTATCGGACGTTTTTGACATTATATAGAGAATGCGCGATGTCGCTCGGCCGAGATGGCTGGAATCGGCTGGAAAGCCGTCGTTTTTCGCCTCCCCTCTTCCCGGATGGGTGGATTCCTCGCCCTAATTGAGCGGACCGCCCGACCTGGATCGGTGGATTTCCCACGCCGCTGGAGCCGCGAGGGCACCCCTCGGGCGGAAAATCAGCCTCTTCGGGCCCGATGGGCACGGCGCCAGCGTCCAAAACCCCTGAAATCGCCTGTTTTCCGCACAGAGCCCCACAGGCGGCCGTTTTGGCCTCTTCTGGCACTTGGACCCATCTGCGGTGCCCGATCGACCTCCACGGGCCTCTGGCAAGGTCGATAAAACACGTCTGCAAAGGTTCGTTTGCTCAAATCTGTATTGATTGTACAAAGGGCCGGAAATCGCCCCCGGAGACGCCATGGCCCGCCCCGCCTTCTCCCCTCCCCGGCCGGCTCGCCGCCTGATCGGCTATGCCCGGGTTTCGACCGACGAGCAGGCGACCGATGCCCAGGTCGACGAGTTGCGCGCGGCCGGCTGCCAGATCATCCACCAGGAGCATGGCTCCGGGGCTTCGCGGGCCCGGCCGGTGCTGGCCAGGCTGATGCGCGAAATCGGGCCCAGTGACGTCCTGGTCGTCGTGCGGCTCGATCGCCTCGCCCGCTCGGTCAGCCACCTGCTCGCGGTAATCGAGGACCTGGAAGGACGTCAGGCCCATTTCCGCTCGTTGCGCGACCCGATCGACACCTCGACGCCGCAGGGCATGTTCTCGCTGCAGGTGCTCGGCGCTGTCGCCCAGCTTGAGCGTGCCCTTATCGCCGAGCGCACCAGGGCCGGGATGAAGGCGGCCAAGGCGCGCGGCAAGCTCCCCGGCAACCCCGGCCTGCGCGAGCGTCGGCCGGAGGCCATCCGTGCCGCCTCGGCGGCACGCCAGAAGGTCTATGTCGGTGACCTGATCGCCTCGGCCTCGGCCTGGCTGCCGATCGTGCGGCGCATGCGGCCGCAGCACAGCTGGGACGACGTGGTGCGGGTGCTGAACCATCGCGGCCAGAGCTGGACCATCGAGAAGCTGCGGCGCGCCGTGCATCGGCTGGTGCAGGAGCGGATGGCGGAGGCGGAGCTGCTTCGGCGCTCACCGCGGCGTCCGCCCGAGGACCGGCTGATGACGCTCGTCGCCGGCATCGCCATCGCCGACCCGGATCTCAGCTTGCGCGACATCGCCGCCCAGCTTGAGCGGATGCGCGAGCGCACACCGCGTGGCGGGCGGCAATGGGCCGCCTCTTCGGTCAAGTCCCTGTTGGACCAAGCGCGCCGGCTGGGGCTCGTGGTGCCGCAGCCGCGGGACGATACCTGAGATCGCAACGTGGCCCGCTCCGATCGCGCCGCGCTGCGCCGACGACAAGCGCGCCGAACCTATGCTGCCCTGGTGTCGCTGTGCGCCGGTCCTTGGGCGGCGCCACGCTTTGCTGCCAACCGCACTGCCGACGGAGCCGGGGCATCGGCCTCAGGCCGCCGGGCCAGAGCCTTGTTGGACAGGGTGTTGAGAATTCGCCGCTGCGTGCGCGGATCCTGTCCCTGAACAGCACGCCATTCCTCACTGGCCAGGATGGACCGGGCGAGCGCCAGATAGTCCGCATCCGATCGGCCTGGGGTTTTCGCGCACGAGGAAGCCATCGGCACGGGTCGCTCCTTGGGCCGCGGGCGCGGCTCCTCGGTCCAGGCCACCAACTGGTCCAGTGTGAGGGCCAGGCGCCCCCTCATCGAGGAGTTGCCGAGGTCCAGCAGCGCCGCGACGCCCAGCAGCGTCACCATGCGCCAGCCGATCGGCGCCGTTGCCAGCGGCTCGCCGGGATCGACCCCTGCCTGTGCCGTCGGAGTCAGACGAAGATCCGGCACGACATCTGCCACGAACGGTGTGCGACGCCCGGTGCGGGGGCGCGGCGGCTTCCACAGTAACCGGGCGACATGGAGCATCCGATCCCGAACCGCAGACTGATCTTCGATCCCTGCCGCCACCAGCGTCGATACGGCGGCAAAGAGGTCCGCGGAACCGCCGCGCCGCTCCTGGGGCATCGTTCGGGCGATCCTGCCGCATCGGATACAGGCGAGCCGGGCCGCCGCCTCATGAACAACGAACCGAAAACCGGAGCTGTCGAGACAGTGAGGACACGCTTCGTCGAGAACGCGATGATGGCGGCTGCAGACCACGGTCTCGACCAAGGCCCACGTCCGGCGGATATGATGGTCACGGCCGGCGGCGGCATCGTCATCAAGACAGGCCAAACAGACCGGCCGCCGGAAAGCGCCGGCCACTCTCCCCTCCCCCCAGACATACCAGCTGCGCGACCGTGACCGCGAGGAGAGCGCGAGGGCCCGCATGCGCTTTTCCGAAAGCCGGCACGCCGCCGCCCAAGCCTGCACCATCTCGGCCGAGGGCGCGAAGTCCCGCTCGGTGAACCTGACACAGCGGTCGTCCCGGAGGACGCCAAGCCACCTCGAAAGGTCGTCGTGGATGAGGTCATAGCGGCACGCGACGCGACCTTGCCAGGATGATAGCAGCTCATCGTCTTCCGGCCTCGGCGCGAGGGGGAGCTCGCGCCGCACTGTCATCGGCCGGCCCGCGGCTGAAGGCGCGCCTCGACCTTGCGCGTCATCGTGACGAGCGGCAGCACCAGTTCCTCGGTCTGGAAACTGTCCATGGTGATACATTCGGCGCCGGAGCGGATCGCCTCGACCGCAACCGTCTCGATCAGGCGGAAGATCCGCACCGTGACGCCATCGGTGAGGTCGAGCACGCGGGTACGGATCGCCGGCGCCGCCAGGTTCGAGGGCCGGCGCAGCGGCAGGATCGTCGCCAGGCTCGCCAGCAACTGCGCGAGGCGGGCGTTATTCTTCCAGTGCCGCAGGTGGAGGGCTTCGAACCGCTCTGCCAGCTGCGGATCGGTCAACAGCGCCTGGCGCGCGAGGTCCGTCCCCGCGCAAACCAGAGGAATCCTGAGATCGTTGGCCAGAAACCGGATGGCGTTCAGAAAGACCCGCTGTTGCCGGAAGCTGCCGGCGAGCATGGCGTGGATCTCATCGATGATCAGCATGCGGGCGCCCATGCTGCGCAGCAGCCGGCGGCAGACTTCCTTCTGCCGGTGGGTCGCCCCGTCCGCAGGCCCGGGCGCCCCGAGCGCCGTGAGCAGCTCACTGTAGATGTCCCGTTCGATCGGCTCGGCCGGCATCTGCATGGCGACGACCGGCATGGTGGTCACGCCCGTGCCCTGGTCGAAACAGGCGGGATGGTCGCGCAGGAACTTGCGGATGATCTTGGTCTTGCCCATGCCGGTGTCGCCATAGAGCAGCAGGCACGGCATGCGATCGCGGGGCGGATAGACTAAAAGGTCCTCGAGGCGGCTGAGCGCGGCCCGTGCCTGATCGAGGTCAAGCCACCGATCCGCTCGGATCCAGGCGATCCGCTCCGCATCCGCCAGAGCGGCCTGGTGGCGATAGGCCGGCAGGAGGTGGGCGTAGTCGGTCATGACCATTCCTCGACCGCCAGAACGGGCAAAGTCTCCGGTTCGTCCTTGGTGCCGGGCGCGACGACCTCCGCCGCGGCGCCCTGATCTGCGGCGTTGAGCGATCTCGCCCGCCGCGCGACCTGACGACGTGCGGATTTCGTGATCGATGCCGAGGTCTCCAGCAGCTCGCGCTGGGCCTCGACCGTGTCGAAGATGAGTTGCTCGTCGGTGAGCCGCACACCGCGCTGCCGCAAGGCCGCCTGGGCCAGCCGGTGCTCGCCGAGCGTGATACGCGGCCGGCGCAGGTCCGCATACCGGATCGGCCAATGGGCGCCGTCGGGACCCTCGACGAACACGCAGGACAGGTCACGGGGATCATACTTGACCCGCAGCTGTCGATCGAGCCGACCTGCCCAAGGGCTCAGAACGTCATCCCAGTAGCGCAGGCCGAAGATGTGCACGCCATCCCGACGGATGCTGCGCTCCTCGAACGGCAGGAAGTCGTAGAAGAACTGTTGATCATCATGCGGGTGCCGGAACGGCGCGCGGCGACGATCGAGAGCCTCCCGCCAGGCGGCATTCGGAGGCATCTGCAGGCTGCTGTGGACCTCGTTGTGGTAGCGGCCGACGATTTCGAGCGTCAGCCAGCGCTCGAGCTCCTCGATCGTCATGACCGCGTGACGCTCGGGATCGTAGTCGCCGCGCTCTGAAATGGAGCTGAACGTAGTACCGGGGAGCATATGGACCGCTCCCATCATGGTGCCGATCAGCCGCTCGATGTGGCCGCCATAGTGCGGGGTCGCCACAGGCCGGTGGAGCAGCGAGATGCCGTACTCGGCAGCTCCACGGGCCAGCGCCCGGGCGCGGAATTCGCGCGCATTGTCGACGTGGATGATGTCCGGCAGGCCCGACACAGGCCAATCGAGCTCGATGCCGCGCGCCAGGAGCCACTCCGCCTTTGGCATCACCGCATGATGTATGGCCAGGGCGACCGATGCCGACGACGGCGCCTCGAGGCTCAGATAAAAGCCCACCACGATGCGGCTTGCTACGTCGATCGCGAGCGTCAGCCATGGCCGCTGGATCGGCAGGCGGTAGATCGTGTCCACCACGAAGAGATCGACGCGCGTGTGATCGATCTGGACGATCTGGAGTGCGTGATCGGCACGGTATTCCTCCGGAACCGGTCTGAGCCGATCTCTGGCGGCCTTGTTGCCTTCACGCTGGCGGACAAGCTTGAAGCGGTCGATCTGCTCGACACGGGCTCGAACGGCTTTCCAGGACGGAATGTCCAGCCCGCGTTCACGACAAAGATGCCGGATGTGGTCATGAAGCGTGCTGACGGACGCTTTTTGCCGGGTGAGATACTTGTCGCGGATCGCCTCCTCGATGGCCGCCTCGACCTCGACGGCGAGGCGCCGGGCTCCTTTCTTTGGACCAGGTCGCGCCGCGGCCAGCGAACTCGTCACCGGCGCGCTGCGGTACTGCTCGATCAGCGCGTACAGCCGGCTTCGGCGTAATCCGAGGATACGGCACGCCGTCGCGACATCGATCGGCGACAATTGCCCGGCGTTGATCAGTGGCCGGATGACCGCCTCTCGGGCGACCGCGACCTGCCACCGGCTATCATCGATCGCGAGCTTGTCCTGGTCGCACGGCACGTGTCGACCTCCGCACTCGCCTTGATCCAGCGATCAAGGCTAAGATTCCAACGAACAAGGCTGAATCCACCGAATTAGGGTGAGCCGAACATGTTAAAAATCAATCAAATGGAATCCGGGGAAAAGAGCAGTGCGACACGCGATTCGGCGGCCCTCAGCCCGGCCGGAGGCGCGATTTGCGCGTCAGCAGCGCCAGAATCCCCGTGCCATTCCGGCGGCGCCGGATGCTGGAAAAGGAAGGCGGAACGCGATGGAAGGTGGCGACGCCTCGGCCGACGACGACAGCGATCTTCCGGACGCCGGCACGAAGGTGCTGGGCCCGGACCGCCGGGTGGTCATCAGGTCCCGCGAGCGCGTTGCCGTGGTGCTCTCGGCCGGCGGACATCGCCAAGCGAGGTCAGCGACGCTAGGCCTTCGGGATAAGGCCTCGTTCCACAAAGTGCCCATGCATCTCCGGGTACGGCATCGAGGCCGCGATCGCCGGGTCCATCTGCTTCAGCACCGCGGGTTCGCTTGGCGGGCCGGGCCAAAGCTGAATCCGATAGCGATCATCGTCGAGCTCGGCTTCCCCTTCCTCCATCACCCTCAAGCCGCCGTAGGAGACGCGGACCCGATAGGAGCCGGGCTCAAGGTCGAAGCGCTTCGCCTCCTTGAATTCGGAGACCCCGTCGCTTCCGTGACGCAGGCCGTCTGTGCCGACGCGGATTCCCGCTTCGACAACGTGCTCCCAACAGTCAGAATCCTCGGATGGCGCGCTCTCGGAGATCTCGACGGTGAAGGGGACGTCCCATTCCCGCGCCGTGAAGATCGTCACGGCGCCGTCGCCAGAACCGAACATGCGCAGGCTTTCGGCATAGGTCAGCTCGGCCGGCAACGTGCCCGCTTCGGGCGGTTCGCCCACGAGGTAGACGAGGGAGAATTCGGCGTCGAACACCAATTCATAGCGGCGCGTGTCCATGTTGGGTGACTCCCGAAAGCGGATTGTATCGTCAAGGCCAACCACCACTAACAGTTGCGCGCCACGGAGGTAAATTGATGACCGCAGGGCCGATCGGCGAAGACAACCGGATCGGAGGGGACTCCCCCTCCCCTCTCCCGGCTGTTTCGGACACAGCGTCATCCTCCGCGCTGCCGGCTCATCTCGAGAAGCTCGCCGACCGCGCCCGCGACTATGTCGATGCCGCGAGCTCGGCGAACACCCGCAAGGCCTACGGCTCCGATTGGCGGCACTTTTCGGGGTGGTGTCGGCGCCAGGGGCTCGAGGTGATCCCGCCCTCCCCTCAGGTCGTCGGCCTCTACATCACCGCCTGCGCCTCCGGCGCCGCCACGGCCGACCGCAAGCCGAATTCGGTGGCGACGATCGAAAGACGTCTGTCGGCGCTGACCTGGAACTATGCGCAGCGCGGCACCCCGCTCGATCGCAAGGATCGGCACATCGCCACGGTCCTGGCGGGCATCCGCAACACCCATGCCGCCCCGCCCCGCCAGAAGGAGGCGGTCCTGCCTGAAAACGTCATCGCCATGCTGGAGACGCTCGATCGCGCGTCGCTACGGGGGCTACGCGACCGCGCCATGCTGTTGCTGGGTTTCGCCGGTGGCCTGCGCCGATCCGAGGTCGTCGGCCTCGACCTCCATCGCGACGACACCGAGGATGGTGGCGGATGGATCGAGATTCTCAAGAAGGGCATGATCGTCACGCTGCGCGGCAAAAACGGCTGGCGTGAGGTCGAGATCGGGCGCGGCTCGTCGGACGCGACCTGCCCTGTCGCGGCGCTCGAAACCTGGCTGAAGCTGGCGAAGATCGGCCACGGCCCCCTGTTTCGGCGCGTGACCGGCCAAGGCAAGAACGTCGGCCCAGATCGTTTGACCGACAAGCAGGTGGCGCGGCTGGTCAAGCGGACCGCGCTCGCGGCCGGGATCAGGGGCGAGCTCACAGAGGGCGAGCGGGAGCAGAAATTCGCCGGCCATTCGCTACGCGCAGGCCTCGCCTCCTCGGCCGAGGTCGACGAGCGTTACGTCCAGAAGCAGCTCGGCCATGCCAGCGCGGAAATGACCCGCCGCTACCAACGCCGGCGCGACCGCTTCCGGGTGAACCTCACCAAGGCCGCGGGCCTCTGACCCTGCCCTCCCCGCTCAGGAATTCAGCGGCGGCCGCCCGGAGAGCTCCGGCGACGCGCTCGCCTTACTCATCACGTCGCCGATCGCGAGGCGGAGCTCATCCTGGGCGTCGCTCGCGCTGACGTTCGCGGTGAAGGCCGCCAATGCCGCCAGTTTGAGCGCAGCGACCATGGTGGCTTCGCTTCCCACGTCGGCGGACATTCTCGGGTTCTGATCATCCTTCAGAACGGCCATCGCCGAGTGCGTCAGGGTACGGCCAAATTGATCGATCAGGCTGCCGAATTTGTCGATCTCGACGTCGCCTTGTGACCGGCTTGGCCGTTCGGCCGGAGGGGCGTTCTTCACCGCGAGCGTCACCTCTCCGACGACGGCGTCGACGAGGCCGACGAGCTCGCCCGCGCGGGCATCCAGCTCGTCCCACGGAATGCACCTCGTTCCGAGCCCGTGCTGCGCACGGAGTTCCGCGGGTGTGTTGGACCTGATGCTGGCGTGAATGGTCAGACCCGACCGATCATCCCCAAAGATCGTCATGATCCGAACGCGAGCCGGGCGATCGCCGAGGCTGCGTAATTGCTCGGCGCGATCAAGGGCTGCCGCGATCGCGGCGCCAACCGATGTTGAAATTCCGGTCAAATCGCCCTCCCCTTTCGCATTCCCCTGAAAAGCCTAGCTGAGTCGTATCCGCTGACAGAGTCATTCCCACCCACGGCTTGGATCCTTCGGCCGCTTTTCCAAAAGCTTCCGGAGCTCGGAGCTCGCCAGGACGCCGCCAGAACCACCCTGTTGCCGCGGTCTGCTGGGCTCGTCGGCGGCTTCCGGCCGTGCCGCAGGCGGTTTCGAGGCATCGAGCTTCGCGCGCAGCAACGCCATGACCATCGGCCAGGTGGAGAATTTGCCGGCCCGGGCCCGCTCCGTCAGGCTGCGCAGGTAGCCGCCGGCGCTGTTGATCTGGTCGGCGCGCTGATACATCGCCGCCAGCGTGATCCCGGCCTGTTGCTCGCCAAGTACCTCGCGCGCCTCCCTCCAGGCGCTCGGGCTGATCCCCAGCATCGGCCGGGCAAGCTCCGCGGCGGCCAGAAAATCGCGCCAGTGGCGGATTTCACCGCCCTGGGCGAGCTCACGCAGGTTCGAGCAGGCGTCCAGCACGATCCCCAATGGCAGGTCACGCCTCGGCAAGCTCCGCAGCTTGTCGTTTTCCTCGGCGCTGCCGCCCGCTTCTTTCTTCTCTCGAAAGCCATTTTCAGATTCAGAGAGGGAGTCTGGATTTGAATTCTGTATGTGGCGACCAGAATGGGACTCATTGGCGTCCATATTCTGGGAATCTGCAAATGATTCCAGTACGTCACGGATGTCCCGCCAGAGCGCCTCGAGCTCCTCGCAGACGCTCTCCACGATCTGCCGTGGGGCCGAACGTGGTAAACGGTTCATTACCGCCTGATAGCTCTGCTGCACCCTGCCCCAATTGCCCGGCACGCTTTCCTCGATGCCGGTGTCGATCATCTTGACGATATCCCGGCGCAGGAGCGTCAGCCTCTCCTTTGCCACGCGGAAGGCCCGCTTCTCGGCCTGCACGGCTTCCGCCAGGTCCTTGAACTCGGCTGCGCGCGCGACGATCGGCGAGAGATCGAAGCCGAACGCCTGTTCGATCTGACCTCCCCGCCCCTTCCGGGCGTAGCGCTTCCCGTTCGGACTATCCCTTCGAATGATCAGCCCACACTCGACGAGAATGCCGAGATGCCGGCGAAGGGTCGTCGGTGGCATGCCGTTGGCGCGCGCCATCAGCTGCTCGTTCGACGGCCAGACGACGAAATCGCTATCGCCGGTGAGTGCCGTCTCCTGATGGAACGACAACAGGGCATTCAGGATCGCCAGCGCGCGATCCGTTGCTCCGACGAGGTCACGGGCCTCGCGGATATGTTGGAAGGTCTGCCACTTATGGACGACGGCATCCTTCGGCGCCGTGCGTGCCTTCACCTGGCTCGCAATCTGGCCAAGTGTCATCGTTCGCCGCCCAAAGGGCGTCGTCGCAATGTATTCCGTCATGGTTCTGCCTTTCAGCTTTTAGGCAAAGCGAAAGCGCTCACCAAAACGGCGCCCAATCTCCTCTCGGAGACTCTTGACTGTGATTCGCGGAAGTGAGATTCTCGTTGTCGCCAAACGAACGAGAGAGGCTTCCGGGACGCTGTTTCGGGGGCCTTTCTTTTTACCGCATGCTACCTCTTCGTTTGTTGCACCTGTCCGGTGAGGCCGAGGCCGCCACCCTCCCAACGCATCGCTCAACCTTGTCAGCTGACAAGGTTTTCGCTCCACGCCGAAATCATCCTCCGCCCTCGCGGGCAAAAAAACGCTCCAAAAGCGCCGGCAGCTCCTCCTCGACGAAGTCGCTGAACGCCGGCGCATACTCCGTCGCGACCGCAAGCTTGATATCGCCCATGGAGAAGGTCGCCTTTCCGACAACCTGTCCGGATGGGGCTTTGATCTCGACATGAGTCCGCGTTCGGCTCGCAGGCTTCTTCAGCGCAGCGAGAGCGTGCTTGAACCTCTCATCCGACGGCTGTCCCGAAACCTTGTCAGCTGACAAGGTTTCGCGCACCCGAGCCAGCGCCGACGGGTCTTCACCAAGGGCCGACGCCAGCGAGATCCATCGTGGCCGGCCGACCTTCGGCGCGCGGCCGATCGCCTCGATCACGTCCACGGGAATCGCACGGCAAACGGATCTCATGCGCGCCAATTCAGGATCATCAATCGACAACGCCGCTCGGATATCCCGTGCCTTGATGCCGGCCCCATCCATTCGCCACGCGAACAGCGCGCGCTCGATCCAGCTCAGGTCTTGCCGCGCGGCATTCTCTATGCCCTGCGCCACGACAAGCTCGCTGTCCGACAATGACAGAATCGTCGCTTTGACTTTGATGCCAAGCTCCGATGCCGCCCGCCAACGGCGATGCCCGTAGACAACCTGGTAGCGGCCTTCGGAGACAGGATGCCGTCGAACCTGAATCGGGACCTTTTGGCCCTCGTCCTGGATCAGCTTCTTCAGAGCCTCGAACGGGGTCTCGTTGTCATCGGGTAGCCTGTCCGGGAACGGCGATGGATCGATCAAATTTGGATCGAGTTCCGAGCCTCCACCGGCCTCGACAAGCGCACGCAGATTGTCGCGCTCTTCTCGCAGCTCCGTCAAAGATCGCTGTGTTGCACCAATTACCCCCGCGCCGACACGCGCGACCGGTTGCACCGGCGGCGTCGACGGATCCTTCGGTCCAGACGGAACTGGAGCTTCCGCCTCCGGCTGGGAGAAGGCTCCAAAATTTGCGAGAATTGACTTGCCTGCGGGACGTTTCGCCATCAGCTCCGCCCCCAGCTTTGCTTGATCAGACCGAGGATCTGGTCGTTGACGGCGTCGATCGACTCACGGGCACGCTTCGCGGTCGTTGCCGAGATATTGCCGGATTCAAGTTCATAGAGCGTGCGCTTTGCCAAGCCGGCGGTTTCGATCGCCGCGCTCTCAATGGCCGTCGACGTCAACACATCCTCGGTGAAGAGATGGCGCAGCATCGAGACAACATGGACCTGTGAATGATCCATGGGATCGTGCCTCGTGACGACATAGCGCAGGAAGTCCTGCTTCATCGTCGCGCCGGCATCCCGAATAACCGAAATCAGATCGCCCATCATGAGAAGGAACTGGCTCATCGACATGACGTCGAGCATCGCGGGATGGACGGTGACGAGAAGACCCGTCGCGGCGTAAATCGCGCCGAGCGTCAGAAAGCCGAGGGAAGGGGGGGTGTCCAAAATGACGACGTCATACCGATCCTCAACGTCCGCCAAGGCGAGACGCAACCGCTCGAAAAAGATGCTGTCATCGCCGTCCCGTCGCTGCTGCGACAGGAACCGGGGCGTCTCATGCTCATACTCCATGACCTCGATATTCCCCGGGATCAGATCGATACCGGTGAAGTACGTTGGCCTGATTATCTCAGAGATTGGCCGACGCTCCTTGTCGTATCTCAGAGCCGCATAGATCGTCTCGTTTTGCCGAACGTCCATTTCCGGCTGCGCGCCGAACATTGCGGACAGCGATGCTTGGGGGTCGAGATCAATCGCCAGGACGCGATAGCCGTGCAGCGCCAGGTAGTGCGCGAGATGCGCACTCGTTGTCGTCTTAGCGCTGCCACCCTTGAAATTCGCGACCGCCAGAATTTGTAGGTGTTCGCCCTCGCGGCGATGCGGCAAGAATCTCAAGGCCTCCGCCGGCCGCTGGGCAGCAAAAAGCTCCCGAAGCTCGTTGATCTGCGCCAGCGTATAGACGCGATGATTGTTTTCGAGGCGGGCTGGGACCGGACCTTTTCCCTCGTTCGACATAAGCTTCAAGGTCGACTCCGGAATGGACGTCAGCCGAGACACCTCGTGGATCATGAAGGTTCTGAGGCTCTTCTGTGCGTCCGGCGGGTACATCTGCTGGCGCCGCGCCTGCAGGTGCTCCGAGAGCAAGCCAGCGTGCCGAACGATCTTGTCGGCTGGGTCTTCGCTCTGCATGCTGATTGCGGCTTGCACAGCCATTGTCGATTCCAGTCCTTATTGTCGGCCTAAGTGCGACTTATCGGCCTTTGCCCGACAACAGCTAGGCCACGATTCTGCGGATGCGTCCAGCGCTTTAAGGTTAACGGCTCGTTAACGCGAGACGGCGTCGGCCCTCCATTCCTGCCACTTTATCGCATTGAATCAGTTATTTAGCCGACCGCACAGCTCAGGCACCAAGTGTAGCGACTAGTAAATCTATTAGTGCTGGAAGTCCGATTTCGGACGTTTCTCGGCCTCGATTTCCTCGTTCTCGGCGCGACTCAGCGCAGCTTCCGTCGAGACGCACTCATAATTTCGCTAGTCGCGGCCATCAGCGCAAACGTGCCTCCTGTCTCCGAACACACTCGAATCGGAGCAATACTGATGCGGGCACTGGCTATTCCTGCCGATACGCATAATGACTTTGCTGATCTCGTCGATTCAATGCATCGACTTCGTGCCCGCGTCTTCAAGGATCGGTTGGGCTGGGCGGTCGACGTGCGGGACGGCCGCGAAAGTGACCAGTTCGACGGCTTCTCGCCGACTTATATCGTCGCGCTGTCCTCCAGGTCGCAGATCGTCGGCTGCGCCAGGCTGCTGCCGGCGACCGGCCCGACCATGATGGACGTGCTCTTCCCGGACCTCGGGGCCTCTGGCGTCTACAAGCCAAACGCCTTCATAATTGAGAGCTCCCGCTTTTGCGTCGACACGGCGCTCGACGAGGGAAGGGCAGGGGGATCGCTCCACGACGCCACGCTGACCATGTTCGCCGCGATCATCGAATGGGCGATGGTGAACGGCTATCGCGAAATCGTCACCGGCACCGACCTGCGCGTCGAACGCATCCTCAACCGCGCCGGCTGGCCGATGAAGCGGCTGGGCGAGCCGCGAAGGATTGGCGAGACGACGGCCGTCGCCGGCGTCCTGCCCGCCGACCGACGCAGCTTCGAGCGCGTCCGGCCCGCTTCCTATTACTCGACCTTCTGTCCGCTGCTGCGCGCAGCCTGAGCGAGGAGGACGGTCATGGCCCAGCTTCGTTCACATCCGCGCCTGGTCCGCAAACTGCAGGAGGCGCTTGGCGATCAGCTCTGCATCGCCCTCGATGACGCCACCGTCGTCGAGATCATGCTCAATCCCGATGGTCGCCTCTTCATCGAGCGCCTCGGCCATGGCGTCGCGCCGGCCGGACAGATGAACGCTGCCACCGCTGAAATCGTGATCGGCAGCGTGGCCCACGCGCTGCATTCCGAAGCTGACGAGGATCGCCCGATCGTATCGGGCGAGCTGCCGATCGGCGGCCACCGCTTCGAGGGTCTCCTGCCGCCGGTGGTCGCGGCGCCGGCCTTCACCATTCGGCGTCGCGCCTCGCGGCTCATTCCGCTCGACGACTATGTCGCGGCGAAGATCATGACGGAGCATCAGGCCTGTGTGATCCGCAATGCGATCACCTCGCGGATGAACATCGTCATCTCCGGCGGCACCGGCTCGGGCAAGACCACGCTCGCCAATGCGGTCATTGCCGAGGTCGTCGAATCGGCGCCGGACGATCGCATCCTGATCCTGGAGGACACGGCGGAGATCCAGTGCGCGGCGGAGAATGTGGTCGCCCTGCACACCAGCGACGCGATCGACATGGGCCGGCTGCTGAAAAGCACCATGCGCTTGCGTCCCGATCGAATTGTCGTCGGCGAAGTTCGCGACGGCGCCGCGCTCACATTGCTGAAGGCCTGGAACACGGGCCATCCGGGCGGCGTGACGACGATCCATTCCAACACCGCGGAATCCGCGCTGCGGCGCCTCGAGCAGCTCACCGCCGAGGCCAGCCAGCAGCCGATGCACGAAGTCATCGGCGAGGCCGTCGACCTGATCGTCTCGATCGAACGCACGCCGAAGGGCCGCGTCGTCCGCGATGTCCTGCACGTCGAGAGCTTCGTCAATGGCCACTACCGCACCGAATCCTATTCGCCGAAGGAGGAACGCCATGTCGCGTGAACGTCTGTGCAAGCTTGCGCTCGCGGCACTGGCGCTCGCGCTGGTGCTTGCCGAGCCTGCCTTCGCCTCGGGCGGCGGCAGCCTGCCATGGGAAGGCCCGCTGCAGCAGATCCAGCAGTCGATCACCGGGCCGGTCGCCGGCTTCATCGCCTTGGCCGCGGTCGCCGTAGCCGGTGGCATGCTCATCTTCGGCGGCGAGCTCAACGATTTCGCGCGGCGCCTCATGTATGTCGTGCTGGTCGCAGGCATCCTTCTAGGAGCCACCCAGATCGTTGCGCTGTTCGGCGCGAGCGGTGCCTCGATCGGCGACGTCGCGTCCTCACGCTTGATCGAGCGGGCAGGGGAGGGCGGCCGTGGCTGAACCGGGATCGACCCTCGACCGTTCGCGCATCCATCGGGCGCTGTCGCGCCCGAACCTTCTCCTCGGTGCCGACCGCGAGCTCGTGCTGCTGACCGGCCTCGCCGCGGCGATCCTGATCTTCGTCGTGCTGACGCCCTATTCAGCGCTGTTCGGCATCGCGGTCTGGATCGTGGTGGTGGCGGCGCTGCGGATGATGGCAAAGGCCGACCCGATGATGCGGCGCGTTTATGCCCGCCATGTCGGCTACCGACCGTACTATCGCCCGACGTCGACGCCGTGGCGGCGTTTCTGAGGACCGGCCATGGTGGCAATACGCTCCTTCCGCCATTCCGGCCCGTCCTTCTCGGATCTTGTGCCCTACGCCGCGATCGTGGCGAACGGCGTCATCCTTCTCAAGGACGGTTCGCTCATGGCGGGCTGGTACTTTGCTGGGCCTGACTCCGAGAGCTCCACGGATGCGGAGCGCAACGAGGTGTCCCGGCAGATCAACGCGATCCTGTCCCGGCTCGGCACCGGCTGGATGATCCAGGTCGAGGCGGTGCGGGTTGCCACATCCGACTATCCCGCCCGCGAGGAGTGCCACTTTCCCGATGCGGTCACGCGCGCCATCGACGACGAGCGGCGCGCGCATTTTCAGGAGGGCAGGGGACATTTCGAGAGCCGCCATGCGCTGATCCTCACCTGGCGGCCGCCGGAGCGGCGGCGTTCCGGACTTGCCCGCTATGTTTATTCCGACAGCGAAAGCCGCGCTGCGCGCTATGCGGACACCGTCCTCGACAATTTCCTGACCTCGATCCGCGAGGTCGAGCAATATCTCGGCAATGTCCTTTCGATCCGTCGCATGGTGACGCGATCGGTCGAGGAGCGAGGCGGCTTCCAGACCGCCCGCTACGATGAGCTCTTCCAGTTCATCCGGTTCTGCATCACCGGCGAGAACCACCCCGTTCGCCTTCCCGAGATCCCGATGTATCTCGACTGGCTGGCGACGGCCGAGTTCAGCCACGGCCTCACGCCGATGGTCGACAGCCGCTATCTCGCCGTGGTCGGCATTGACGGACTTCCGGCGGAGAGCTGGCCCGGCATTCTCAATTCGCTCGACCTGATGCCGCTCACCTATCGCTGGTCGTCGCGCTTCATCTTCCTCGATGACCAGGAGGCCCGCGCGCGGCTCGAGCGGACCCGCAAGAAGTGGCAACAGAAGGTCAGGCCGTTCTTCGACCAGCTCTTCCAGACGCAGTCGCGCTCCGTCGACCAGGACGCCTTGGCGATGGTCGCGGAAACCGAAGATGCGATCGCACAGGCTTCGTCGCAGCTCGTCGCCTATGGCTACTACACGCCGGTGATCGTGCTGTTCGACGACAGCGAGGCCCGGCTGCGCGAGAAGGCGGAAGCCGTCCGCCGGCTCGTCCAGGCCGAGGGCTTCGGCGCCCGGATCGAAACCATCAACGCGACGGAGGCATTTCTCGGCAGCCTGCCGGGCAACTGGTATGCGAACATTCGCGAGCCGCTGATCAACACCCGCAACCTCGCCGACCTGATCCCGCTCAATTCGGTTTGGTCGGGCGAGCCAACGGCACCTTGCCCGTACTATCCGCCGGGCTCGCCGCCGCTGATGCTGGTGGCGAGCGGCTCGACGCCCTTTCGCCTGAATCTGCACGTCGACGATGTCGGCCACACCCTGATCTTCGGACCGACCGGCTCGGGCAAGTCCACGCTGCTGGCGCTGATCGCCGCGCAATTCCGGCGCTACGCGCAGGCGCAGATCTTCGCGTTCGACAAGGGCCGCTCGATGTTGCCGCTTACCTTGGCCGCCGGTGGTGACCATTACGAGATCGGCGAGAGCGATGGCGCTGGCGCTCCGACGCTCGCCTTCTGCCCGCTCGCCGAGCTCCGCACGGACGGTGACCGCGCCTGGGCGTCCGAATGGATCGAGACGCTGGTGGCGCTGCAGGGCGTGACGATCACGCCCGATCATCGCAATGCCATCTCGCGTCAGATCGGCCTGATGGCGTCGGCGAATGGGCGCTCGCTCTCCGATTTCGTGTCGGGCGTGCAGATGCGCGAGATCAAGGAAGCGCTGCACCACTACACGGTCGACGGACCGATGGGTCAGCTGCTCGACGCGGAGAGCGACGGGCTGTCGCTCCGCTCCTTCCAGACCTTCGAGATCGAGCAGTTGATGAACATGGGCGAGCGCAGCCTCGTGCCTGTGCTGCTCTATCTTTTCCGCCGGATCGAGAAGCGGCTGACCGGCGCGCCGAGCCTGATCGTGCTCGACGAGGCGTGGCTGATGCTCGGTCACCCGACGTTCAGGGACAAGATCCGCGAGTGGCTGAAGGTGCTGCGCAAGGCCAACTGCGCGGTGATCCTGGCGACGCAGTCGATCTCCGACGCCGAGCGCTCCGGCATCATCGACGTTCTGAAGGAGAGCTGCCCGACCAAGATCTGCCTGCCGAACGGCGCGGCGCGCGAGCCGGGCACGCGTGAGTTCTACGAGCGCATCGGCTTCAACGAGCGGCAGATCGAGATCGTCGCAACCGCGCTTCCGAAACGGGAATACTACGTCGCCTCGCCGGAAGGGCGTCGCCTGTTCGACATGGCGCTCGGTCCGGTCGCGCTCTCCTTCGCCGGCGCCTCGGGCAAGGAAGACCTCAAGCAAATTGCCGCGCTGAAGGCCGAGCATGGCGACGGCTGGCCGGCGCGCTGGCTCCAACAGAGAGGAATAGGCGATGCGGAAGCCCTTCTTCACCAAAGTTAGCCTCGCCGCGTCGATGGCCCTTGTAGCGACGCTGGCTCATGTTTCGCCAGCCGCCTCGGGATCGGCGGCCGGCGGCGCGACCGAATGGACGCAGTTGTTGAACAACGGCGAGCTCGTCACCCTGGTGACGAAGTCGGCCGAGCAGATCAACAACCAGGTCACCCAGATCACGCAGCTGGCACAGCAGATCCAGAACCAGCTGCGCATCTACGAGAACATGCTGCAGAACACGGCCCAGTTGCCGAATCAGATCTGGGGCCAGGTGGAGAACGATCTGAACCGGCTCCGCAGCCTTGCCGCGCAAGGGCAGGGCATCGCCTTCTCGATGAGCAACGCCGACGACGTGCTGAAGCAGCGCTTCCAGAGCTATGCAGACTTCAAGACCAACTTGCCGAACGGCGCGAGCTTCACCTCGACCTATCAGAACTGGTCGACGACCAATCGCGACACGATCGCCGGCACGCTGAAAGCGGCGGGGCTCACCGCGGATCAGTTCTCGTCGGAAGAGTCGACGATGAGCTCGCTGCGGTCGATGTCGCAATCGGCCGACGGGCAGATGAAGGCACTGCAGGTCGGACATCAGATCGCAGCCCAGCAGGTGGCGCAGTTTCAGAAGCTTCGCGGTCTGGTCTCCCAGCAGACGACGATGATGGGGACATGGCTCCAGTCCGAGCAATCGGACAAGGATCTCGCGCAGGCCCGGCGCGAGCAGTTCTTCAACGCGACGACGCCAGGTGTCCGTGGCGGGCAGACGATGGAGCCGCGCTGGTGAGCCGGCCGGTCGTCATGGCAGCGCTGGCGGCGGTCCTCGCACTCGTCGGCCTCACGGTGATCTGGTTCGTCGTCACGCCCCGGCCGGAGACCAGAGCGCCGTCGGTGCAGGAGCAACGCCAGCGCGCCGAGCACTTCCTCGGCGGCGATCCCAATCGTCCGGTGCGCGGCGGGCAGGAGATGAAACCACGATGGTAGTCACCCGTCCGTCCCGCGCGCTTGAGATCAGCTTCATCGTCATTGCGCTAGTCCTGATCGCCAGCGCACCGGCGCTCGCCCAGCAGGGGAGCGTGCTGACCACGCTCGAGAACCAGGTCTCGACGGCCGCGAAGGGCTGGGAGACGACGGTCATGAATGCGGCGCGCTCCCTGTTCTGGATCCTCGCGGGCATCGAAGTCGGCATCGCCGCGGTGTGGCTCGCCCTGCAGGCGGCCTCGCTCGATGCCTGGTTCGCCGAGCTCGTGCGCCGGATCATGTTCATCGGCCTGTTCGCCTTCATCCTCGACAGGGGACCGAGCTTCGCCAAGGCGATCGTCGACAGCCTGTTTCAGATCGGAGCCAATGGCGGCTCGGCCTCGCCGGCGAACATCTTCGACGCCGGCATCCGTGTGGCCTCCAAGATGTCGGAGCAGGCAAAGTTCGGCCTCTTTGAGGACAATGCGCTCGCGATTGCCGCCGTCTTCGCCATGGTCATTGTCGTCATCGCCTTCAGCCTGGTCGCGGCGATCTTCATTGCGGTGATGGTCGAGATGTATGTCGGCCTTCTCGCCGGCATGATCATGCTCGGCCTCGGAGGTTCCTCTTTCACCAAGGACTTCGCCGTCCGCTACCTCGTCTATGCCTTCTCGGTCGGCATGAAGCTGATGGCGCTGGTGATGATCGCGCGTATCGGTTCGGAAGTGCTGCTCGGCCTCGCCGAAGCGCCGACGGCCACATCCGATCAGTTCATCACGACGCTCGCCATCGCCGGCATCTCCGTCGTCGTGTTCATCATCGCCATGTATGTCCCGCCGATCGTCCAGGGCGTCGTGCAGGGCGCATCGATCTCCGGCGGCATGGAAGCGATCCGCCATGGCGGCCAGGCCGCGACCTTTGCTGCCGGCGGCGCCTTCCTCGGCGCCAGCGCGGCGATGTCCGGCGCGTCGGCTGCGAGAAGCGCCAGGGCAGGGGGCTCCTCGATGGCAGGCGCGGCGCTGCGCGGCATGGCGGCCGGCATCGGCAATGCCGGCTGGGCAGCCGGCTCGGCCGCAAAGGAGAAAGCGATCGCATCACCGGGCGCCTATGCCGGATCGCTGCTCGGACTGGCGAACGCCAAGCTCGATCAGTCGCGGCAGAAATCGCCGCCGCCGCCACCGCCACCGCCGATTCAGGACAAGTGAGGGGAGACGCGCTTCAGCATGGCCGCCAGCCCGCCCGACAATCCCTATATCGCCGCCCGCCAGGAATGGAACGAGCGCTATGGCTCCTATGTGAAGGCGGCGGCCGCGTGGCGGCTCGTTGGCATCACCGGCATGATGATGGCCGTGGTCGGCTTCAGCTATGCGCTCTATCAGAGCACGCAGGTCAAGCTCGTCCCCTACATCGTCGAGGTCGACCGGCTCGGCACGGCGGTGACGGCCGGCTTTCCGCAGCAGATCGAATATGCCGATCCTCGCGTGGTGCGCGCGACGCTCGGCACCTTCGTCTCGAACTTCCGCAGCGTGACGCCTGATGCCGTGGTGCAGAAGCAATATATCGATCGCACCTACGCGCTGCTGCGCACCTCCGATCCGGCGACCGAGAAGATCAACGCCTGGTTCCGCGGCAATTCCCCCTTCGAGAAGGCGAGGAACGCGACGGTGGCGATCGAGGTCAACAACGTCGTGCCGCTCTCGAACCAGAGCTACCAGATCGACTGGACCGAATACGAGCGCGATCGGAAGGGCAAGGAGACCGCCGTGCGCCGCTTCCGCGGCATCGCGACCGTGACTCTGACCCCGCCGCAGGACGAGGGCGTCATCCGCCTCAATCCGATCGGTCTCTATCTGCGGGACTTCGAATGGACCGCCCAGCTGTGAAAGGCCCGCGCACGCCAATGACAAGAGAAGGAACGATCATCGCCGCCACGCTCCTCGCACTGTCGGCTGTCACGGTGATGGATTTCGTCGCAGCGCCGGCCGCCGCCCAGGGGATGAGCGCGAACGAGGCCCGCGGCACCAACATCTCCGGACAGTGGCGCGGTTCGCGCGGGCTGGTCACCAGAGGGGCGGACGGAAAGGTGATCTTCCTCTATGGCGAGATTCAGCCCTCGGTCGTGTGCTCGCCCCTGCAGGTCTGCGATATCGAGCTGCAGGCCGGCGAGGTGGTGCGTGATGTGCTCGTCGGCGACACAGTGCGCTGGAAGGTCGAGCCGGCGACGTCCGGAGCCGTGGGCGGGCAGGCGATCCATCTGATCGTCAAGCCGGCCGAGCCGGGGCTTGTCACCTCGATGGTGGTGACGACGTCGCGGCGCACCTACCACATCCAACTCAAATCGCATCAGAGCCAGTACATGGCGCGCATCGGCTTCGAATATCCCGAGGACGTGTCGACCCGCCTTTCCGACATCAACGCGAGGCTCGAGGCAAGCACCATCCCGGGCGCCGGCGTGCCGGCCGAGCAGCTGAACTTCCAATACAGCGTCAGCGGCAATGCTGGCTGGCGGCCGACCCGCGTCTATTCGGACGGCCAGAAGACCTATATCCAGTTTCCGCGCTCGATGTCCGGACAGGACGCCCCGGTGCTCTTCGTCGTCTCCGGTGGCCAGAACCGCATCGTCAACTACCGCATGAAGGGCAACATGATGGTGGTCGACTATCATGTCGATCGCGCCGTGCTCGTCTCCGGCGTCGGCTGGCACCAGGACAAGATCACTATCAGCAGGGGAGGGTAGGTGATGACCCAGCGACACCTCGTCCCCCGCCTCCTTGTCGTCGCCCTGGCCGCCGCGCTGCTCGCCGGCTGCCAGACCTTCGGAACCGAAGGCCTCGTGGCCAGCTCCGCGCCGCAGGAGATTTCAGGTCCCGCCGCAAGCGCCATCGCCGGCGACATGGTCAGCCGCCTGGCCGAACATGTCGGACCCGGAACCGGGACGATTCTGTTGAAATCGGACGGCTCCCCGTTTGGCGGTGCGCTGGAAGCCTCGCTGAAGACCTGGGGCTATGCCGTCGTCAGCGATCAGAAGGCCGAAGGCGAGAAGCTCATCCCGCTCGCATATGTGATCGGCAGCTATGACGGCCAGGTGCTTGCGCGCCTTTCGACCGGATCGCTCGATCTTGGCCGCGCCTACACCGCGACCGCCGCCGGCGCGACGCCAACGAGTCCGCTCTCCGTCATGCAGCGCGGGTGAGGGGAGGGGAGCATGGTTCAATCCCTCAAGCTCGGCGGCGACGCCGCAGAACCGAAGATCCGGCGGATCAATCGCCTGCCGATCGTCATCGCGATCGTTCTGGTCGTCGCCTTTCTCGCCGTGATCATTTACGGGCTGAGCTCGCGCGGACTGTATTTCTCGCGCAACCCGTCGATCGAGCAGGCCGGCGGCGCTCCGGCGTCCACCTATGCCGACCAATTGAAGCGTGGCGTCTCGGACGGGATCATCGGCGATCCCGCGGAGGCGCCAGTGTTTCAGCCGACGCCGCCGGAGCGGACAGAGCCGGCGGCAGCGCCAAAACCCGCTGTCGTGCAGCCTGAACGCCAGACCGAAGGCGAGCCCGAGGCCGTGTGGCGGGCGCGGCTCAAGCGAGAGGCCGACGAGCAGTATTATCGCGAGCTCCAGCGCCAGCGCATGGCGCGGATGCAGGCCAACGACACAGCCTATGACTCGCCGATCGCCGTCAACGTCGACAAGCTACGCAGCAACGCGCGAACCGATCCCCCGGCCGCGCAATCCGCCGGCACCAGCGCCACGGGCACCGGCGCGGCCGCCGATCTCTACGGCGCCGCGCTCCGCGCCGGCCTCACCGGCCAGAACCTCGACCCGAACGCCCAACGGACGAAGGAGGACTTCTTCAATGCCGACATCAAGGAGCTCGGCTACCTCCCCAACCAGGTCGTGCCACAGCGCTCGCTCTATGAGCTCAAGCGCGGCTCGGTGATCCCTGCGACGCTCATCACCGGCATCAACTCCGACCTTCCCGGCCGCATCACCGCGCAGGTCAGCCAGAACGTCTACGACAGCGCCACCGGGCACCGCCTGCTCATCCCGCAGGGAACGAAGCTGTTCGGTCGCTATGACAGCAAGGTCTCGTTCGGCCAGTCCCGCGTGCTCGTCGTCTGGACTGACATCATCTTCCCGAACGGATCGACGCTGCAGATCGGCGGCATGGCCGGGACCGATGCCGAGGGCTATGGCGGCTTCAATGACAAGGTGAACAACCACTATCTGAAGACCTTCGGGTCCGCGATCCTGCTCGCTGTCATCGGCGCGGGCATGGACATGGCGATCCCGCAAAACAACAATCCGTTCGACAATGGAAACAGCGCCGAGGACGCCGCGCGGCGGAATTTCGCGGAGACCTTCGGTCGGGTTGCCGAGCGGACGATCAATCGCAATCTCGACGTTCAGCCAACGCTGGAGATTCGGCCGGGATACAAATTCAATGTCCTCGTCGACCAGGACATCATATTCCCGGGGCTCTATCGCGGATAATACCGGAGCCGGCCATCGGTTGGTGGTGTGATTGATCAGGACCTAGCAACAACACGATAGCTTCTAATGGCGGCTCTTGATGCCGTCACCGTCATGCTCTGGATTGCCGCTCATTGCATCCTGAGCCTCTGGCGCAGGCGACGACCCTCGCCACGAAGAAGGTGAAGCTGATCCGAGCGGTTGGCTCCCTATCACTCCACCGGCACCGGCGGGACATGGCCGAGGACGTCGAGGAGCGTCGAAAGGAGGGTCTGTTGGGCATGCATGTCGATCATCGCGCTGACATAGGCGATGCGGGCGGGACCCACGCTTTCACAGTTGGCAACAGGCGGCGACCTGCGCCATTCCTCATATTTCGCCTCGGCCGCGTCGCGGAGGCGCCGATGTGTCCTGATCGCCTGAATCGTGATTTGTTCGAGATCTCGCTTGGGGAGATGCTCGGTCAGGCCGACGACCGGCCTCAGCGTGACTTTGTGCTCCGGCTGCACAGCGCAGTTCTGGTCGTTTCCCATCCGCCTTCTTCTTCAAAGAAAGTCCGCGGTGCGCCCCCGCAAACGTCAATCCCTGATCCCAAGCCGGGGGTTAGAAAACCGCGACTAGACGGTCCCTATGACCTTTAGCACCGAGGCGCCTGGACATGCGTCACAGGCCCCCGGCCACGATGGTCAGAGGATCCTGGCGCCGCAACGGCCGACGCCAACCGCTAGTCGAGGGCTTTCTAAGGCCCCGGGCAGCGCGTACTGCCCTGGCGGCCCTTATAGAGACGAGACGGTGCAATCGCTAGAGCGAAGCGGTGAATCGCGCAGAAGCGAATGACTCGAAACCAGTTAGAGCGACGTCTGCTTCACTGCGATGCAAGCGAGAAAAACATGTGTGCAATTGTCAGTAGTGAGCCGGCTGCAGGAAATGGATAGAAATGCCAATGGTACGAAGCGGCTTCCGCAGACCATCGTCGCCGCACTGCTTTGCGGCCGTCATGCGCGGGTCGGCGGAAGAACGCCGCGCGAGCGCGGACGCAATCTCACGCTCATCGCCGCGTCCTATTCACGCGAAGAGATTCTCGGCGAACGCGGGATCGGACCCGCAAGCGCGGAACGCATTGAGCAGTGGTTGTCGGCACAAGGGCTCGCATTCCGCCGATCCGGCAATTACCATCCAATTTGATCTAAGCTATTGATAATGTTCTATCATTCATGTTACGCGACTCGCATCTTGAGCCGCGGCCTTGCGATGGACGTCGCGTGACATACGTGATATGGGTACGTTCATACTCTATCTCACGTGACGCCATGGCCGACGCTCTTTTCTCATCCTACCTCATGGTCGATCGGCCGATCACGCCGGTTGCCGGCCGGCGCATGCCTGGCGCCGCCAGAGTGCCAGATTCCCATGGCACAGCTAACGATCGCGAGCTCCTTGTTGGGGCAATCCGTCGCGCGCTTCAGGAGACAGCGCCGGCGACCACTGCGCCAACCGGCACCGTCGATCTCGCAGCCGCGGCCGCCGATATCGCGCTTGGGCAGTCCGTTGTCCTTCAGCTCAAGCCGGACCTCGACGAAGGGCATCGAAACGCGGTGCGCTCCTTCCTCGATATGGTCGTTCGCGTCAGCGGCTCGCTCGACGAGACCCGCCTCGAGGCGGCAATCGCCAAGCTCGCCGAAGTCCTTCTGCCCGACGAGCTCGCCGATGCGCGCGGTGCGCTGGCTTCTGACAATCTCGAGCTTCGCGATCGGTTCGTCGCGGAAGTGCCGCAGCTTACGAGCGCGGAGATCGGCGCGCAGGCTGGATTGAAGACAAAAAACCCCTACGCGACCGCAGCGCGGTGGAAAAAGACCGGCGACATTTTCTCGGTCCAACACCGCGGAAAAGAGTATTTCCCGGCCTTCCAATTTCGTGAAGGCCGGCCGCACCCGACAGTCAAGAAGGTGCTTGCGGTGCTCTCTCCGCGGCTATCGGCATGGCAACGCGCCTTCTGGTTCGTGTCGACGAACGGCTGGATTGGCGACAAGGCGCCCATCGACGTGCTCGATGATCCGCAGGCGGTCGTTGCGGCAGCCGAACGAGAGAGCGAGGAGGTGGTTGGGTGAGCGTCTCAAGCGTACGCCCGCCGCCATCGCCCTTTCCAAGCATCAACACGCAGACGATCCCGAAAGGCACCCTCCTTCATCGGACGCACGGCGCCAGCTTTCGCTCGGCACAATTCAACCCGTGCAAGGGTCAGCCGACGCGGTTCGCGCCCTTCTCTGATGCCTCCGGCGCGTGCGTGCCAACGCTCTATGCAGCGACATCACGGGAGGCGGCTGCCTTCGAATCCATCTTCCATGACATCGAGCCCAGCGCTGCATTCAAGACCGTCCGCCTCGATGTCGTGGAATCGCGTAGCGTGAGCCGGATTGCGCCGAAGCGTGACCTCATGGTCGCTGGCCTATTCGCACCGGATCTGAAGGCTTGGGGCCTCGGCCGCGGCGACCTCATCGAGACGCCGAAATCGACGTACGCGGAAACCGTGCTCTGGGCTAAAGCGATTTACGACATCAGGCCGGATATCGACGGTCTGCTTTGGACGTCGCGGCAATGCGATCCAGATCAATGCGTGGTCCTGTTCGAGGATCGCGTCGGCGAGGCTGATTTCGAAATTCACGACTGCATTGCCGTGAATGCGAATGCTGATCTCTTGTTAGAACTTCGTCGCTTTGGGCATCGCGCGGGGATCACTATTGTCTCGTAATCTTGCTTCCCAGAAGATCGGATCACACGAGTTTATCGTTGCTCTTTTGCTTGTCGGCATCTTGCGACGGACGACGATGTGCGACGGGCGACGATGATTGCAGCTTGCCACTACGCTCTATTCGCACGTCGGAACGTCAACTATGTTCGAGCGTGGGGGGATTTCTCATGAAAAGCAAATCGCGCCGCAAAGGCGCGTTTCTCGCCGCATATAAGCTCGAGGACCGCGACTTACAGAAGGCGGACAGGAAATCAGGACGACCTGCTCTAACGCTCGGCGTCGACGAGAGCGGAAATCACGTTCTCATCAAATCGTGGCCGCGAACTGCCGGTGACGGTCAGGACGATCTTCGCGAGCTGTGGCAGCATGAAGTGCGTCACCTCTATCGGCTAGGCGGTTATCCAGGGGCCGCGGCCTCGATTGCCACGCTCCTGCAAGCGGGCTTTGACGACGCCGGCTTCTATCTCGTGCTCGATCTGGGTCAGCGGCAGCCCTTGGCTATGCTTCTCCAGCACCGTCAGGCGGGACACTGGCTGAAAAATCCTCGAATTACGCGCAACCGCCTTCTGCTGTGGCAAAACCTATCACAGATCGCATCTGCGCTTGAGATCCTTCACGATCAGGGCCTTCTGCATCGTAACATCGATCAGTGGTCTATCCTCGCTTCGGGTGGGGAAGAGCCTGACTTTCAGCTGACCGGATTCGAGTGGTCGCTGAGGCTCGCCGGCGCGGCGAATACGCCAAGTGCGACCCGCACCAAATCCGGGGCGCCAGCTTCGTTCGTCGAGGATTGGCGGGCCTTCGGTGAGCTCGCCGCGGTGTTACTCGGCGCGGACGTGAAGCGGGTTGTCGATTTGCGAATCGTGCCGTCCGACGTCGCGGAACATCTCACATCCGCGGAGGTCCGGCTCCTGCGTCAGCTTATCCGCATCGAGCGTCTCGATCGGCTTGATGGTGAGATTGTGCGCCTCCGCATTCAAGACATTCTTCGCGAAGTCGGCGCAAGCGCGGCGGGCCGTGAGGCGAAATTCCACCTTGTCTTTCGGTTCGCCGGCGCATTCGCTCAACGCATCAGAGAGGCATCGGGCAACGACATCGAGATCAACGACACCGACGCGATGCTGGCTTTCGTTCGCGCGGATCTCGGAGACGCGCCGCTCCTGCTGGCAATCAAGAACGACGCGCAGGCCTTCAGGCTCACGCTTGCGGGTACCATTCTGACCTACTCGTTGTCGCAATACGTCCAGCGGCCTGGCACTCCAGGCACATGGGAGATGGCCTATTGCGAGCGAGCGGAGACGAGCGAGGCCGCCGCGGTCAATATCCTCGGCCAGATACAACTCGAGGCGCGCTCGCTCGAAATCATGGATCAGAGGGAGGCGGGTGCAAGATTTCCGAGACTGAGGGGTAAGCTGTCGAGCTGGGAGCAGCTGCGGCGGGACCTCGACGCAGAGCAATCTAAGCCGGATAGAGCGAAACGCGTCCATCAGGCATTGGCGCTAACTCAATTTCTGGAAGCCCTCTACGCTGCCGCTGACGTATATCCCGTCGACATTCGGCAAGTCGTCGACGCACACGGCGCCCTGGACGCCGACGGCGAGGAAATCTTTGTCGCAATGACGCCTCGACCCGACGTAGAGCGGGACGCCCTTTCCGTCGCGCTCGGCCTTCGTCCCCCTGCCAAGCGCTTCGAAGATGTAATAATGGGCGACGCCCGCATCGAGGACTGGGTCTTGACCGAGGCGCGCCAGATCGGTGACCGCGAGACGTCCGATACCGCTTGGAAATTCAGCCGCAAGGAACAGAACGGCGCGGCGGAGCCGACATATATCTTCGTCGGCTCCGACCGGCCTGCCAACATTCGTGACGCCGCGCTGGTGCCGGCGGACTTCGTCGGACGGGACATACAGCTGAGGCGCCGGCTGCGAGCGCTACGGGCGCTCGCCGATCATTCGGAATTGCTCCGCATGCTCGACGATCCACGGTCGCGTATCCTCGATTCGCACGAGACGGTGAAATCTGACGAGCGTTTCGCCGCACTGGATGACTCGAAACGAACGGCTCTCGCGGCGATAATCTCGACGATCCCGCTCTACTTGGTGCAAGGTCCTCCCGGCGTCGGCAAGACCCGTCTCGTTCGAGATCTCGTCCTTGATACGCTTTCAGACAACAGTTCCGCACGGTTGCTTCTGACGGCTCAAAGCAACGCCGCTGTGAATCACTTGATGGACGAGCTGGCTGACGCGCTCGAGAACCATCCTCGCGAGCCGGTGATCGTGCGGAGCCAATCGAAGGACAACAAGGACGACGCAGGCAGTTTCGAGGTGGTCCGGCAAACCGAGACGCTCCTTGCAAAGCTTGCAGGGAGCCCGCTCGTGGCCGACGCGCCCGCGCGGCTCCAGAAGCAGCTGAGCGACTTGCGGCAAAGCATCGGCATCAAGCCGAAGGAAGACCGTTCGAGCGTCACCCAGGGCCGGCAGGCGATGGAAGCTTTGTTGGTGCGCGGTGCGAACCTGCTTTTCGCGACGACGAATTCTCCAGAACTCGAACGTCTCCTCGACGAACGCGGCCAGTTCGATTGGGTAATGGTCGAGGAAGCCGGTAAGGCAACCGGCGGCGAATTGCTCGCTCCTCTTTTGCTGTCGTACCGCCGGCTGATGATCGGGGATCACAAGCAGCTCGCTCCCTTCGGCTCCGAACGGGTCGTCCAGCTCCTTGCAGACCCGGCCGCTGTCGCCGAAGCGCTCGATGCTGGTGCCGAGTTTATCGGAAGGTCGCTTCGAGATCTCGCAACCGAAGAAATTTTAGACGAGGTCGACACAGACCAGAGCGATTTCCCTGCCCTGTGCGCCCTGGCACTGGGCCAGATCCTTCTTTTCGAACGCATGATTGAGGATGAATTCAAGGTCCACAAGACCAAACCTAAAGCCCGTCGCCTTGCACAGCGGCTGACCCTGCAGCACAGGATGCACCCTGCATTGGCCGACGTCGTGTCGCACAGTTTCTACGACAACGAACTCAAGACCCATGACGAGGCCGCAGCGCGGATATCGGGCACGCCAGCACCAGTGTCTTCGAGCGACACTAAGCGGCTGCCGAACGCGCCGTTGATCTTTGTCGACATGCCTTGGATCCAAGCGACCATCGGTATGAAAGGCGGCGATGCTGAACGTCGACCGCGCTGGCACAACCCCGCCGAAGTCGACGCGGTCCGCGAAATTCTCTCTCTGCTGAAGGTCCGCCCGGACCTTGAGAAGCCGGCGACTTTGGCCGTTCTCTCTCCATACAGCGAGCAGGTCCGCCGGCTGAAAGTGGCGATCGACGATCGTCGTGACAATTTCACAGTCCTCTCCGCCCTGGCGCCAGCGGTCGCTGCGGATCAATATTGCGGCACAGTCGACTCCTTCCAAGGAAACGAAGCAGACGTCGTGATCGTCTCGCTCGTGCGCAACAACCATCATGCGTCCATCCGTAGGGCACTCGGCTTTCTGAGCGATCCGCGACGGATGAACGTCTTGCTCAGCCGGGCGAAGTCGAACCTCTTCGTCGTGGGATCCCTCAATTTTATCCGCGAAACCATCGCCTCCAACGTGGGGACGGATGCGTTGCAGGAGGCCGCGTTTCTCAGTCGATTCCTCGATGCATTGGAAACGCAACGTCAACGCGGCAAAGCGGTGATCATTCCCGCAGAACGTCTGGTCGGTCGCAAATGAGCCTCGTGCGAGTCGCAATCCCGGTCCTGCAGGGTCGCCGAAAGTTTCATTACGACAAGGGCAGGCCTTGGACCGTCCTAGAACAATTGCTGCTATCCGAGCTCGACCGGGGGCCGACTTCTGTCCACGCGCTCAAGGAGCGCGCTTGCATTCCGGAGCGCGTAATCATCGAAGCGCTGATCCGCCTCATGCGCGCGGGTTGGGTCGAGATGATGCAGTCCCCGACCGCTGTGCAGTTCCAGATCACGCCGGAAGGACGTGTCGTCAAGGAATACGAGCAGCTGCCGACCGCGCCGCGACGCTTGAGTCGGAACATGACTTTCGTGATCGATCAGATCACAGGCACGCTCTTCAGGAGCCGGGACCTTCCGTTCATTCATGAACATGTCGTCGCCAAGCGAGAGGAGCAAGGCGAGGCGATTATCCGAATTGAACGGCCGTCACGCCAGCTAAATGAGGAACTCCGTCCGCTCGTCGACGCCTTGTTTCAGAGCGATGAGAAGTTCGTCGGTATCGATCCCTACGGCAATCGGCTCGCGAAACGCTGGGCGCTCGTGCCGGTCAGAGACGGCCAACCGGAAGGTCTCAGCCCGCGAACCCCTCCCGGGCTCATCGATGAAATCAAAAAGGCTGCGGCCGCCGTGTCGACGAAGGGCAATGGTGGCCATCAGAGAATGTACACTGCTGCTCAGCTGATTGGCCCGGAGACCGCTCAGGCCGTCCCGCCTACACGGAAGATTGCGTTCACGACGAACGACCTCATCGCCGGAGGGCCGGAGCACGAAGCAGCGCTGAAGGGGGCGATCGGGCGGGCGCGGCATCGCGTTCTGATCCATTCGACGTTTGTCTCCGCACCGCGTTTCGCCGCTCTTCTGCCCGACCTGCGCAAGGCCATCGCGTTGGGGGTGAAAGTCGACATTCTATGGGGCCAGGACAAGAACACCGACGAACGTCGCTCCACGGCAAAGGTCGTCCAACAACTGCGCGCCGAGTTGGAAGCTGAGGGCCTCGATGGTCTGACAATCCATCCCTTTTCGACGGGCTCGCACGCGAAGATCGTGCTCGCTGACGATGGTACGCCCGACAAAGTCATAGCTCTCGTTGGATCTTGCAACTGGCTGTACAGCGGCTTTTCAAGCTTCGAGGTTTCAGTCCGGCTGCGCGATTTCCAACTCGTGGCCGATGTGATCGACCAGGTCGCCGAGCTGTCGCGCGGAGGAAACGGTCACTGGACCAATTTGACGAGCGATCTCGTCGCTCAAGCGGTCCATCTACGGAGCTTGAAGTCTCCAAGCGAAGGAAAGGCGAGTGTCTGCGTGCTCCTGGGATCGAGCCATGCCGAGGTCGTCAGAGAGGCGAGAGATTCTGCGGATAAGACGCTGGTGATCGCCAGCCACAGGTTCGCCGGCGCTGCCAAGAGCCTGATCTTGGCGCCGGTGTTCGCCGCGTCTAAACGGGCACGCGATCTCGATGTCCGGCTGTTCTACGGAGAAGACAGCGGCGCGATCACCGCAACCGATATCGCAGGTCTCACGAACGAGGCAGCCAAGGTCGGTGTACGAATCCGGCCGGTCCACCGCCCACGTCTTCACGCCAAGTTCCTGACTTGGGACGACGATGTCGCGGTAATCACGAGCCAAAATTGGTTGTCTGCCGACAGCACGGATGACAACCCACGCCAGGAAATCGGCATCTGTGTACGCTCCCCAGGCGTCGGCCGAATTCTGATGGAGCGGTTCGACGCTGCGACCCTTGCGGCGGGTGGTGGCTAGGTCATCCGCTGTGGCTTCGTGGACTGGACTGCGCACCTGCGCTTGCTTCAATCTCGCAAATGATCTGCGCCTGCCCGACGCGAAGCCACGCGAGCGCATCGGTCTGAACCAGAGCTGGCGCCAACCAGGTACTTGAGGTGACGCTAGAGGACGAGGACGCGCTGCGCATCGTTCGCTATGCTCGCGACCACAATTCATCAATCGGACTTCGGCCGGCTGCCGCCGATACCGGACAAATCGATGCGGATGCCCGCCTTGTTCGGATCGACAGGTTCTGGGCGAGCCGGTCCCACCGGTTCCGGCGTGGCCGCTTCGTTCCGATCCGCGTCCGCCGACGCCGGGACGGCGAGTTTCACGTCGCCGGGATCGGGTTCGCTGAACACCGCCTTGCCCTCGAAATTCCCGGTCTTCCAGGCATCGAGCGCGTCGTCGAAAGCCTCGTCGACCGCGTTGCCGTACCATTTGGTGACGATGCGGTAGACCTTGGCGAAGAGCTTCGTGCCCATGCGGATGTTGGCGCAGGCGTCGACAAGATCGGGCTTCAGCTCCGAGACGTCGCCCACGCCGAGCCCGGCCGGATATTGCGTGATCCCGACGCGTACGACGGCCTTGCCGACATGCTGCTGCACGAGCGCCATCGCTTCGTCCGGCGTGCTCGGCCGAGGCACCAACACAACGCGGTTTCCGGAGCGAACAGTCACGGCCAGCGGATCCGGCGAGCCTGCCTTTGCGATGAACTTCTCGACGATCGCCGGCTTCAGGCCGGGATCGGCACATTGCTGGATGAGGGCGACATCGACCATTGAGAACTCCCTGTTCATCGGTTGAAGGCGGTGACGAGCGGCAGGTCGAAAAGACGCGCCCAGGCGATCGTGCTGGCATTCTGGATGGCCATGATCGAGGTGCCGGCGGTCCACCAGCCATTCCCGGCGGCGACGATCGCATCGGGCTTGTGCAGCATCGACTGCAGGACCGGCCAAACGACGAGCTGCTCATAGCAGATCAGCGGCGCGATCCGCCGGCCGCCGAGCTCGACGGTCGGGTTGGCGAAGAGATGCGCCCGCGCGCCTCCGGCCTGCCCGACCAGGCGACGCCAGGGCTGCCACATCGAGACCGGAACCGGCATGCGCTCGCGATAAAGGATTCCCGCCTCGTCCGCCGAGATCGCGACGAGGACGTTGTCATAACCCTGCGGGTCGATGACGGCGGCACCGGCGATCACCGCGGTGTCGTTGGTTGCGAGCGCTTCGCGCCAGAGCTGCTCGACGCTCGGCGTCCAGAACCCGAGCGCGCTTTCCGGGAGCACCACGATCCTGGCGCCCCGCTCTCCAGCCCGCGTGACCGAGGCGATCAGGTCGCGCTGCCGCTCGAGCGTGCCGTCGCGTCCGAGGCTCTGGCCCATATCGAGGTCGACTCCGCGAACGCCGTCCGGGAGCGGCGGCGCCGTCCATGTCACGGCCGACCAGAGCCAGATTCCGCCGAGAGCGATCGCGGCGATCGGCCAGGCTCGCGTCGTCATCGCGATGAGGACGACCGCGGCGGCCGCAAGTCCCCACCAGCCCCATCCGGGAAACAACACGCCGGCGGCTGTCAGCGGATGCGCCCAACCCACGATCCCGAAGGGCGGCACCGCCATCAGCGCGGACGCCAGCAGAAAGCGCGCCGCCCTCCCTCCTCCCGGTCGACTCGTCCAGAGCAGGGTATTGACGGCGACGAAGGACAGGGACGCGACGAGCCAGAGGAACAGGCCTGGCCAGATGTCGGAGCCGTAGAAGTTCGCGACGCCCTGCGGCAGGCCGCGCGACGCCGCAAGAAAGTAGGCCGCCGCGACCAGCGCCGCGACCAAGTGGCTGCTCGCCAGCGCCCATAGCGTCGGGAAGAGTGTCGCGAGCGGCAGCGCCAGCGGCTCGCCGCTCCAGCCGATGACGCCGACCAGCGCGGCGATCAGGACCAGCGCCAGAACCCGCGCCATGTCACGGCTCGAAGGTGAGGAGCGGGTGCGCGCGGCCGAGTACGCCGCTGGCCGGGATCGGCCCGAAATACCGTGAGTCATAGGAGCCCGCGAAATCGGAGTGGAGAAACAGGAAGCCGGGCGGCACCAGCCTTCCGCCGAATGGCGCGAGCGGCCTGCCCGCGGCGTCTCTTGGCTGAACATCGGAATGAGGGATCGGGCGCCCGTCGACCGAGACGTCGGCGCCGATCGCGATCGCCTGTCCTCCCGTCGCAACGACCGTCTTGATCAGCGGGCTGAACCAGCCTGGGCAGAGGCCGCGGCCGAGATAGCCGCGCTCGCGTGCCAGGCGGAAGGCGGCGCTGTCGGGCGGGCAGATGAAGACGAGATCGCCCGCGGCCGGCGGCCGGTCGAGCGGCTCGATTCGCCAGAGACCGAGCGGATAGCTGCGCGTGAGATTGAGGCGCAGGCCGCCGAACCAGGCGATGCCGGCCAGCATGATCAGAGACGCGACCGCGGCCGGCACAATGAGGATGGCGCGCCGCCTCACTGCTTCATCACCGGCGTCTGCCGCTGGCTCTGGCGCAGGGTTTCGGCCTGCTTCAGCGTCGCGGCGGTGCGCTCTTGGGCGGCGAGCTGCTGCGCCGTCCGCATGGTCGGCCAGGCCTCGGCGAGCTTCTGCCGCTCGCCCGGAGCGAGCCCGTCGGCCGCCTTGTCGAAGATCTTGCCGGCGGGTTCGCGGGCGGCGTTGGTGAGCAGCGTGCGCTCGCCGAACCGCTCCGCGATCGCCTTGTTGAATCCATCGATCTCGCCCTTCACTTCGCGGTTGGAAATCGCGTAGCCGAGCGCGGCCGGCAGGTCGTTGCGGTCGATCGCGTCACGCACCCGCTCGAGGACCCGATGCGCCGCCGGCGACAAGGCCGGGATGTCGATCGAGACGCGATGGCGCAGCGCCTGCTCGTCGGCCTGGAGCTTCTGCACGGCCGCCTCGCGCAGGTTGAGATAGCGTTCGATGTCCCGCTTCAGCGCCGTGACATTGAGCTCGGCGACGCGGCGGTCCTCGCGATCGGCCTTACCGGCGAGCAGCCCGGTCTTGCCCTTCAGAGGGCCGAGCGCCTGCGGCTCCGACACCAGCCGGTCGAGTGCCGTCTTGGCCGCGGTCGGATCGGACAGGACCGCGTCGAAATTCATGGCGCGGAACGCGGTCTCCGGATCGGCGAAGACATAGCGGAAGCGGGTCGAGACCTCGTCCCACTGCTTGGTGACGGCAGGATTGGCGCGCAGCTTCTCCTCGACCGTGTCCTTGATCGATTTGGTGAACAGGGTGACGCCAGCGACCATCGCTGCGGCCTCCTTCGGGCTATGTGTCTGACGGGGATCGAACAGGCCGAGACGCGCGCCGATACCGCGCAGGCGCTGGGCGAGATCGGCGAACTTCCGTTTCTGCCGGACCGTCCAGTCGACACGATCGCGCAGCAGCGTGCGGGCGACATTGACGATGTGCAGGCCGCGGTTCTCGGCGAAGCGAAGCGCCTGCCGGTAGAGCGTGCCGCGCTCGTAATCGAGCGTGGTCTCCTTGGCATTGCGCCGGGAGAGGACCTTGGCGAGGCCGCCATTGAAGGCGAAGGAGCGACGCCCGTAATAGAGCGCCATGTCCTCACGGTGTCGGGTCAGCGCGACATAGGTCAGGTGGCGGTCGAGCGAGAGCGAGGCGAGGACCTTCACGCGGTCGACGGTAGCGCCTTGAGCCTTGTGGATCGTCGTCGCATAGCCGTGGTCGAGATTGCGATAGACGTGCTGATCCACCGTCACCTGCCGGCGCTGGTCGCCCTCCCCGATCGCCGCGACGATGCGGTTCGGCGCGGCCTCGACGACCTTGCCGATCATGCCGTTCTTCACGCCGAGGGCGCTGTCGTTCTTCAGGAAGACGATCTGGTCGCCGACATCGAACCTGCGCACGCCGTCCTCGGTGCGGAACGCGTGCCCCTCACTGAGGAGCCCGCGCTCGACCAGCTTCTCGCGCGCCATCGTGTTCAGCATGCGCACGTCGCGGCGCAGATGCGCGAGGATCAATGAGCTCCTGGCGGGATCGTAGTCGCGGTTCCAATCCGCGATCAGGCTGGCGACCGCTTCGGCCTTCAGGACCGAACCGAGCACCCTGCCCTGCTGCTGATAGGCCGAGAGCGCCTCGGCGATCCGGCCGCGCGCCAGATCCATCGATGCGGCTCGCTTCCAGTCCTCGCGTTGGCGATAGATCGTCTCCAGCTCGGCGTAGCCGATGCGCTCGACGACGGCGCGGAACGCCGCGCCCGCCTCGATCGGCTGCAGCTGGTCGGGATCGCCGATCAGCACTAGCTTCGCGCCGGCCTTCACCGCAGCCTCAACGAAGCGGGCCATCTGCTTGGAGGCAATCATGCCGGCTTCGTCGAGCACGAGGACAGTGCTGGAATCGAGCGTGTCCCTGCCCTCCTTCCAGCGCAGCTCCCAGGACGCCAACGTGCGGCTCTGGATGCCCGCTTCCTTCTCGAGACCCTCGGCCGCCTTGCCGGCGAGCGCCGCGCCGACCACGCGATAGCCGCCGACTTCCCAGGCCTCGCGCGCTGCCTTCATCATGGTGGTCTTGCCGGCGCCGGCCCGCCCGACGACGGCGGCGATCCCGCCCGGTTTGGTCACATGCTCGATTGCCGTGCGCTGCTCTTCGGACAGCCTTTCATGTCGGGCAAACACCTGCTCCAGCACGCGCTCGCGCACGCCATGTGAGCTTCGCCCGGAAAGCCAGATCGCCTGCCGCGCCATGCCGGCCTCGACACGGATGAGCTCGCGCGTCGTATAGCGCGCCGGCAGTCTCTCCCCGGTCGCGAAGTCGACGCTCTCGCGCTCGATGCGCAGGAGCTCCGGGCTCTGGAGAATGCGCGCCATCAGCTGCTGGAAGGTGCCTGCATCGTCGACATAGCGATGCAGCACCTTGACGATATCGCGCTGGTCGAAGACACTCTTCTCCGAGGAGAGAAGATCGAGCACTATCTCCGGCCGAAGCAGAATGCGCCGACGGTTTTCGGTGCGTTGCGCCTCGAACAGCTTCAGCCGTTCGAGATCGACCGCCTCGCCCTCGCGCGTCGACTTGCGCTGGATCGCTTTCGCGCCGACGCCGATATGCGTGGTCGGCACCAGGTCGATGCCGCGCTCGGCATAGGAGCGCCCATCGACGCGGATCTCCAGACCGGCGAGCGCCAAATGCTGGTTCTGCAGGTCGAGCCAACCGTTGCGCTGCTCGAGAAACTCGGTCTTCTCGCCCGACCAGAGCCGATAGACGATCTTGCCGGCCTTGTTGCGCAGCACCTCGCCGTCCTCGCCGATGACGGGGATTCGCTTCGGGCCGAAGCCGTCCTCCGTCAGTGGCCGCAGCGTCGTCATCAGGTGGACATGCGGATTGCCCGGCTCGTCGTGATAGACCCAGTCGGCGACCTGCCCGCGCGCCAGCACCTGTTCGAGCACGAACTGCCGCATCAGCGCGATGTTTTGCTCCTTGGACAGCTCCACGGGCAGCGCGATGATGAACTCGCGGCCGAACTGCGCGTCCTCGCGCTTCTCGAACGCCTCGACCCTGTTCCAGAACGCCTCCACGGCGCCGGCGACCGAGCGGTCGGCGATCAGCGCCCTCGCCCATTCCGGCGCGTCGGCCGGCAGCAGGAATTCCTCATGGGCGAGATTGCGCTTGTTGGAATAGTCGACCGTGCGGGCCTCGGCCTCGTATTCCATCCGGGCGCAATGGCGGTACGCGGCCGACAGCACGGCGCTGCGGCCATTGCCGCGGCCGATGAGCTGGGGCGTGAAATGCGTGATCGCCACGGTGACGGCGTCTCCCGGTGAAACCTCGAACAGCGTGTTCGTCGGGAGAGGCCGGCCCCGCCAGGGCCGGCGCAGGACGTCGCGGCAGCGACGTATTACTGCGCCCTTGGATGCCGCTCCTTCGGAACGGCCGGGATGATCTCAAGCGGCGTCGGCTTCGCCGACTAGCTTTTTTACTAGTCGCCGCTGGCGCTCATCCGGGGAAAGCTGGGCCTCAACCCAGCAGAAACCGGACAGCGGAAGGTCAACCGGAATGAAGAAGCCGTCGCGACAGATCAGGGAGGAAATCGCCAGGCTGCAGGACCAGTTGCGGCAGGCCGAAACCCGCGAGGCCGAGCGCATCGGCCGGATCGCGCTGAAGGCCGGCGTCGGCGAGATCGAGATCGAGGAGACGGCGCTGCTCTCGGCCTTCGAGGAGGTGGCGAAACGGTTTCGCGACGACGCCGGCGCATCGACCGGGAGGAAGGGTGGCGCTGGCCGGCAGCCAAATGGCGGGGCGTCCACGACGCTCGCAGCTGGCGCGGCTCCGGGCGGCGATCGCGAGGCTTGAGCGCATGCGCCGGTCGAGCTCATCGGACGCCCGCAAGAAGGACACGCGCGAGAAGATCGAGCTCGGCGGGCTGATCGTGAAGGCCGGGCTGCGCTACGAGAAGCGCGCCGTGCTGCTCGGCCTGCTCATCGATGGGCATCACCGCATCGGCGACGACGATGGCGAGCGTGCGCGGCTCAGCGCTATCGGCGCGGACGCCTTCGGGCGCGATCATGAATAGGCTGCTGATCGCGATGATCCAGGTGGTGGTGATGGTCGCCGTCGCGATCTTCACCGCGGGCGCCGAGCACTGGCTGGCGGGCTTCGGCAAGACCGAAGCCGCACGCCTGATGCTCGGCCGTGCCGGGCTTGCGCTCCCCTACGTGCTGTCGGCCGGAGTTGGCGTGATCCTGCTCTTCGCGGCGGCCGGCGCGATCGCCATCCGGGCGGTCGGATGGGGCGTCGTGACCGGGAGCGCGGCCGTCATCGGCATCGCCACTATCCGCGAAGGCGCGCGGCTGGCTGCTCTGGCGGACCGCGTGCCGGCGGGGCAATATGTGCTGGCCTATGCCGATCCGGGAACGATGATCGGCGCGGCGATCGCGCTCGTTTGCGCGATGTTCGCGCTGCGCGTCGCCATCAGGGGCAATGCCGCCTTCGCCGCGGCGTCTCCGCGCCGGATCAAGGGCCGGCGCGCGATCCATGGCGAGACCGACTGGATGCGAATGGAGACGGCTGGCAAGCTGTTCGGGGACGCCGGCGGCATCGTCATCGGCGAGCGCTACCGGGTCGATCGCGATTCCGTCGCCGGCATCGCGTTCCGCGCCGACAGCCGCGACAGCTGGGGCAGCGGCGGCCGCTCGCCGCTGCTCTGCTTCGACGGCTCGTTCGGCTCGTCGCACGGCATCGTCTTCGCCGGCTCGGGCGGTTTCAAGACCACGTCGGTAACGATTCCCTCGGCGTTGAAATGGGGCGGCGGCCTCGTGGTGCTCGACCCCTCATCCGAGGTTGCGCCGATGGTGATCGGCCATCGGCGCAAGGCGGGCCGCAAGGTGGTGGTGCTCGACCCGGCCGATGCCGCCACCGGCTTCAATGCGCTCGACTGGATCGGGCGTTTCGGTGGGACGAAGGAGGAAGACATCGTCGCCGTCGCGACCTGGGTGATGACCGACACGGCGCGCCAGGCCTCCGCCCGCGACGACTTCTTTCGGGCGTCGGCGATGCAGCTTCTGACCGCGCTGATCGCGGACGTCTGTCTGTCGGGTCATACGGAAAAGAAGGACCAGACGCTCCGGCAGGTGCGCGCCAATCTCTCCGAGCCGGAGCCGAAGCTGCGGGAGCGGCTGACCCGGATCTACGAGCAGTCGGGATCGGACTTCGTGAAGGAGAATGTCGCGGTGTTCGTCAACATGACGCCGGAGACCTTTTCCGGCGTCTACGCCAATGCGGTGAAGGAGACACACTGGCTGTCCTATCCGAACTATGCGGCCCTGATCTCCGGCCACAGCTTCACGACCGACGAGCTCGCCGACGGCGGCACCGACATCTTCATCGCGCTCGACCTGAAAGTGCTGGAGGCGCATCCGGGACTGGCCCGCGTCATCATCGGCGCGCTGATGAACGCGATCTACAATCGCAATGGCGAGGTGAAGGATCGGACCCTGTTCCTGCTCGACGAAGTGGCACGGCTCGGCTTCCTGCGCATCCTGGAGACCGCGCGTGATGCCGGCCGAAAATACGGGATCACCATGACCCTGCTCTTCCAGTCCATCGGGCAGATGCGCGAAGCCTATGGCGGCCGAGACGCCACCTCGAAATGGTTCGAGTCCGCCTCGTGGATAAGCTTCGCCGCGATCAACGATCCTGAGACCGCCGACTACATCTCACGGCGCTGCGGCGACACCACCGTGGAGGTCGACCAGCTCAGCCGCTCGTCGCAGATGTCGGGCGCGTCGCGGACGCGCTCGAAGCAGCTGGCGCGCCGCCCCCTGATCCTGCCGCACGAGGTGCTGCGCATGCGCGCCGACGAGCAGATCGTGTTCACAGCCGGCAATGCACCGCTTCGATGCGGGCGGGCCATCTGGTTCCGCCGCGAGGACATGAGGAGCTGTGTCGGCGAGAACAGATTCCACCGGAAAGAAGCGGTGCGATGATAGACGGCGATCGTGGGATTGCAGCCTCGGTGCGATCGATCGACCTGCTGCAGGGAGGAGCGCGTTGAGACGGCTGCGCATCGGCGACATGGAGGTCGAGGACAGTGCCGGCGACATCAGCGAGCGGCTGTCGGAGGCGTTCGCCCGGCGCGAACATCCGCTGTGCCTGTGCCAGCAGGATGGCGTTCCGATGTATGTGGCGCGCGCGGGCGGCCGCCATGTGCTGAAGCGGATGCCGGGCAGCGGACCGCGGCACGATCCCGACTGCGATTCTTATGAGCCGCCGCATGCGCTTTCCGGTCTTGGGGCCGTCGCCGGCGAGGCGATCGTCGAGAACGCCGAGGACGGCGTCACCCTGCTCAAGCTCGATTTCAGCCTGTCGAAGCAGGCCGGTCGGACGGCGCCGGCGGCGCGTGAGACGACCGATGCCGGCGCGGTGAAGACGGACGGTTCGCGGCTCTCGCTGCGCGCGCTGCTGCACTTTCTGTGGGAGCAGGCCGAGTTCAATCGCTGGCGGCCGGCCATGACCGGCCGACGCAACTGGGCGGTGCTGCGCAAGTTCCTGCTCGAGGCGGCCGAGGGCAAGACCGCGAAAGGCAAGGCGCTCGCGGACGTCCTGTTCATCCCCGAGATGTTCGATGCCGAGCGCGACGCCGCGATCGCGCAGCGGCGCGAGACATTCCTCAGCCGCGCGATGAAGGCGGAAGGCAAGCGCCGCTCGCTTGCCATGCTGATCGGCGAGGTCAAGGAGATCGCGCCGGCGCGCTTCGGCCACCGCGTCGTGATCAAGCACCTCCCCCGCTTCCCCTTCATGCTGAACGACGACGTTCACCGGCGGATGAACGCGGTGTTCGCCCCCGAGCTGGCGCTCTGGAACGCGACCGCGGAGTCGCATCTTATCGCGATCGCCACCTTCGGCGTCGATGCCGCCGGCATCGCCTCGATCGAGTCGATCGCGCTCATGGTCGCGACCGACCGCTGGCTGCCATGCGAGAATCGCTACGAGGCGGCGCTGATCGACGCGTTGGCGAAGCGCGGCGCCAGCTTCGTGAAAAGCCTGCGCTACAACATGCCGGCGGCGCAGCCGATGGCCTGCGTTGTTCTGCGGCAGGACGGCGCCGCACCGCTCGGCATGTATATCGTGCCCGACGGCGCCGAGGGCGACTATCGGGAGAAGCTGGACGAGCTGATCGCCGAGAGCGGCATCGCGGCCTGGACCTGGAATATCGGCGACGGCGCCATGCCGGAGCTTCCGGCATGACGGGAGCAGTCGCGGTTTCCAGGCGAGCGCGCGACGCTTGCTCCGGCGCGCCATGCCCTCGGCCGAGGCGAGGGCGAGAGGCGGCCGGGCCGCCTCTCCTCTGCGGCTCAGCGGCCGCTCGGCACCAGCTCGGTGGACCCGTAGACGATGCGGTGGGCGTGGAAGCTCACGCCGGTCTGGCACGCGATCCGGTCGATGATCTCGCGCAGGCCGCAGAGGTTCTGGTCGCTCACCTCGCGCAGCGACGGGCCGCATTCGAGCGCGTACCAGCGCTTCGTGCGGGGATCGAAAATCTCCTGCGTCGCCAGATCGATGTCGAGATGATCGAGAAGCGGCTGCGACTGCGAGATCCAGCGGTGCTCGAACTCCGCCTCGATCCAGTAGAGGTCTTCCGAGGCCTGCTCGACGCGCGCGGGATCAGCGCCCTCTTGCAGGCACCGCTTCGCTCCTACTGCGCGCGTCATCAGCTCGATCAGCTCGCCGAGCTTGGCGACGAGCCGGTCGTGTGCGCAACGCGCGAGATCGTTGTCGCAGGCGACACGATTGATTCTTGCGATGAGCCTAAAGCCGTTCAGGCGCGTGAACAGCGAGAGATAGTCGATGTCGGACATGAGAGGTCTCCTTTCGTTCTGACGAAAGGCGGCCGCACCGTAGCCGCGAGGCGTCAGGGATCGCGAAGCGACCGCCTGCGGCGGCGAGCGGGGGAGCCGATTTTGCGGCGGCGCCTCCCGGGCGGCGGCGGAAAATTGGGGGAACCGCGATGTCCTTGACGCCGGAGCGGCGGGTGCACAATGGGCCGTCAGAGAGAGAGGAAAGCCACGGCGCCGGCCAGGCGCCGTGTCCGCAGCCCGCAGAGCCCGCCGGGTGCGCGAGGGTTGGCCTCGCGACGGGGCGCCCGGTCGATCCGGGCGGCGGCGCTTCGGACACGGCAAAGAGCAGAGGCGGCGTGAGCCGCCTCTGCTCTGGATATCAATCCGTGTCCGAGCCCCAGAGCGGATTGTTCACCGGATCTTCGATTGGATCCTCCTCCAATCGCGCCACCGCGAGGATCACCTCCGGGATCGGGCGGCCACCGATGCGGGTCCGGCGCTGCGCCACCAGAATGCTGACGGCCGTCTCGTTGGCCTCGATCGCCCGAACGGCGTCCTCCATATCGTCGTGCGGCTCGAGATTCTCGACCGGGATGACGTCGCCGTCTTCATCGTATCCGCCGTGGAGATAGAGCGGCGCTGTCTCGAGGCGCTTCGCGCAATCCTCCGCGTCACGGATCAGGCGGAAGGCCTCGGTCCGCTGCTTCCAATATTCGGCGCTGCCGCCATCGATGGACGTCACGGTTTGATGTGTCATGAGATTTCTCCTTTCGGTCTGACGAAAGGAGGCCGCACCGTAGCCGCGAGGGGTCAGGGATCGCGAAGCGACCGCCTGCGGCGGCGAGCGGAGGTGCCGATTTTCCGGCGGCGCCCGGCGGGCGGCGGCGGAAAATTGGGGGAACCGCGATGTCCTTGACGCCGGAGCAGCGGGTGCACAATGGGCCGTCAGAGAGAAGAAGAGCCCTCGGCCCCGACCAGGGGCCGCGTCCGTATCCGGCGACCAGCCGGCAGGGTGCGCGAGGGTCGCCCTCGCGACGGGACGCCCGGTCGATCCGGGCGTCCCGTCGCGCGAGATGGATCGTCACCGCATGGCGGAGACCGCGCAGCGGGCTCCGGGAGCGGCGCGTAGCGGCGCGAGTAGAGCCAGACCGCCGCAGGCGGCTCGCCCAGATCTCCCACCCTGTGCGGATCATGGCGCTTGACGCCACCCGGGCCCTTCGACCCGCTCCGCATTCGATCGAGGAAAGACCCGCCACCTTGGACATAGAGTTCGGGTCGGACGGACAGCGCCGGCGAGGGAACCGACCGGCCGGCTCGAGCAGCGATCCTGGACAATGACGGGCCTCGTCGCGAAAGGCGCCGTCGTCGCCACGCTGGTCCTCGCCGTGCTCCATTGGGCATCCCGGGGCGATGCCGAGCCAAGGCCGCGTCCGGTTTCCGGGCCTGTCGGCGACACCGTGACGGCTTCATTTACGTTCTGTGGAAGTGCTCGCCGATTCAACTGCGTGGTCGACGGCGACACGTTCTGGCTCGGGCGGCAGAAGATCCGGATCGCCGACATCGACGCTCCGGAACTCACGCCGCCGCGCTGCGAATATGAGAGGGAGGTCGGCGAGGCTGCGAAGCACAGGCTGCGGGCGCTGCTCAATGCCGGGCCGTTTGCGCTGCGCGCGGGCGTGCGGGACGAAGACCCGTTCGGCCGCAAGCTGCGCATGGTCATGCGCGCGGGACGCTCGATCGGCGAGCGCATGGTCGCCGAACGGCTTGTCCGGCGATGGGACGGCAACCGGCGCAGCTGGTGCGACTGAGGCATCAGCACAATGAATCGGTCGCGCCGGACCGATTCGAAAAACGCGTTGGACGCCGCCTGCGGCGCCGGCGAGACTCCCGGCATGACCCAGAAGGGCAGCCGACCCGTCCATCTTCGCCGCATCGACCCGACGCAGAACATGCGGCGCTTCTACATGCTGGCGATCCAGCCGACGCTGTTCGGCGGCGCCTCGGTCGTCCGCAACTGGGGCCGGATCGGGTCGAACGGCCAGGCCATGATGCAGACTTTCGACGGGCCCGACGAGGCCGGCGACGCCCTGAGCCGCCTCGAGCGCAGCAAGCGGCGGCGGGGTTATCGTGACGCGGATTGAACCGGCCCCATAGGAATGGCCGGCAAGCGAAGCGCTGCCGGCCAAGTGGCGTCACATGGTCTCGTCAATGACACCGGCCGCCTTCAGCCGGGCGCCGTCCATGTGGTCGATGATCTCAAAGTCGTCCGACATCCAGTCGTAGTCGCCGTTGCGCACCTCCTCGAGCGTGGCCCAGGTGCCGTCGGGCCAGAGAACGATGTCGTCGGGATGCGGCTGTCGGCGCTGTGATGAACGGGATCGCGTCATCAGGGTCTCCTCGCGTGCCGGAAAGGGCGAAGGCCCCGCCTTGCGGCGGAGCCCTCGCGTCGCTGCGATCAATCCCGCCGCGGCCGGGACCAGATCAGCTGCAGGCCTTCCTCGCCCTCCACCTCGACCAGGGTGGCGTAGAGGGGCTCCCGGAAGGACGGATCGTCCAGCTTGACCGAGAGGTAGTCGCGACCCTCGTCGGTGGCCCGTTGCCAGGCCGCGCCGAGCGCCGGCTTGGTGCGCCGGTGTCGGTCGCTGTTGTTCAGGAAGCGGGGCTGGATGGCTTTTGGCTCCACCGTCTGCTGCTGCGCGAGGGGATCGCCAGCTACGTCGTGGACCCGGCCTCGATTGCGGTGAATCGTCGTCACCGACGGGCGAAGACCGACGCGGTCGACGGCGACCTTCTCGTGCGCACGCTCATGGCCTGGTCACGAGGCGAGCACCAGGTCTGCTCGATGGTCGAAGCGCCCAGCCCGGACGCGGAGGACCGGCGACGGCTGTCGCGCGAGCGCGGTCGGCTGATCAAGGAGCGCATCGCACATACGAACCGCATCAAAGGTCTCCTGTTCGGCCAGGGAGTGGGCGATTACGACCCGCTCCGCGCGGACCGGCGCACGCGCCTTGCCGCCCTCCAGACTGGAGATGGCCGCCCCTTGCCGGACCATCTCGGCAGAGAGATCAGCCGCGAGATCGACCGTTTGGAGCTCGTACTGTCTCAACTGGCCGCGGTCGAACGCGAGCGCGATACGCTTCTCGCACAAGCCGGAGAGATGGCGCCGGCCCTGCTCGTCCGCCTACGGGGAATCGGACCTGAGTTCGCCTCGCTGTTGTGGCTGGAAGCTCTGTTCCGGCGCTTCGACAACCGCCGTCAGATCGCGGCTTATGCAGGATTGGCCCCAAGCCCGTGGCAGAGCGGCGGCATCGACCGAGAGCAGGGTATTACCAAGGCGGGCAACCCTCGCCTGCGTCATACCATGGTCGAGCTGGCTTGGTTCTGGGTCCGCCATCAGCCCGGGTCGGCGCTCAGCCGCTGGTTCGTCCAGCGGGTAGGCCCAGGGCGCGGCCGGGTTCGACGCATTGCCATCGTGGCGCTGGCCCGCAAGCTCCTCGTGGCGCTTTGGCGCTACGTGACCCAAGGCACCATGCCCGAGGGCGCCGTACTCAAGGCATAGCCTCTTTAGCCTTTCTCATCCTGCGCGCCGGATCGACAACTGGCGAGCTGGATCCGGGTGAGTGGTGACCGCTGTTAAGCCCCCTGGCTGGAACATGCCGCCAAAAAGGATGGTCCCACTCTTCCGAGCCGACGCCCTCAAGCATGAGGGATCATGGTACAGGCGCCTGCGCGCCGACCGGATGTGAGGTGATGCGGCTGTCCGGCTGCATGCAGAAAACGGCTCGGCCCTGATCACGATGAGGAGTGCCATCATGACCGCATGAAGAACACTTGACCAAGGCCACCCCATGTGAGGGGGCTCACGCCCCCTCCGCCTCGCGGCTGCGGCGCTCGGCCTCCGCGAGCAGCTCTTCGAGGCGCTGCTGCGACTCCCTGCGCTCCTGGCGGGTGAGGATGCAGTGCGCGAGCTCGGCGCGCAGCTCGGCGATTTCGGCGTAGATGTCGAGAACCTTCGTCATGTGAACCTCCTTCGTCTCGATGACGGGAGGCGGCGCACCGGGCGTTGGAGGGCCGGGTCAAGGATCGCGCAGCGACCGGCAGCGCCGGCGCGCGGGGGTGCCGATTTTGTTGTCGCGCAGCGGCGGCAAAATTGGGGGCACCGCGCGTCCTTGACGCGGCCCGACTGCCGGTATGATGGGTCGTCATTGAGAGGAAGACGGCTTGGCACAACGCTGCGGCCGGGCTCCCTTGCACCGGTGCCGACCCTCGATCGTATCCGAACCGGGGGCAGAGTCGCGGTGCCAGCCCACAGTTACAGGCCGCACATGCCCTCGCACTCGTTGGGCCAGAGATCGAGCTGGCCGTGATCGGCGGCCGTGGTGAGATCGGCGTCTTCCAGCGGCCTCGCCGAACGATGGAGAAAGACCTGACCACGGATTCCGCGCAGGCCGGAGCGGATCGCCCGGTCAACCGCGACCGCATCGGCCCAGCCGGCCGGATCGCCGTCGCGCAGGCGCCGCCACGCCGCATCGCTATGGTACGGGCAACCGATGCACGCGCTTTTCGGGGGTCGCGGATAGCCGTGCCGCTCCAGCCAGGACAGGCAGTCGCGGCGCGACATGCGCCGTTCGACGAGCGGCCAGCGATTGAGGCGCCAGCTCTCGAAGCTCGGCTTCATGCGGATTATCTCGTCGGTCGAGATGCCGATCCATTGCTCGACGACCGGGACGGCCGGCGACCGCCGGCGCGTCAAGCCGGCGAGCGCGCGCACCTTCCGACGGATTGGATCGATCTTGTAGTCGCCGGTGCATTGGCGCCGGATCATGCCGACCGAGACGCGCCCCTGCCGGTCCACACGGCGCGTGAACGCGGGGATCGATGCCCAGCGGCGGCCTTCCGCCGCCGCGATGAGATTCGCCCGGATATCACCGGCACACACGATATGGACCGGGAATGGCAGGACGTTGGGCGACATGAGCCAGGCCAGGTGCTCGTAGACCGGCTTGGGCTCCCAGCGCGTATCAGCGAAGATCGCACAGTCGGGCATGGGGCCGATCTCGCCATGGGCGGCGAGCAGCGCGAGGGTGGTGGACTGCACGCCGGCGCCGAGGCTGAGCACGCGCAGGCGGATCGCCGGGGAGGGCTCGGCGTCGGCGCCCTCCCCGCTCGAAGGCGGAGCGTGAAGCATCAGGCCGCCTTCCGCTCGCTCTCGGCCCTTGGCTGAAGGCCGTGGAGATAGGCGACCGCCCGCTGCGCATGGGCGGCCGCGGCGAAGATCGCCCGACGGTCGTCCTGCAGCACCTTGAGCCAGGAGGCGACGTAGCTCGCGTGGTCCGCCCGCGGCTCGAGCTCCGGCACCAGGCCGAGATCGGCGCAGAGGAAGCTCGCGCCGATATCGGCGATGAGCTCTTCGCGCGCCCGCTCGCTGCGATCCTGGTGGTAGCGGCTGAGGTCCCGGTTGAGCCGATGTGACGCGCCGGCCCAGTGGACGCATTCATGTCCGAGAACGGCATAGTAACTCGCCGCGTCGCGGAAGCTCTCGAACGGCGGCATCTGCACATGGTCGGTGGACGGGGCGAAGAAGGCCTTCGCCCCGCCATGGCGGATCACTGCCCCGGTATTGCCGAAGAAGCGGTCGGCATGGCCGATCCGCTCGACCGGGTCGGGGACCGGTTCGATGGGCCGGGCATAGTAGTGCTGCGGCAAGCCCTCGATCTGGTCGCAATTGAACACGGTGTAGGCTTTGAGGAAGGGAATCTCCCGTTCGACCTCGTCGCCGCGCGCGTCGGTCTCAGTGCGCTTGAACCGGCTGGCATAGACGACGGTCGCGCCGCTTTCGCCCTTGCGGACATGTGCGCCGAGCTCGGACGCCTGTCTGAAGGTCATCCACACCGGCGAGGCGAAGCCGCGCGCCATGCTCTCCGACCAGAGCAGCAGAACATTCATGCCGGTATAGGGTTCGCCATTGTGGCGCAGCGGCCGCGTCACGCGGCCCTTCACATTGCCTGCGCTCCAGGGCTGCACCCAGGGACGCACCCCCTTCTCGAGCGCGGCGACGAGCTTTTCCGTGATCTGCGCATAGATGTCGGTGCGCGGCCTGCTTTCCTTCCTTTTCATTGTCCCGAGCCTCCTTCATGGAGGCCGCGCCGATCGCGGCCCCGTCACGGAGGTCCGTCAGGCGGGGACGGTCATGAGGTCCGCGCACCCGACCGGGGTCCCCGGCGCGCTTGCGCGACGGGGTGGTCAGGGCCGGAACGCAGTGGAGGACGGCGCAGCCGTTGCGCGGACCGCCGGACCCGGCAGGACCGCCGTCCGGGACGGGCCGCGCCAGCGCGCCATTCCCGTCCGCTCTCCTATCGCCACGGTCTGGGCGTTCGCACAGACGAGAGAGGTCGCAGGCGTGATGTCCGGCCAACAAGGGGCCCACTGCTCGACACCAATGTCGTCGCCGCGCTGACGAACCTGCGCAGCGCCGTCGAAAAAAACGTCCTCGGCGGCCCGGCAGGAGGAGCCCCACGCGCCGGCAGAACGCGCTAGCGACAAGAGAAAGGGCCGACCCTGATGGGCCGGCCTTGTGGTGGTGAGAGAAGAGGGGCGAGGCCGAAGCCTCGCCCCGGGGGCGGCTCAGCCGAAGGCGGCCATCTGCAGTTCGGCCGCCTTGCGGTCGACACTTTGGCCCGGGTTCTCGACCGGACGCTCGAAGGGCTTCCAGCGCTCGCCGACGACGTGCTCGTAGGCAGTGACAGCGCCCTCGGCCGCCATGCGCAGGGCGTAGGACTGCAGGGCCATGTCGGCGGCGAACTCGCGCTTGCGCTGCGCGGCGCTGTCGAAGCCGACCGGGCCGTCGAGGTCCTCGTCGCGGGTATCGTTGGCGGCCTTGGCCGTGGCGTCGCGGGCCTCCGTCACCGCGCGGCTGTAGAACTGCCCGGCCCCATGGGCGGAGCCGACATAGGCGCCGACGATGCGCTGGAGATGGATCTGCATCGCGCGCTCGCCCAGGCCCTCGTCGAGGCTGTCGGCGGTCTCAACAATCAGGCGGTGATGAAGCTCGCGGATGCCGTCACCGTCGACCACGGCGAGGCCGAAGCGCTCGGAGATGAGCGTGGCGGTGGCAGCGTCGGCGCAGCATAGCTTGACCATTTCGAGGGTGGTGCCCTTGCGGAGCTGGACGACCTTGGCGGCCTGGCGCGGAGCGGCAGCGGACTTGGTCATGGCGATTTCCTTTCGTTCGGCTTCTCCCGAGGCTCGGACCGGCTCCAGCCGGTCCTCCCTGCGGGTGCGGTCGAAACAAGCCGGCGGAAAGGCGGGCGCTTCAGGGTCCGGGGACGCCGGATCGAGCGGGGCGGGCGTGCGGCCAAGCAGGGCCTTCAGGCCCTCGCGCGGGACGCGGGCACGCCCTGCGAGAGTGGCGGCTCCGGCCGCAACGCGGCGCGAAGCGGCCTTGAAGCGCCCGGCCGCCGGCTTAAGACCGCGACAAACCCGCGGGGAGGTCCGGCGGACCGGACTCTCGACATGGGAAGCCGACCGGCAAGGACCGCCATGACAGGCCCGTCCCGCCGTGCAGGAGCCCTCGTCGGTGACGAAAGGGAGCTCACACGAAGCGTCGCGCGCGCGATCGGATGCGCCCGGCCTTCGCTCGGCAGAGCCGGACGAGCCCTTGACCTCGGCGTGTCAGGCTTCCGGGCACGGCACGCCGGCAGAGAGTGCGCCGCCGAAGACGAGGATCGCGCGATCGGGCGGAGATAGGCGATCCTGCGCACGATGTGGATGATCGTCGCCGCCAGGGGCGGAAGGGGCGCATCCGGGTGGGCCGCCGTCCGCAGCGGCCCGACGCTCATGCGCCCGACGACGTCGAACTTCCGGAAGACGGATACACGCTCGGCAGCATCTCCAGCGCACGCGACGACTGCAGGTGGAGGCTCAGCTGAGCCTCGCCGCCAGGGCCCGGGCACCGCTGGAGGCACCCCATGGCGAGCGCATTGTGCTCGCGATTGACGTGGAGCTCCATGGCGCGGAGCCCCGACGGCCGGCGACACCACGCCCCCGCAGCGGCACGACATATCGGGCAGGGAACCCGGGTGACGGGATGGTCCGGCCATGCCTGGCCGCAGCGATGGCAGCGGAACCTCATGAGCGCCGCTCCTGCCGTTCCGATCTCGCGGCAACGCTCCGAAGGGCTTCACGCGCCGCGCGCACGGTGTCGAAGCCCATGACCCCGCAATCGTCGTAGAAGACATAGCCGGGGCGCAACGTGACGATGATGCCGTTGCCGATGTCGCGCTCATCGTCCCAATGAGCAACGAGACGATGGTTGCAGGGCCGCGACGCCTTGCGCTTCATGGCGTTTGGCCCTTCGCCGGGATTTGGGAACCGCGGCGCGCCTCTGTCGGTTCCCGCTCTGCGCCTCCGAGGCGCTCAAGCAGCGTGGCGATCGCCTGATCCTGCCGGGCGAGCTTTCGCGACAAGGCATCGATCTCCGGTTGCCGCTCGGCGGTGAGCGCCGCAAGCTGCGCTGGATAGCGCTCGAGGAAAGCGCTCGGCTGGGTGGCCTTTCCGTGGCGGAAGAAGCTGTGGCGAAGCTTCAGCTGCGGGATGAAGGCCGTCATCCGCCGCGTGATCTGACGATTGATCCGGTCGAGCTGGCGCTGGATCTGACGGCGCGCCTCCTCCATGCGGGACCGCTCGGCGAGACGTTCGGCAGGGCCGGTCATGTCTCTGCCCTCCCGTTCCAGCCGATGAAGCTCGACAGCCCGCCATAGACGCGATGCCGGGCCGGATCAACGACGAAGCCGAAGCGCCCGGTGCTGTACTCGCCCGACGGCACAAGGAAACGCCGCTCCTCGGTGCCGGGCCCGCGCTCGCCGCCGAGCGTCGCGACGACCTCGACGAAGCCCGCCTCCCGGTCCGATGTGATCGCCGAAACCACGATCCAGTCGGCGGCGTGATCACGCTCGAAGGCGCAGCGATCCTTCTCGCGGGATTCGCCGGGCTGAAGCACCGTGCCGAAGATCGCCTCCCAGGCATCGGGCCAGCTATCCTTGATCGTGCGCTCGGCGCAGCGCCGCTCGAAGGCAGTGAAAAGATGCGGGAACGTGATCGCGACTGCGGCCCAGCACTCGTCCTGTTCGTACCATCCGCCCTCGGCGCGAAGGAGCGGATGGACCTTGCGATTGCGCTCGGCCGAGATGTGGAAGCCACCATGGCCGGCCGTGGAGTGGAAAACGACGTCCTCGGCATAGAGCGTCGCACCCTGCGAGGCGCCCCATGGCGTGCTGGCGCGCGAGGAAACCTCCTTGCGGCCGAGCGCCCGTTTCTCCCGCTGATGCTCGGCGCTTTCGAGCACGCGGGCACGAAACGCCGCCTCGTCGGCGAGCTCGCCGCAATGGCCGTAGAAGTCGGAGCGGGACCACTGTGCCATCGGCCTGCCGATGCGCCAGCCAGTGACGAGATAGTGCTTCCCGTCGCGCCCCGGCGCCATGGCGAAGGCGGTGTCGCCGACAAGCGCGACGAGCAGGCCGTCGGCGCTGCGGCCGAAGGAAGCCCCCGGTAATCCGGGGGCGTCTTCGATATCGTTGGCGGCAGCTGTCGCGTTCATGCCGCCGCCCTCCCCCCGGCGGCGCCGGTCGCAGCCTCGTCGGCCGTGACCTCGCGCAGCACGGCGTGCGGGTAGCCATGGATCTTCAGCCAGGCCTCCGCCGCCGCGCGGCTTTCCGCGAGGTGGACGAGCTCGGCGTCCTCGCCGGCCCGATCGAGGACCAGGACCGAGCCGATGGCGGGCCGCTCGACGACGGTGAAGGTGAGGTCGCTGTTCACCGAAAAGGTCTGATGGACGCGCAGCACGATGACGCCGCCGCTGCCGAAGTCGCCCTTGTGCAGGGTGATCGAGGCGGGCAGCGTGGTGCTACCGACGACAGCCTGCGCGCGCTTGGCGATAAGCCGGCCGCCGCTGTTGCAGCTCTCCCAGGCGGCGAACTTTTTGCGATGCCGCTCGGGCGGACGCGGTGAACCGTCGGCGTAGCGGATGAGCGCACCGAGGGGCGCGCGATCGAAGACGAGTTGTGCGGACATGGAAAATCTCCCTGTGCGGGGTGTCGGAAACAAAGCCGCCGCCGGCGATGACGGCGGCGGGGTTCGATCGGAGGAGAAGAGGAGCAGGCCTATTCGGCGGCTTCCCTGAAGCCGTCCTCGTCGGACGGCTCGGCGGTCGCAGCGTCGGCATCCTCATCGGCTTCGTCGCCATCCTCGGTCGGCGCACTGGACGTCAGCCACGTGCCAAGCGCCGTCGCATCCGGATCGAAGAGCGCGGAGGGGTGGATGAAGCGAGCTTCCTTGAAGTGCTCGACGAGCGCGGCTCGCGTGTCCTTCACCCGCTGGCGCGGCAGGACCGGCGTGTCCTTGCAGGACGCCTCCAGTGCCGGTCGCGCCAGGCAGGAGAGGAAGTCGTCGGTGCCCATATTGGGGAGGAAGCCGTCCGCCCCGACCGTGGCGCCGGCGATACGGGCGACGATGCCGCTATTGGTGGCGTTCTCCCGACACGAGAAAACGTCGGCGAGCATCGATCGGGCCGCGACGCGCAGCGTGTCCATGTCGAAGGCGAGCTTGCCCTCGCCGTCGAACAGGATGGCGGCATGCTTCGCGAGCCGGCTGTTGCCGTAGTAGACGCCACCGCTGCCGGTCGTGACGGAGACGTTCTGGCCGGCGAAGGCGAGGATGAGCAGCGCCGTCAGCGTGTCGTCCTCGATCGGCGCGCGGCCGAGCGCCTCGCGCAGCGCGTCGGTGCGGAAGTCGCCGATCATCTCGACGCCCTTGCGCGTCACGTCGGGACGGGTCTTCGCCACGATGCCGACGTCGTCCGTCGTGCTGTCGGGACCGCTCCCGGCCTTGCCCTTGGCCTTCCTGGGCTCGGGCATGCGGTAATGCACGCTCTGCACGCGGCCGTCGCGATCGAGATACATGGCCGTGCAATCCGACTTCGTCGGCTTGCCATGGACGCGCTCGGCCTTCGGCGGCAGCTTCACCTCGCCCCAATTGGTGGACTCGGCGATGATGCCCTTCTTCGGCAGGTTGTTGGCCATCCACTCCTGCTGCGCGCCGAGGAAGGCCTCGACATTGGTGGTGTAGCGGCTGTCCTCGTCGGCCGGAGCGAACAGGTCCTCGACCCATTCGATCCCGTAGGCCTGGGCGAGGTCGTCGCCGAAGCTCGCGTGCCGGGCAAACATGCGCTTCTTCTGCAGGCCCTGCGCGACGCTCCACCACGACACCTGCGGATCGCCCTTCGACGGCTTGTGCTTCTTCCAGACCTCCTTCTGCTCGTCGAGCGAGGCCGCGGCGATGGTGCGCAGCTGGCGCTCGTCGGGCATGTCGCCCTTGGCCATGTGATCGAGCATGGCCGGCAGCACGTTGGCGAGCAGCCGCAGCTGCTTGATGCGACGGACGTTCAGCGCCAGCGCGATGGCGATGGCTTCCTCCGTCCAGTCGAGGGCCACCAGGCGCTCGATCGCGCGCCACTGGTCGACGGGGTTCAGGGGCTCGCGGGCGATGTTCTCGATCATCGAGCGCATGGCGCCGTTGTCGTTCGACGCGTCCGCGACGAGAACATCGATTTCCTCGAGGCCGGCTGCGATCGCCTGCTTCACGCGGCGATGGCCGGCATTGATGATGTAGCCGTTGCCGCCGCCGGAATCCGGCGTGGTGACGGGCGGCTGCACGATGCCAACGGCCTTGATGGTGGCGAGCAGCAGGGCGTCGGCCTGCGGCGTGGCCTTGGTCTGGCGGGCGCGATCGGGGTTTTCCTTCAGCGCACGCGGATCGACTTTCATGAGGTGCATAAGGATGCTCCATCCAGGGGTTTGCGGACCAGCCCGGCCGGGCGGCCCTCTCTCGTCTTCTTTCCGAAGACACCCCCCGGCCCGCGGAGCGGACGGGCCGGTGCAACTGCGGCCGAGCATCCCTGCCCGGCTGGACCAGCAGGGCTTCCAGCCCTGCGCAGGACGACGGGCCGGGATCGCGTGGGGCGCGGTTGAGCGCCAGCGTCAGCGGTCCGTCCGATCTGCGAGCAGGAATTCCTCCTCCCTCTCCCTTCTCTTGTATTCCGCTTCTTCTGACGCTATATTGCGTCAATACTACCGGCGCAGAGAGATGGAGGTCTGAGCCATGGGCCTCGCCCAATATGCCGACGACGGCCTTTTCGCGCCGCGGCGCATCGCCGAAGCCTTCCGGACCACAAGCGAGGAGATCGCCCGCACGGCAGGTCTCGGCAAGGACGCCATCCAGCGCAGGGATCGGATCCGCTCGGACAAGACACAGCGCCGGCTGCGCGAGATGATCGAGGTCATCAACAAGGTCGAGCCGCGCTTCGGCTCGGCGCTGATGGCCTATGCCTGGTATCGGTCGGAGCCCTTGCCAGGATTTTCCGGGCAGACGGCGATGCAGCTCGTGCGCGGCGGCCGGGCCGACGATGTGCTCGACTACATCGACGCCGTCGACGCCGGCGTTCATGCCTGACCGCGCATGCGCCATGACGGCAAGCTCTTCCGGGCATTGAACCCGATCTATGCCCGCGAACCGCTGTCGGGCCGCGGCGCCGAACTCTATAGCGGACGCTTCAATCCGAAAGGCGTGCCCGCACTCTACACCTCGCTGTCGGTCATGACGGCGCTGCGCGAAGCCAATCAGGTCGGCAATCTTCAGCCGACGACGCTCGTCGCCTATGTGGCGGAGATCGATGGCATCTTCGATTGCCGGGATGATGCCGCGCTGGCAGAAGAGGGAATGGATGCGGCGGCGATCGCCGACACGACATGGCGGGATCAGATGAGGACCAACGGCGAGGCGAAGACGCAGGCTCTCGCCCGGCACCTGATCGGCGCAGGCTATAACGGCCTGCTGGTCCGCAGCTTCGCCGCCGGCTCGACGGCGGAGGATTTGAACCTCGTCCTGTGGCGATGGTCCAACGCGCCGCCGGCCCGGCTCATGCTGATCGACGACGAGAACCGCCTGTCGCGCTGAAGCGGTCAGGCGGCAGCCCGTTCGGCCGGCTTTTCCGTATCAGCGGCGAGATCGGCCTCGATCGCCGCGAGTTGACGACGCTTCTCCGCCAGTTCCTCGGCAAAGGCGAACGCGCCGCCGTCGCGCGACCGGTAGGAGGCGAGCCGACGCCGAGCGTCGCCGAGACGCTGCCGAAATCGCTCCTGCTCGCCATCGAAATCGTCGAGGGCATGCTCGAGACGTGAGATTGCGCCGAGTGGCGTGACGGTTACCGGCAGGTCGATTTCGCATTCAGATCCCGTCCTGAGGAGCAGGGTGCTGTAGCGATAGCCATCGCGCCCAAACCGCTCGCCGGAATATTCGAGATCGAAGCCGCCGACCGAGGCGATCACGCTCTCATCCTCCCGCTGCAACTGCACGAGCGTCAGGATCTCCTTCATCAGCGCTCGGCCGGCCTCCTTGCGCTCGCCATAGGTCCTGCCGGTCACGGTCATCGCGAAGGCGTCGCCGGTGGTCGGGACCAGGCGCGCGATATCCTGCTCGATCTCGCCGATGCGCCGGGTCGCGAACTCGATCTCGCGCTCGGCGTCGCGGATCTGGCGGCGAACGGCGAACTGATCGTCCTGGTGGGCGGCACGGAGCCGTTCGAGACGGGCGATGTCCGCTTCGAGCCCGGCCTTCTGCATCAGCCGCTGGTCGCCGGAGGCGATCGCCTTCGCAATGGCGAACTGGTTGGCCTGGCCTTCGCCGAGATCATCGAGACGCCGGACCGAGGTGTCGCCGGACAGCGCCGCGGCGATGAAGCGGGCCTTGCGCTCGTTGTTCTGCCACATGGTCGCGTCGAGCGAGCCTTCCGTCGCATAGGCAAAGATGTCGATGACGTCGTGCTGGTTGCCCTGCCTCTCGATCCTGCCCTCGCGCTGCTCAATGTGCGAGGGGAGCCAGGGCACGTCGAGATGATGCAGGGCTTTCAGGCGCAGCTGCGCATTGACGCCCGTGCCCATCGTCTCCGAGCTTCCGAGAAGGAAGCGGACCCTGCCGGCACGCACGTCGCCGAAGAGCCGCTGCTTCGCCTCCGACTTCTTATAGTCCTGCATGAAGGCGATCTCAGTGGCCGGCACGCCCATCCGGACGAGCTCGTCCCGGATCCAGCGATAGGCCGAGAAGCCGCGCGTCTTCTCCACGCTGATCGTACCGAGATCAGAAAAGATCATCTGCGCGGCACCGGAGAGCTCGAACGGCTTCCCGTCGGTCCGCAGGTAGGTGTTCTCGGCCGTCTCTTTCCAGATGCGGAAGGCGTTGGCGACGAGCTGGTTCAGCTTGTTGTCCGGCTCGTTGTCGTTGTCGCAATCGACCAGACGCAGGTCGATCGCGGCGTGGCGTCCGTCGGTGATGACTGAGAGCAGGATGTCGTCGCCCGGCTCCGGCGGCCGGTCGCGCATTTCGATCGCCTTGATGCGCTCGTCGAGCAGCACCTGGTAGCGCTTGAACGCCGCCGTCGGCTTCGCGGTGACGATCTGCCGCCGGCCGGTCGAGATCGCCGGCACCTTCACATAGCGGCGCAGGTCCTCCGGCATGACCACGTCCGCGAAGGAGCGGAACATGGCGATCAGCTCAGGCACATTCACAAAGGTGGCGAAGCGCGTCACCGGCTTGTATTTGCCCGACGGCTGCAGCTCGAGCTCGGTCGACACGTCGCCGAAGGTCGAGGCCCAGGCGTCGAATTCGTGCAGGCCGCGCTCGCTGAGCGCAGAGTATCCGAGATAGCGCTGCACCGAGAACATCTCGCCGAGCGTATTGGTGATCGGCGTGCCGGAGGCGAGCACGAGCGCGCGACCCGGATTCTTCGTCTCGACGAAGCGGGATTTCACATAGAGGTCCCAAGCGCGCTGCGAGCCGTTCGGATCGACGCCCTTCAAGGTCGACATGTTGGTGGCGAAGGAGAGCTTCCTGAACTCCTGGGCTTCGTCGACGATGATCTGGTCGACGCCGATCTCGGAGATGGTGAGCAGGTCGTCCTTTCGCGTCGCCAGCGATTCCAGGCGCTCTTTCAGCCCTTCCTTCAGCCGCTCTAGGCGCTTTCGCGAGACGCGATCGTCGCTCTCGACCTTGGTCAGCAGCGTTTCGTAGAGCTCGAGCTCGTCCTGAATCATCTGCTGCTCGAAAGCCGAGGGCACGGAGATGAAGCGGAAGGCCGAATGCGTGATGATGATCGCGTCCCAGGTCGATGTCGCCGCGCGCGAGAGGAAGCGGTGTCGCTTCTCCTTCACGAAGTTGGTCTCGTCGGCGACGAGGATGCGCGCGTTCGGATAGAGCGCCAGGAACTCGCGCGCGGCCTGCGCCAGGCAGTGCCCGGGCACGACGAGCATCGCCTTCGCGATCAGGCCGAGACGGCGCTGCTCCATGATGGCCGCGGCCATCGTCATGGTCTTGCCAGCACCGACCGCATGGGCGAGATAGGTCGATCCGGCCGCGATGATCCGCCAGATGCCGCGCTTCTGGTGACCGTAAAGAACGAAGGCGCCAGAGGCGCCAGGAAGTTTCAGATGGGAGCCGTCGAAGGCTCTCGGCGCGATATTGTTGAAGCGATCGTTGTAGAACCGCGCCAGGCGGTCGGTGCGGTCGGGATCGCACCAGATCCAGCGCTGGAATTCGTCCTTGATCCTCGAGAGCTTGGCTTTCGCGGCCTCTGTGTCGACGACATTGAGGACGCGGCGCTCGCTGTCGCCGTCCTTGATGGTGTCAAAGATCTGCGGCACGCGGCTGTTCAGCGCATCTGTGAGCAGCTCGCCAGCATGGCGACGATCCGTACCCCATTCCGACGTCCCCGCCGCCATATAGCCGAGCTGTCGGGCCTCCACGGTCCAGGAGGCCAGCTCGGGCATATGGTGGATCCTGATCTCGGCGCCCATCGTCTCCTTGACGAAGGCGACGACATCCGCGGCCGGAATCCAGGGCGCGCCGAGCCGCGCGGTGATTTCGGAGGGACTAAGATCGGCCGGCTGCACGCCCTGCAGCGCGGTGACGTTGCGCTCATAGTCCGGCTCGAGCGCCGCGGCGGCCTCCGCCGCCTTCAGCTTGTCGCGGACAGCTCCGGAGAGATAGGCATCGGCCGTCTGCCACGAGCCGTCGGCGGGATCGCGGAAGATCGCGCTGCCGAGCTCGGCGACGACATCATCACGGTCGCGGTGCAGCAGTTCGGCGATGTGGTCGATATCGACGCGACCGCGCTCGTTCAGCACCACGGCCAATGCGTCGGCCGCGCTGGTGATCACCGGCGCCGCCGGCGGCGAGATCACACGCTGCGTGAAGATTGCGCCGGGCTTCGCCGTGTTGGTCTCGAGGTCGTAGTCCTCGATCGAGGCGACCAGCCAGCAATCGGGGTCATCGAGGAAGGGCTGCAGGTTCGGCCGGCGATGCGTCTCGCGGTCCTCGCCTGTCTCCTCGTCCTCGGTCATCGAGACGGTCGTGAAGTTGATCGGGCCGAAATCGCGCACGAAGTTCGACCAGGCAATGCGAAGACGAACCTGCGCATCTTTCCACGGCCGGTCGGTTTCTTGGCATTTGAGGACCTCGCGCACCGCATCGCGGATTGGGATCAGCTTGCCGATGATCCGCACATGCTTTTCGGGCACGCCCTCGGCGCTGCGGCCCTTGCGAATCTTGACCGCGACGGGCCTGCCATCGAGGACCTGCATCAGGCCGCGAGCTTTGTCGAAGACATAGCTGCCCTCGCGCACATGCCGATCGCCGGGCAGGTCGGGAGCCGCGTCGTCTTCCCGCTCCTCAAGGTCAAGGTCGATGATGCCGGGCTCGCCGTCATAGACGGCTTCCGGAAGACGGCCGATCGCAGCCGGAAGCGCGGCGCCGAGATCCTCACCCTCGCGCGGAAGGCAGGTATAGGCCTCGCCGAACGGCCCGGAGGCGAGGGCATGGTTTCCGAGCACGAAAGCAGGATGCCGTGCGAACCAGCGGTTCACGCGGATGGCGCCTTCGTCCTGCGTCGCCGGCCGCACCTCGTCGAGCTCGAGCCAGGCGAGATCGCCTTCGGCGTCGCCGATCTTGCGCTTGCGGAAGAACAGGATGTCGACCACCACATCGGTGCCGGCGCTGGCGCGGAAGCTGCCCTCGGGCAGCCTGATCGCGCCGACGAGGTCCGCCGACTTCGCGATATGCTCTCGCGCGCTGCCGTCGGCCTTGTCCATCGTGCCCGCGCTGGTCACGAAGGCGGCGAGTGCCCCGGGCTTCAGCAGATCGATCGCCCGCACGATGAAATAGTCGTGGAGGCGGAGGCCCATCGACCGAAAGGCGCGGTCCGAACGCACGGTCCGGTCGGAGAAGGGCGGGTTGCCGATGACGAGGTCGAAATTCGCCGGCAGCTCGGTGCGGGCGAAATCGGCGGCGATGATTCGCGCCCGTGGCTGCAGCAGACGCACGATGCGCGCCGTGACCGGGTCGAGCTCGACGCCGATGACGTGCGACACGTCCCGAAGAGCCCCGGGTATCAGCGCCGGGAACAGGCCGGTGCCGATGCCGGGCTCGAGCACGCGCCCGCCGCGCCAGCCGAGACGTTGCAGACCGGCCCACATTGCCCGGGCGATGAACTCCGGGGTGAAATGCGCATACTGGGTGCAGCGCGCGAGCGAAGCATGATCGAGATCGCCGACGGCGTCCTCGAGCTCGGCGCCGATCGTCTCCCAACCCTTGCGGAATTCCACCTCTCCGGGCCGCCGGAACACGAAGTTGGCCAGATCGGACGCGCCGAAGCCGGTGAAGCGGATCAGTTGAGCCTGCTCTTCTGGCGTGGCGGGGCGCGCCTCCGCCTCGATGGCACCCGCGAGACGGATCGCCGCGATATTGTCGCGTGCCCGGTCCTTCCAGCTCTTCGCCAGCGTGCGATCGCCGACGAGATGGAAGTTCTCGCCGTGCGGCCGGCCCGGAGACGCCGACGCGGGCGGCCGCGAAGCGACCGGCATCGCCGAGGCCGGCGCCGATGGCGGCGGGTCGTCGTCGTGATCGGGATTGTCGTTGGACGAGGCGGCGAATGTCGTGATGCCGAGGCCGAGCCCGGAGGACAAAGCCGTGTTGTTGAAGAGGTCGAGCGTGAAGGGATCGCCCTGCGCCATGGGGAATGTCTCCTGTGATGAAGGCGCGCGACATCGGCCCGCCGGCGGGGTTCCGGCGGGAGTGACGGTCGCGGTGATGTCGGGAACGGGCCGTCCGGCCCGGGATGTCAGCGACGGATCGGCGTGATCGACATGCTGGTGTCGGTCATTTCGATCCGGACATGCGTGGCTCGAGGAACGGCGGCGATTTGCTTCACGAGCATTTCGGCATCGAGAAACTCGATCCCGTCATCGCCGCCGAAATGCTGGCGCTTGTAGTGCCAGTAGTCCGGGTTGGTCTTCGGATCGCATTCCTCGGCATAGACGACGAGGGGGCGCTGCCCCTCGGCGAGCTTGCCGTTCGAGAGCAGATAGACGCCCTCGTCGCCGACTAGCCAGAGCCCGGGCTTCTCGTCCTTGCCGGGGCGGAGACCGTAGTAGGGATTGCGGAAGCCGCCATTGGCGAGGGCGTCAATACGCCCACGCGTGATGACCGCATGGATGTCTGTCACGGAGAAGGTGAACATGGCAGCACCTACGCCGCGATCGCGTCGGGCAGGTAGCGCAGATGCACCGGAAGCTTGGCGCCGATCTCCGCGTCCGTCAGCTGGTCGAGCAGCTTGAAGTCGCGACCCCGATCCTGGCGATAGACGATGACGATGCGCTTGCCGCGCGCGGCGTGAGGGAATCGCCAGTCGGCATAGCCACGATAGTCGTCGTTCGTCGCGCTCCAAATGTGCTCGAGGCGCTCCTCGCGCGTCATCGCCTTCGCCGGCCGGGATTCGCGCTCGGTGATCACGGCCTTCAGGCCATCGGGAGAACGTGGATCCGACAGGTCGCAATAGCCGTGGAAGTAGCGAACCCGGCCGTCGATCGTCAGCGAGAGGAAGACGCTGGTGATGCTTCCGGTCAGGAATTCGCGCATGGCGAACGTGTCGCCACGCATCCAGAGCGGCGGCAGCACATCGAACATGTAGTCGTGCTCGAGCTGGCCGATCTCGAACCATTCGCCGCGAAAGAGCGCGCTGTCGTCGCCCTGCCAGCGGTTCGGGCGCTGCGCGTGGCGGTCGAACATGCGGAACATCTGGCGCCGGTCGGCGACACCCTCGAAGACCTTGCGGACGGGTGGGAGGTTCATGGCGGGCTCCTTTCAGCCTCGTCGGGCCGGAGCGCGGCTCCCCTTCCCGGGGATCACCATCTTCTCTTCAGCCCTTCATGACCCCTCCTTCGCGGCCGCCTCTCCGTCCGGGCGGGTCAAGGGCCGGCGCAGCCGGGCGAAGCTTCACCCTTGACGCGACCGGCGGGCATGCGGCAGCAGGGTCTCGCCTTCCTTCTCTCCTCCCTTCCTCATCATCCGGAGATCCGCGTTCCAGTCCTCGGCGGCCGGACGCAGGCGCTCGAAGCGGCAGGACGCCTCATTCGCGATCGCCCGCAGTCGCTCGGCGTAGACCTCGCCCTGCCCGTTGTTGTCGGTGGCAGCGACCAGGAAGGCGTTGTCTCGGGTGACAAGGGCCCGGATCGCCGCGTCCGTGGATGGCGACCAGCCGCCGCCGGTGCTGAGAAACAGGCTGTCCGGCCGCATGTCCTCGATCACCGCCAGGCTCATGGCGTCGATCGCCGCCTCGGTGAGGCAGAACCGGAATGCGTCGACGGGGCCGAAGCGAAACAGGACCTTGGCGCCGCCGGTGGCGAAGCCGCGCCACTCGGGCCCCCGCTCCTCCCAACCGGTCACAAGGCCGGCGTCATCCGTGTGTGCTGCCCACATGCTGCCACGCGGACCTTCCCGCAGACGATCATGACGGATCGCCGCGCGGATCGCTGCATCGGCAAGTGCCCGCTCCTCGCCGAGATAGCGCCAGGTCAGAGATCCCGGCCAGGGTTTGCGGCGGCGGCGCCAGCGCTCGCCGACGGCGACGTCCGCCTCCTGCTTCCGGGCCGGTCGCGTCCAGAGGGGCTCCGTGGGGACAAACCCCACGAGACTCGCCACGTGCTCAAGGCACTCGGGAAACCCGACCGGCTCGAGATGCGCGACGAGCGCGTAGACGTCGCCTTTCGCGTCGGACAGGGGATCGAACCAGCCCTTGCCGTCATGGATGACGATGACGATGTCGTCGCCCCGGCGATATTTGACGGCCCGGCGCGTGCTCTCCTTCAGGTCGATCGCAAAGCCGGCTTTTTCCAGCACGGCGGCGCACAGGACACGCTCCTTCAGCTCTTCAACGTCATTCCTTTCCATCGCCTCTTCCCGGCACCCATCGGTGTCCGGCCTTTCCTGCTCGGGGTCACCTCCCCGCATGTCGCGAGGCGACCCCCAGCTGCCGCGAAGAGCGAAGGGGGCAAGGGCGCGGCTGGCAACTGATGATTTCGGCAGTGCGGTTCGCAAGCCAGCCGCGGCGCAGCTTCCCTTGCCGCCGCCCGCTCGCAAGCGGCATCCCCGGAGGGGCCCCTACCGCTGCGATGTCTGCGCTCGTGCTGACGTATCAACCCGACGTTTGTTGGCGGCGATTGCGGCGGGTTGGTAACCCAAGCCATTAGAAACAGATTCCTTTCTTGCCTCGGAACTACGGAGCTGGTCGGCCGTTTGTTGACTCGCGTTGGTTGTGTCGGAGTGTGCGTGATGGCGACTGCCAGGGCCAATTGGAAGGGCTTCATCAAGTTCGGAGAGGTCGCCTTCGCTGTCGGCCTCTACACGGCTGCCTCCTCGTCCGAGCGCATCGCCTTCAACACGCTTAACCGCGCGACCGGCAACCGCGTCCGCCGCGAATTCGTCGACAGCGAGACTGGTGACCCCGTCGAGCGCGAGGAGCAGGTCAAAGGCTACGAGATCGAGAATGGCGACTATGTTGTGCTCGAGCCCGAGGAGGTCGCGGCGGCGATCCCGGACAGCGACAAGACGCTGAAGATCGAAGCCTTCATCCCGTGCAGCGAAATCGACGACGTCTATTTCGACAAGCCCTATTATCTGGCGCCCGACAAGATGGGCGCCGACGCCTTCAAGCTGCTGCGCGATGGCATGCGGCAGGCGAAAGTGGCCGCTCTGGCTCAGACCGTCCTGTTCCGCCGCCTGCGTACCGTGCTCATTCGCCCGCATGGAAATGGCCTGATCGGCACGACGCTGAACTTCGACTATGAAGTGCGCTCGTCCGAGGAAGCCTTCGACGATCTGCCAGACATGAAAATCGAGGGCGAGATGCTGGAGCTCGCCAAGCACATCATCAACACGAAGAAGGGTTCGTTCGACGCCAAGGCGTTTGACGATCGCTACGAGGCCGCAGTCGCCGACCTCGTCAAGGCGAAGATCGAAGGACGGAGCCTGCCGAAGAAGAAGGCGCCGGCACCCGCGAAGCAGAGTGACCTTCTGCAGGCCCTGCGCGAGAGCGCCGGCGTGGCGGCAGGAAAGCCGAAGCGGACGGCAGCGAAGGCTGAAGCCAGCGCGACACTCCCGAAGACAAAACGGACGTCGCGCTCGAAGCGCGCGGCTTGATCGGAGGCCGCCATGGCATTGCGCCCCTATTGGAAAGGCTACCTCAAGCTCTCGCTGGTCACTTGCCCGGTCCAGATGATGCCGGCGACCTCGGAGAGCGAGAAGGTCCGGTTCCACACCCTCAACCGCGAGACCCACAACCGCGTCGTCAGCCACTATGTCGATGCCGTCACCGGCAAGGAGGTGAAGGAAGACGACGAGGTGAAGGGCTATCAACGCGGCGAGAACGACTACATCATCCTTGAGGACGACGAGCTGGAGAACGTTGCACTCGACAGCACCAAGACTATCGACATCGACGTGTTCGCCCCGCGCGATTCCGTCGAGTGGATCTGGCTCGACACGCCATATTACCTGTCGCCGGACGATCCGGTCGGCCAGGAGGCGTTCTCCGTCATCCGCGATGCCATGGCCGCCGAGGACATGGTTGGGATTTCGCGCCTGGTGATCTCGCGACGCGAGCGGGCGGTGATGCTCGAACCGAGGGGCAAGGGCATCGTCCTGTGGACGCTGCGCTATGGCGACGAGGTCCGGGACGAGGGTGCCTATTTCG
>NZ_CP083242.1 GCF_022836935.1 Ancylobacter polymorphus | reverse complement strand
GGGTGGAGAGCGGCAAGTCGCGCAAGCACAAGCGCACCGTCAAGCAGTTGCACGCCGATCTCGTGACGTTGGGCTATGAGGGCTCCTACAATCGGGTGGCGGCCTTTGCCCGCGACTGGAAGGCCGCCCGGTTGCGCGAGCAGCAGACCAGCGGCCGCGGCACCTTCGTGCCGCTGGCCTTTGTGCCCGGAGAGGCGTTCCAGTTCGACTGGTCTGAGGACTGGGCGATCATCGCCGGCGAGCGCACCAAGCTGCAGGTCGCTCACGTCAAGCTGTCCTACAGCCGCGCCTTCACTCTGCGAGCCTACCCGCAGCAGACCCACGAGATGCTGTTCGACGCCCATAACCACGCCTTCCGGGTACTGGGCGGCGTGCCGCGGCGGGGGATTTACGACAACATGCGAACGGCCGTCGACAAGGTCGGCCGGGGCAAGGAGCGCCAGGTCAACATCCGCTTCTCGGCCATGGTCAGCCACTTCCTGTTCGAGGCGGAGTTCTGCAACCCGGCCTCCGGCTGGGAGAAGGGGCAGATCGAGAAGAACGTACAGGATGCCCGTCATCGGCTCTGGCAACCCATACCGAACGTCCCCTCGCTGGAGGCCTTGAACGAGTGGCTCGAGACCCGGTGCCGGGAGCTGTGGTCGCAGGCCGGGCACGGCTCGCAACCCGGCTCGATCGCCGATGTGTGGGCTGAGGAGATCCGCCACCTGATGCCGATGCCGCGGCCGTTCGACGGCTTCGTCGAACACGCCAAGCGCGTTTCCCCGACCTGCCTCGTCCACCTCGAGCGCAATCGCTACAGCGTGCCGGCCTCCTTCGCCAACCGCCCGGTGAGCTTGCGTGTCTATCCCGACCGGATCGTTGTGGTCGCTGAGGGACAGGCCATCTGTGAGCATGGTCGGGTGTTCGCTCGCTCCCATGATCGCCAGAGCCGGACCGTCTATGACTGGCGGCATTATCTGGCCGTGGTCCAGCGCAAGCCCGGCGCATTGCGCAACGGCGCACCGTTCGCCGAGATGCCGCCGGCGTTCCGATCCTTGCAGCAGCATCTGCTCAAGCGGCCGGGCGGTGACCGCGAGATGGTGGAGATCCTGTCCCTGGTCCTCCAGCATGACGAGCAGGTCGTGCTCACGGCCGTCGAACTCGCGCTGCAAGCAGGCGTGCCGACCAAGACCCACATCCTCAATCTGCTGCACCGCCTGATCGACGGTACACCGCTGAGCACGCCGACGATCCCAGCTCCTGGCGCCCTTACGCTGACCACCGAGCCTCAAGCCAATGTCGAACGCTATGACGCCCTCCGCAGGGCCAGGGAGGCGCGCCATGCGTCATGATCCGGCCAGCGGAGCCCTCGTCATTATGCTGAGAAGCCTCAAGATGCACGGCATGGCGCAAGCCGCTGCCGAACTCATCGAACAGGGGTCTCCCGCCTTCGAGACCGCCATGCCGATCCTCTCACAGCTCCTGAAGGCAGAGACCGCCGAGCGGGAGGTGCGCTCGACCGCCTATCAGCTCAAGGCCGCCCGCTTCCCGGCCTATCGCGACCTCGCCGGCTTCGACTTCACCAGCAGCGAGGTCAATGAGGCGCTCGTGCGCCAACTCCATCGCTGCGAGTTCCTCGACGACGCGCACAACGTCGTCCTGATCGGTGGTCCCGGTACCGGCAAGACCCACATCGCCACGGCTCTCGGCGTCCACGCCGTCGAGCATCATCACAGGCGGGTCCGCTTCTTCTCTACCGTCGAGCTCGTCAACGCTCTCGAACAGGAGAAGGCCCAAGGCAAAGCGGGTCAGATCGCCGGTCGGCTCCTCCATGCCGACCTCGTCATCCTCGACGAGCTCGGCTACCTGCCGTTCAGCACCTCGGGCGGCGCCTTGCTGTTCCACCTGCTGAGCAAGCTCTATGAGCGCACCAGCGTGATCATCACCACCAATCTCAGCTTCTCCGAATGGGCTGCCGTCTTCGGCGATGCCAAGATGACCACGGCCCTGCTCGACCGGCTCACCCATCACTGCCATATCCTCGAGACCGGCAATGACAGCTTCCGCTTCAAGAGCAGCTCGGCAAAGCCACCCAAACCCACCAGGGAGAAGCCGCGAAACTTGACCGCAACCTAACCCCAAGACCACCATCAGCCCGGGTCACTTCTCACTGGAAATCCAGGGTCACTTCTCAACGGAAATCAACAAGCTGTTTCTTGCCGGAACGGCCATCTATCTCTTCGCTGTGACGTCGCTCGGCATCCTCCTCGCCACCGTCGCGAACTCCATGCCGCAATTCGCGCTGCTCTCCATCCCGGTCTTCGTGCTCATGTTCCTGCTGTCCGGCTCCTTCACGCCGTTCGAGAGCATGCCGCGCGCGCTCCAGGCGATCATGGACCTGTCACCATCGACGCATTTCGTGCGCTTCGCTCAAGCCGTACTTTACCGCGGTGCTGGCGGTGATGTCGTCTGGCGCGATCTTCTGGTCATGGCAGGGCTCGGCGCGGGGTTCGTGTCGGTTGCTCTTTACCGCTTCAAAGCCATGCTCGCGCGCCCGTCGTGACGATCGCCCTCGAGGGTGCGACGCGCGGGTCGAGGCTTGTCCGCATGGGACTCGACGGCAGCTAGCGACTTGCTGTCGGTTCCGGCATGAGAAGGCGGGGCAGACGTATGCAGGCCAACAGTGTGGCCAGGATGAGCAATGCAGCGAGGAGAAAGCTCGCATCGGGCAGGACCGGCAAATTGAACAGCGCGCCGCCTGCGACCGATCCCAGGGCCTGGCCGAGACTGGCAGCGGCAGTCATGCGACCGAGCTGTGCGCCCTGGCTTGTCGGAATGCCAAAGGAAGACCAGTAGGTGGCGACCGGCGACAGCAGGCCGGCGCTCGCTGCCACCAATGCGACTGCAACCGACATCAAAACAGACGTGTTAACGACCGAAACGACGACCAGCCCGATGGCAAGCGTCGCCAAACCAGGCGCGATGAACCAGCGCGTGAACTCTGGCTTGATGAGAGGCGAGAATACCAAGGCTTGCACGACCGCCATCACCAGGCTGCACTCGGCAAACATGATGCCGATATGCGCAGCGTCGAGACCAAGGTCCTTGCCGCGCAGCGCCAGTCCGACTTCGAAGACGCCAATTGCGAGGGCCGTCACCAGCGCGATCGCGAGGAGCCGCAGCATGGCGGGCCGTTCGATCTGCGCGGTGTCGGGCGTCACATCGACGTTGTCGCGGCGCGAGCCCGAGGGAAGCAGGATCACCACCGACACGGCTGCGATCACGGCCAGCCCTGTCGCCGTGAGCAGCGGCATCGCAAGAGAGCGATCGGGTGAGAGAATCCAGACTCTGCCAGCGACACGCATCGCCAGCCCACCGAGCAGAGGCCCGATGAAGAAGCCGGCGGTGCCCGCTATATTGATCAGCGCGAAGCGATGGGCGCGCCATTCTTTCGACGGGGCATAGTCGCCGATCAGCGCATAGGCGACAGGTGTGATAGCGGCGGCGAATAGGCCGCCGAGAAAGCGGCCGAGATAGAGAAGCGGGAGACTTTCCGTGACGGCAAAGAATCCGGTGGTCACCGCGAAACCCAGAAGGCCGACCAGGATGATCGGCTTGCGCCCGCACCGATCGGAAATCCGTCCCCAGATCGGAGCGCCGATGAAGATCGCGATGATGTACGCGCCCGTCAGTAGCCCCGTATGCCATGACAAGGCCTGTGGCGTGCTCGCGCCGGCGATCTGCTCGATCAGGAAAGGCAAGATCGGCAGAGCGACGCCATAGCCGACCGTGATCGCGAACATTGCCACCAGCACCGCCGAAAGCCCGCGCCAACCGAGGCTCTCCGGTTCAGTTGCAGCCATGGCACAAAGCCGATCTTGTATGAGAACACCGGTCGCGCTCTGCGCCTGACGCGGCTCTTGCAATTTCTAGGTGGGCGAACAGCCAATTGAGCTGCAAAGCGTTCGACACCATTTCATCCACGCCCTTCGACGAGACGTCGCGCGCGAGCCGACCAGCGGGGCGCCAAGGGCTTGACGAGCGACCGAAGCTTCGAGCTAGACTTGGGATTCAACGAAGTCTTTAATCCGCATCAAGCTTTTAGCCGACATCGTCGTTTGTTCGTGCTCCAGACGACGATCAGCCATGCTAGGTACAAGAATCGATGTCTGGCGCTAGCCTGACCGGGGAAGAGCGTCCGACACCATGTCCGAAGCCTTGTTATCGTCTGTTCCGGTACCTCACGCCGACCTGTTGCGCGAGCTGATCCGACGCTGGCGTGATGACCCAGGCGCAACCTACCGCTCGTGGTTCTTGTGGGACGAGCGATTGAAGAACTTCCGCTCGATACGGCGCGGTCTGCAGGTGGTGGTCGCCGAAATCGAAGCAGGCCGTTTCGGCGTCGCCTATCGAGGCTCGTCGCTCGAAACGGTGGTTCATTCGATCGCCGAGCAACGCCAGATATTCAAAGGTGCGGACCATGCCTGGCTGTGGAAGCCGAAGCTGCGCATCCCCGACATCTACGAAAGTCCAGAAAACCAACGCGCGTTCGGACGATTGCTCGACAACTGCTCATGTTGCGACACCGCCGAGGAGGTCATAGGTCACATCCGGGCGATCGATCAGCGCAAGATCAAGGGATTGGGACCTGCCGCCGCCAATCTTCTCTACTTCCTGCATCCGACCCTGATCCCGCCGTTCAACACTGCCATCGTCAATGGCTACAACGCCGTGAGCGGCGCCAAGGTAAAGCTCGGTTCATGGGACCACTTCCTGGCGATGCGCGCCGGTATCCTCGATCTCAACGACTGCTACCGCGACCTTCTATCCAATGACCTAGGCGCGATCGGCGGATTCTTGTTCGACGTCGGCTCGGGGCGTTACCCCGCCCCGCCGCTCGATCAAGAGGGCTCTGCCGCCCGCGACTGGCTGGGCCAGCTGGAGCAGGCGCGCGCTGAGGCAAGCCGCCTCGACAAGGCGGTGGCAGCGCAGGGCGAGACCGATCGCACCCATGCGGAGATTCAGGCATGGTTGCGCGATCTCGGTCTTGCGCTTGGCCATGACGTGTGGATCGCCGCCAACGATCGCGGCCGGCTTCATCAGGGCGTCCCCTTAGGCCAAGGGTGCCTAGAGCGGTTACCGGATGCCATCGCAACTTCGCCCGGCGCGGACTCGATCCGGCTGATCGACGTGCTGTGGCTCTCCAAAGGCGGAGGCGTCGCGGCCGCCTTCGAGGTCGAACACTCGACATCGATCTACTCGGGAATCGTGCGCATGCTTGACTTGGCATTGTCGGGCGGCGACCTGCACGCGACCGCAGGTCTGTTCCTGGTCGCGCCGGACGCGCGCGAGGCAGACGTGCGTGCCCAGCTCCGCCGCCCGGCGTTCAGCCGGATCGCCGATCTGGATTTCGCCTACCTCGCCTATGGCGAGCTTGAGAGGAACAAAGACGCGATCGCCCGCTTCGGGTCAGACCTCAAAGCAATCAGAGCCATAGCGAGTCCGCTTCCTTGACGCGAGAGCCGTCGCGCGTCGTCCTGGCCAGGCTGTTGTGGAATGCCGCCCTTTGCTGGCGGTCGTCCCGACCCTACGAAAGGACGTGTCCGATGAGCATACCTGCAAAGGCGGGACATCAGAGCCAGATCGATTCAACGTCGATCCGATTCATCGAACTGCCGGGACCCAAGACCTAGTAGTCGTAGAGCCTACGAAAAGCCCGCTCCTGTGCGCTGTCCCGCGTCTCGCGGGCCATCTCGATGGCTGCTTGCATCTGTTCGCTCAAGGTACGCTCCGCAGCACGCATGGGATTGTCCATGGCCGCGGGAAGCCGCTTCGCGCGAACTTCGTCGGCAAGCCTTGCGATCACATGCATCCACGGTGAAAACTTTTCGGAGAGCATGTAACGGCTGGTCCGCATCGGATGAAGCCATCGCAGCAGCTCGGCCGACCACGGCGTGGTCATGGCCTGAACCCACGGGCTGACGAAGTTGCTGTAGAGCGTCTCGTTCGCCTGCGACAATTGTCGCACGCGTTCAAAGGCTTTCCGCGGATTGTCGAAGGCCAAGTCTTCGATGCGCCGCTCTTCGAAGGAAACGCTGTATTGTGGTTTGCGACAGTCAGGATCGTTGGTCGGGTTGGAGATCTTCATCTCGTAGAGGCCGGGCGGAAGGTTCACGACGTCATCGAGGCTCTCCAGGATGGCGCGGTGTTCCAAACGCGCGACCGACGCTGAAACGAAGATACCTAGATGCCCGACGCGGGGATCGGTCATGAAGACAATTCTCTGGCCTGCCTCCTTCAAAGCATCTGTGGTCTTGTAGACGGCCTTGAGCCAGGCCAGGGCCTGATGGGGCGGCGTGATGTTGTCGCCGTAGGAGGCAAAGATCACCAGCGGGCTCTTCAGACTACGCAGATCGATCCTCACCGCATCACCGAGCTCAAGCGTGCCCTGCTCAAGCTCGTTGCCAATAAAGAGATGATCGACGATCTCGACCATCTCTTCTCGGCTGAAGCTATACCACGCGTTCCACCAGCGCTCGAATTCGAGGAACCGCTTCTCTTCATGATCGACGTCTAGGTAGAGACTTGCGTACTTGTCCCAGATCGCCGCCTCGGGTTTGAGTGTTTCAAAGTTCTGGACGAGCCAGGCGCCGTCAAAGCGGCCATCCCCAAGATCGCCAACGAAGTGCGTGAGCCAGCTACCGCCGAGCAGGCCGCCGGCGAGCCGCATGGGATTCGCCCCGGACTCGCCTGCCCAATAGGAGAGGGGCGAGCCGTTGAGGACGATCGGGCCGACTGGCGCTCGGCAATGAATAGCGACCAGCATGGCGGCCCACCCAGCCTGGCAATTTCCGTAGAGCACGGGCTTCTTGCCGGGATGTCGCGCGATCACCTCGTCGACAAAGTGGTGCATCGCATGGAGGACATCGATGAGCCTTTGATGCGGGCTCGGCGCCGGAAAGAAGCTGACGAAGTAGACCGGAAACCCTTCGTGCAGAGCCATGCCGATTTCGGATTCGCGCTTGAAGCCGCCGATGCCCGGCCCGTGCCCGGCGCGCGGATCCATGATGATGACAGGGGGCTTGGAATCGTCGACGCATGCGTCCGAGTGCTCGGTGTCGGCGGTCGTGATCCGGAGGAGCGCATAATTCGCTGGGCGTTCGAATCGCCTCGCATCCAGCAGCATTTCGTACTGGAAGGTGAGCACCGGCGGCATGCCGGCTTCCTCATGCTCCAGCATGGTGTTGGCCCGCTTTCTCAGCACGTCCCAAAACAGGACCGAGCGCTGCCAGGCGTCGATCGGATAAGCCCATATCCCGGCGGGGTCGAACAGCGTGCTCGCTGCTTGGCTGGACGGCGCCGGATCGCGCATGTCGGCGCGCGGTGAGAGCAATGCAGGAAGAGCCGCCGTCTCGGATTGGGCCAGTGGCGCGCCTTGCTGGCGTTCCGCAGGGATAGTGACTGGCATCGGAAACTCCTCACATATGGCGCGTGCCGCACGCGCTCCTGATCTCACGCCGCGCTGAGCATCTTGTCCTCGACGGACCATTAGGGTTCACGGTCGGGCGCCGCAGCGCCGCCGGTTCTTCGCGCCAGCTTCTCAGGACCCAGACCTTGGTCTGTCCCCTTTCGGTTGCGTCCGATGGAGGATTAACAGCCCCGGCCATCCTTTTCGGATGGCCGGTTCGCAGAAGCCCATTATCCTTGCCTGCGGTAAAAGCGCAGGAACTGCGCATTGATGGCGACAATGATGGTGCTGGCGGACATGAAGACCGCAGCGACGGCCGGCGTCATTAGGAAGCCGGTGCCGAAGGTAATCCCGGCGGCCATCGGAATCGCCACGGTGTTGTAACCCGTCGCCCAGATGAGGTTCTGCACCATCTTGCGGTAGGTGGCGCGGGACAGTCCCAGAATGGCCGCGACGTCGCGAGGATCGCTCTTCACGAGCACGACATCCGCGGACTCGACCGCAACATCCGTGCCGGCACCGATGGCGACGCCGAGGTCCGCCTGAACCAGCGCTGGCGCATCATTGACGCCATCACCGACCATCGCAACCGAGAGCCCGCGGGCCTGCAGTTCCTTGATCTTGTCGGACTTCTGGTCGGGCAGCACCTCTGCGAAATACTCCGCGATGCCAAGTTCCTTCGAGACGCTCTCGGCGACGCCCTTCGCATCACCCGTCAACATAACCGGCTTGATGCCAAGTCGCGTCAGCTCGGAGATCGCGTCCTTGGATTCCGGCCGGACGATGTCGGCGAGTGCGAAGAGTGCCCGCGGTGCGCCATCCCTCAGCAGCGCTACCACCGTCTTGCCCTGAGCTTCGAGTTGCTTGAGCTTATCGTGCGTGACGGGCTTGCCCTGCCGGGCGAGATGGCCGGGGCTGACGATACGGATGTCTTGGCCATCGACTTTCGCGACAATGCCTTCGCCTGTGATGTTGCTCACCTCGCTGGCCTTGGGAATGGTCAGGTTCCTGCGCTTGGCCTCGGCGACGATGCCGTGAGCGATAGGGTGTTCCGATTGATTTTCCGCTGCCGCGGCAAATGTGAGTTCCGTGTTCTCGTCCCCATCAGCAAGCAGGACAATGTCGCTAACCCCGAAGCGGCCTTCCGTCAGCGTGCCCGTCTTGTCCAGCACGACAGCGTCGAGATTGCGTGCGCGCTCGAACGCGGCGCGGTCGCGGATGAGTAGGCCGTTGCTGGCGCTCAGCGATGTGCTGACGGCGACCACTAGCGGCACGGCAAGCCCAAGGGCATGCGGGCAAGCCACGACCATCACGGTGACCATGCGTTCCAGTGCGAACTCAAGCGGCGCGCCGAGCCAAAGCCACCAGACGAACAGCGTTCCGAAGCCGACGACCAGGGCAATGTAGGTCAGCCAGGCGGCCGCCCTGTTGGCGATATCCTGTGTCCGCGAACGCGTCGCCTGCGCTTTTTTCACCAGATCGATGACCTGGGCGAGATAGGTCGCGTCACCTGTCTTGGTCACTTTGATGGTCACGGCGTTGGCGCCGTTGATCGCCCCGCCGATCGCCGTTGCACCGACCGTCTTGGTGACGGGACGCGATTCGCCCGTCAGCATGGCTTCGTTGAAGCCTGACGATCCCTCGACGATTTCTCCGTCAACCGGCACCTTGGCGCCCGGGCGGACGATGACGCGGTCACCCGGCTTCAAATCCGTGATCGATACATCGTGCGTCGTGCCGTCGGCATCGATGCGTGTGGCGTGGTCAGGCAACAGCCGGACTAGCTCCTCCAATGCGCGCGACGCACCCATCACCGAGCGCATCTCGACCCAATGGCCGAGCAGCATGATGGCGATAAGCGTGACGAGCTCCCAGTAGAACGCCTCGCCCGGGAAACCGAATGTGACCGCCGCCGAGAAGAAATACGCCGCCGAGATCGCCATCGCGATGAGCGTCATCATCCCGGGCTGTCCCTTGCGGAGCTCGGAGAAGAAGCCGGTTAAGAACGGCCAGCCGCCGTAGAGATAGGCGATGGTCGACAGCGCGAAGAGGACCAGCCCGTCACCTGGGAAGGACAGGACATCCGTGAGACCGAGCCAATCCCGGATCATCGGCGAAAGCACCAGCACCGGAGGCGTCAGGACCAGGGTGACCCAGAATCGACGGCGGAAATCTGCGACCATGGCTCCGTGGTCGTGACCAGCGTGGTCCGAATGGCTGGACCCGGCTGCCGCAACGATTTTGGCGCCGCCGTGACCGGCGTCGGATCCGAATTTTGCACTAGTGTGCTGCTGATGGTCGTGGTGATCGTGATGGGAATGCGGTGAGCTCATTCGTCCTCGTCCGTCAGATGGCCTGGCCAGAGCGTGGCCATGGCGAGCAATAGGTGTCTCTGCCGCACTGATCATAACTTGGAGCGACAACGTCCTTGTCACGAACCTTGCCGCCACACGCCCTGAAATCTTTAATCCAGATCAAGTTCAGCGTGTCCGTCGCTTCGGTGCGCCCGACGAAGCCTCCGGCAGGATCTCGGAGGAGGGGGAGCGAATGCGTCTATCCGAGTGTGATGGTTGTCCCGGCTTTGCCCTCGAGGATCTTCCGGGCGTCTTCCAGGCGTCCAATGCCCGCGATCCGGCCGGGCGTCACGGCGAACTGGCAGGCGGCCTCCACCTTCGGCCCCATGGAGCCGGGTGGGAACTGGTGGGCCGGAAGTTCATCGGGTCGCGCACGTCGCACGAGACGTTGTTGAGCCGTGCCCCAGTCGAGATAAACGGCATCGACATCCGTCAGCATCAGAAATGCATCGGCGGCGAGGTCGGCGGCCAGCAGTCCGGCAGCGCGATCCTTGTCGATGACGGCCTCGACGCCCTGAAGGTCGCCGGAGGGCTTGCGGATGACTGGAATGCCGCCGCCGCCGGCGCAGATGGTGACGACCTTGGCCGTGACCAGCATGCGGATGACCTCGATCTGCACGATCCGCTTCGGCAACGGGGAAGGGACAACGCGTCGCCAGCGGCCTGGCGTCTCTTCAACCATGGGCCAGCCATGCTCGGCGCGGGCTCGTTCGGCCTCCTGGGCCGCATAAATCGGACCGATCGGCTTCTCGGGCCGGCCGAACGCGGGATCGTCGTGCTCTACCTCGATGTGTGTGAGCAAGGTCGCCAGCCGGGTCGCCGGCGGAAGGGCGTTGGCGAGCTCCTGCTCGATCATGTAGCCGATCATGCCGATGCTTTCAGCGCTGATGACGTCGAGGGGGTAGGGCGGAACCTCCTTCAATGGGGCGGCTTGCAGGGCGAGCAATCCCACTTGCGGGCCACTTCCATGAGCGACGACAATGTCGTGGCTGCTTGCGAGCTCGGTGAGCGCCAGGGCGGCCTTTCGCACATTGGCGCGCTGAGCATCGGCACTCATAGGCTGTCCCCGCTGCAGCAGCGCATTCCCTCCAAGTGCAACGACAATGCGCATTGTCAGATCTCCAGGCGTCCGGAGAATAACGGGGGCAAAGAAGCTGCTTCCGGGCCGTGATAAGCGCCGTTCTTCCGGCCTCGAATCGGCGAAAGATCATTCGTCACCAGCTCTTCACCTATGTTCGTGCCCCACTCGCAACGCGCCAAACGACAGCCCCGCCTCGGTCGCCTGATGTCAGCTCGACATAGTACGCGCAGGGCCGCGCGAGCGCGTCCCACACCTTGTCTCAGTTGAGTAACTGGACTCATCTGTCGGGGGCCGAAGCTGATCGATCCTTGATCGAAGTTAAGTTCATGGTGGCGCGTTCTACCGTACTTCAAGGATTGAAAAGTAGGTGGCGGTCTATCCAGCGCTTCGTCGGTAAATGAGAGCTGGCGTTGCGCGGCCGCAACACCACAACGAACGATATGAGGAGGGCCTGTTCATGCAATTCAAGTTGAAAGCGATGCTGGCATTCGCGGTCCTGTTCGCGCCGACGCTCGCCCTTGCGCAGCATGACGCGCATCACGACGGTGATGCGGGTGCCCCGGCCTCACCGCCCGCCGCAATGGTGCCACAGCAGCAATGCGCAGCGATGATGGGGATGATGAAAGGCATGATGGGCGAGCACATGTCGGCATGCCTGGCGGCGTTACCGTCGGCCTCGCAGGCTTACATGCGGGCGATGATGGGCATGCACATGCCGATGATGGAAGCGATGCAGGCGAAAGACCCGGACGTGGCTTTCGTAAAGGGAATGATCCCGCACCATCAGGCCGCGATCGACATGGCGCGGGCGGTTCGTCAGTTCGGATCCGACGAGCCGGTAAAGGCCATGGCTGAGCAGATGATCGCGGGCCAGCAGGCCGAAATCGATCGGATGCGCGAGTGGTTGCGGAAACGCGGCCAATAGGTCGGACTGTGGGTTCCGACGCCGCGATTCTGGACCGCCGCGAGTTTGCGATGTGAGTGTGATCGGAGCAGATCAGATGGTTGTGCGGGCGTGGCTGCGGCGCGCTGGTGGCGTCATCGTCGCAATGACGTTGGCGATCGGCACGGCGGTCGCTGATGATGGCTATCGCCAAGCGGATGGCCTGGCGGTCTATCTTGGCCTCGTGCCGGCGGCGGTCGTTCGAGGACATCCAACCGCTCACTCGGAAAGCACGATGCACGGCGGCGCCGGAACGGGACGCCATCAGCAACACATCGTCGTGGCGGTGTTCGATGCGCAAACGGCTGCGCGCATCGAGAATGCGCGGGTATCCGCGACGATCGGCGGCCTTGGTCATGTCGGCCAACAAACCGTAGAGCTCGATCCCATGAGGATCGAGAACACCGTCACCTACGGGGGATTTATCACCCTTCCGGGCAACGATCGGTATGAAATTGTCGTCACGGTTATCGTTCCGGCACGTTCGCGCCCAGTGTCGGTGACTTTCTCAAGCGCTCACGTTCAATAGACCGGGCACAAGCGACGCCAGCGCGCGATCGCCGCCGCCATTCGGATTCGTCCGGACTGAGATCGCAAGAGCGCGTTAGTAACAAAGTGCTGCTTGATTACGAAAGATATGGGTAGGACCTCGTCTGGAGGCTGACCATGACATGGCACCGACTTCGAACGGAACGGTTGATCGAAAGGCTTGTCGCCGACCTACGGCCTTGGCAAATCGAAAGGCGGATCCGCACCCATCGGCTCTGGATGGCTGCCGTTCTCGCGATCGTCTTGCCCCCGCTCGCACTTGCGCAGCCTTTTCGTGCCGATCTCGCCTCCCGATTGGCGGATGCGATGTTCGTCGCCTCTATCGCGACCTCCGCGATGATCTTTGTCACAGGTCTCGTAACGGTGCTCATACTGGGCACCCCAGGCCGATCGTGGCTCTGGCTTCTGGTTCCGCTGGTTGCCTGCGGGCTATGGCTCGTCTCGGAGTCAGCAAGCATTGCCGTCGACCTCTCCCGTGAGGGTTGGCGTGCCTGGGCCTTCGAGACCAGCCCGCAATGCCCGCTGATCATCGGGGCAGTCGGCGTGCCGGTTTTCTTCGCCCTCGTTGGCGTCAGCCGGGTCGGCCTCATTGTGTGGCGAGGACCGATCATCGCGATTGCCGCTCTGTCGGCCTTTTCCCTGCCCGCAACCATGTTGAACCTGTTTCACAGCCTGGACACGGGAGCGATGGTCCTGCTGTGGCATTTCGGCTCCATCACTGTTTTCTCGATCACCGCAGCTTTCCTCCTCAGCCGTCGCATTCCGCGCGGGTTGTGCGACTGGCTCGGATTATGAGCGGCCGGTCGGCGCAAGAATGACCCTCTGATTGGCGAGCGCACGCGACCGGCTCATTGCGGCGGCACGGCTTTTCAGCTGACCGCCGCAAAGGCGGCCTCCTCTATCCGTTCGCATTCCGGCTGGTCGATCATGACGCCCTGCAAGCGGTGTTCTTCCTCCTGAATATAGTTGCGGGTGAGCGGTACGGCGTTCTGCCGTCTGGCGATCTGAATCTGGAACACCATCATGCCTTGATAGCGAAAGGCGAGTTCGGAGACGCCGAGATAATACTCCCACAAGCGGGCGAAGCGCTCATCAAACAGGTCGACCACTTCATTGCGGCGGGCGAGAAATCGCTCGCGCCAGTGTCTGAGCGTTTCCGCATAATGCAGGCGGAGGATTTCAATGTCGGTGACGACGAGGCCCGCCCGCTCGATCGCCGGCAGCACCTCGGAAAGCGCCGGGATGTATCCACCTGGAAAGATATACTTCGCGATCCAGGGGTTGGTGTAGCCCGGCGCATCGGAGCGGCCGATCGAGTGAAGCAGAAGCACGCCATCCTCATCCAGCAAATCGCGGCATTTTCGGAAGAAGGCGTCATAGTTGTTCACGCCGACATGTTCGAACATGCCCACGGAGACGATGCGATCGAAGCGTTCGGTCACGTCCCTGTAGTCCTGCGACCGAAAGTCGAGACGTCCCGGATCTGGAGCAGCAGCGGCGCGGGCCTTGGCGAATTCGAGCTGCTCGGCCGAGAGGGTGATTCCGGTGACGCGGGCGTTGAACGTGTCAGCGAGGTAGAGTGCCAAACCTCCCCAGCCGCAGCCAATGTCAAGAATGCGCGCATTGTGACGGGCTCGCAGCTTTGCTGCGATATGGCGCTTCTTGGCCTGCTGCGCCTCTTCCAGGGACATGTCTGCGTTTTCGAAGTAGGCGCAACTATATTGCATGTCGCTGTCGAGAAAGATTTTGTAAAGCTTCCCGCTGAGGTCATAGTGATGGGCGACGTTTCGCCTGGATCGCTTGCGGTCGTTTTTTTGCGCCAGCCGCCGAAGGGCGAAGCGCAGGCCGGACAGCATTTTTGTCGCGATCGGCGGGGCGCCGGTGCGATCCTGCGACAAGAGCAGCTCGAGCAGCTGCGTGATGGTGCCCTGCTCGACAAGGAGGTCGCCGTCGACGAAGGCCTCGCCAAGGTGCAGTTCCGGATCGAGCAGGACCCGTCGCTGCGCCGTGGCAGATCTGAACCGTATGGCAACCGCGAAGCCACAGCCGTCACCGAATGTTCGGGCGATACCATTGGCTGTCGTTATCGTGAGACTTCCGGTTTTGATAAGACGACGAAGAGATTTGAAAACAAGGGCATCCATGGCCGCGCTTTCTCAGTCGATTTGACGCAAACCCGGACTAGAATGCGCGTGGACGGGCAGCAGACTTTAACGTGGATTGAACAGACGCAGCGCTGAAGTCATAAATGGTCGAGTCGATTATCGGTTCGACAATTGTGCTCATCCTCTCGCATCGGCGCGCTGCGCCGAGAGACGCGGAATGAACGCCGGAACTTCTCGCATATAGCGCGCATAGGCGTCGCCAAATTCGGCGAGAGATTCGCGTTCTTCGTGCTTGGAAAGTCGCCAATACATGAAGACCAGGACAGGGAACATTGCGAGTGTCAGCAGCGTCGGCCACTGCAGCAGAAAGCCGAACATAACAAGGACGAAGCCGACATATTGCGGATGCCGGATCCGCGCGTAGATGCCTGTCGTTGCCAGCTTGTGCTGCCGTTGCGCCTGATACAGCGGCTTCCATCCGGCGGAGATCAGGATGAAGCCGCCGCCGATAAAGACGAAGCTCAGGATATGGAAGGGACCGAAGTGGGGATTAGCGCGCCAGCCGAACAGCTCTTCGAGCAGGTGGCCGGCGTCATGCGAGAACCAGTCGACGCCGGGATAGCGCGACTGCAGCCAGCCGGAGAGCAGATAGATCGTCAGGGGAAAGCCGTACATCTCGGTGAAGAGCGCGATGATGAAGGCGCTGAAGGCGCCAAAGGAGCGCCAGTCCCGCGGCGTCGCCGGCTTGAAGAAGCTGAACGCGAAGAAAATGAAGACGATCGAGTTCAGAACAACGAGGGACCAGAGACCGTAGGCTGGAATACTGTCGTGCATCGGGGCGCTCCGCTGAGATCATCAATGCTGGTGCGGGGATTGGCCAGGTGGCGACGTCGGGGTATTTTGGTCACCGCCATGCCCGCCGTGTTTGCCGTGCATGAACACATGCAGGAGCGGGCATGCAAGGATGAGAAGAAAGGGCAGCCAGCCCAGAAGATGCGCGCTATGTTCCGTGATCAGGTAGAATGCGGCGATCGCCAGAAAGCCGTAGAGTGCAATGTTCGCCGCGCTGAAGCGGCTCGGCCGCTGTGGCTCTTGGTTCAGGTGGTCGGTGTGTGGTTGCATCACGGCCTCGCCGGGTTAGTGACCTTGCCAAATGACGATGGGCATAGTCCTTCCCGAGGAAACGAAGGGCCGCTGCCGTGAGCGGTTTGGCAAATCGCGCGTCTGCTCACCTGCGAACGTTTGAGCGCCTCCAGCGAGCCAGTCTTTAATCTCGGTTAAAGCGGCGACGCCGGCGCGCGGAAGCCGCAGGCGGCGGCCGACCTAATGTCTGTCGGTCCGTCGGGACCGGCGCGGTTTCAAGGCTGTGCTCGTCGTTGCGTATCGAAGCCCCCTCGCGCCACGAGAAGGTGCGGCGGCCGGCGAGGCATCATCCCCCCGAACCGAAGAGACCGATGGCAAGGCACTGAATTCGCGCACCAAGCTTGCCACCGATCGCGCGCACGAACCAACGCGGATGTCGATGCCGGACGCGGCGAGGCGCTCCCGCTCGGCGCTGCCGATAAACCCGCAGACGAGCTTGGTGGCTCCGCTTGAGAGGATGAGCTCACAGGTGGATTCGCTGGTTCGCTCACGATTCGGTCGAAATTCTCGAGCCGGCGAGAGCGGGTCGATCAGGAGCAGGCCATCGCATTTGGCGAAGAACGGGCACAGGAGGGTTCTCTGCCGGCTGCGCGAGACGAGCAGCGCGACCCATCGCGTTCGTTCTGCCGGTGTCGGGTCTATCGTGGGCATTTCCGATCCGCAGGACACGTCCTAGAGCATTTAGAGATCATGGCCGGGGCATTTGCACTTTAATCTCGATCAAACATCGATCGAACAGCGACCAACGCCATGAAAGGGCACGGGATTTCAAGGGAAGGGCCGTTCCGTGGCCGATTGGTTCGCGTGATTGATCTGAATCAAGACGCGTTTTCCTGGAATGTGATGGAGATTAGCCGTCGGCTTCTTTCAACAGCGCAAGAGGGATAAGGTTCATCCTGCGCGCGCGGTTGCGGCGCGGCCGCCAACGGAAAGCCTATAGGGGCGAGCGAATGCTCAGGATCCTGGCCTTGCTGATGTTCTGCACGCTGTCCTTGCTTGCGCAAGGGGCATCGGCGCAGGCCCATGCGGGTCATGCCAGCCAAGTCAGGCCGCAGAGAGACGCCAGCGTATCGGCGGTACTCGTTTCCGCGCCGCAGAAGAGTGATTGCCTGTTCCATGATGCGCGCTGCTGCAAGAGCATGTGCGCCATGTGTTATCTGCCGATGCCACCACAGGATCAAGATGTCCTGACCATTCGGCTGGAGTCCTCTGCGCTGCTGCCCTCGCGCGAGGATCTTGCGCGGCTCGTCTTACTCGGAAGCGATCCTCCCGTCCCGCGCTTTTGCAACCTGTAGGGCTTCCTGGCCATCCTGTACCCCGCTGCTTCGTTGGGGACATGGCTGAGTTCGGCTACGCCCGACTGAGTGACTTGGCACGGGCCAACGGTCATCAGCGACATTTCTGCCAAAGAATTTGTTGGGCTGCGTGAGCAGCTGCCGCAACGGGCTTCGCGCCCGGGAGGTGTAATGTGAGCTTGGATCGAGCGTCTTTAACAGAAAAGACAGCCCGGTCGCTCCGCCGCGACGATTGGGGAACCGTCGAGCGCGAGCGGAATGGACTGGTGTTACGTGAATTGTCGTTGGCTGACGCGAGCCGCCGAAGCTGCGCGCGGGGCGATGAGTTGATACGGCGCCGCGGGCGCCAGGAGGCGCAGGACGGCGCGCCGGCAGGCGCGTCGGCCGGTGGAGCTTTGCCGACCGAGCAGCATCGTCTGCTTCCCGGCTACCACACGGGCGATCGCAAAATCGAAGCCGGCCGCGACCTGTTCAGCCTAGGGTGGACAGGCAAATCGGTTTTCAATCTGCTCGATGGCTGGGTAGCTGTTTATACTTTGTTGGAGGATGGGCGACGGCAGATCGTTCAGTTCGCGCTGCCGGGCGCGATCCTGGGGATTCTGCCGTCAAGACGAGGGCCCGCGACGATCGGCGCGCAGGCCTTAACGGATGTGACCGTAGCCGTCATTCCTGTCCCTGTCCTGACCGCCCATACCCGCACAGAACCGGAGATCTGCCAGCGGCTGGTGCGGTCGCTGGCACGCGATTGCAGCCTCGCCTTCGATCATCTGACGAGCATCGGACGGCGGTCGGCCCGCGAGCGGGTTGCGCACCTGCTCCTCGAGCTGTTCACGCGCTACCGCGCACAATGGCCGGGCAATCATATTGAGGAGATGACGCTCCCGCTGACGCAGGAACAGATCGGTGATGCAACGGGGCTCACGTTCGTCCACGTCAACCGCGTGCTCAGCGCGATGCGCAAGGAGGGTATCGTTCAATTCCACTATCGTCGATTGCGAATACTGAACCCAGATCGACTTATCGAGGTCGCCGGCGTGGACCCCGAAACGGCGATGGGCTGGCTCGAGCGCCGACCGTGGACGTAGGTTCGACTGAGTTGAGCATCGGCCTCCAGCCGAAGTTGCAGAGCGTGCGTCGCCGGCTGCAGCCGTTCACTTCGGACCATGGTCGTGGCGGTCAGGCTGATGATCGGTCTCCTCACCAGGCTCCAGGCAACTACGCCTCGCACCGGAACCCGCAAATACGCAAAACAACGAAGCCATCGAAGCCACTTGGCCGAGCGCACCAACTAAAGGGCCTAGGGTCGTTGATGCTTAATCGAGATTAAAGATGCCGCATCTTGACATGGCTAGCTTCATGGATGGTGAAGCGAATGCGCACGAAGCGCAAGCAGTAGCAACGCCTCTATCATCATGCCTTTGGAGCAGGAGCCATCGCGATGAAATCTGTCGACGAGACCAAATCCCCCGCGCATGCCGCGTCGACTTCCGCCTCTTGTTGCGGAGACCACAGGAGATCGGAAGGTGGGACAGGCCATGCCCGCGACACATGCGCGTCTCACGAAGGCGACGCCCAACCTGCGGCAACGGCAGGATCCGCTGGTGATCAGGGTGGCTCAGCCTCCACCGCGCGCGTTCAACCGAAAAGATCGAGCTGCTGCGGCGGGGGTTGATATTGCCTAGCCGCGTAACGCGGACAGCGCGCCGTATGCGGCCTGGACGATCTCGATTCCGTCACCCGTTTGGCGGAGAACACTTTCCGGAATGAACCTTTGGCCTGAAATCCCTTCCAGGCCTAATTGAGCGCCTGCAACGGCGTAATGCATGACAGACTAGATGGCAGGATTCGTAAATGGGCAAGAAGGACAAGCGCGACGCCGCGAGCAAAGCACTTCGCGAGCTCCAGGTTGACCTGTCGCGGCTCCAAAAGCATGTCATTAAATCCGGCAAGAAGGTTCTGGTGCTCTTTGAGGGACGAGACGCCTCCGGCAAGGACGGAACGATAAAGCGGATCGTCGAGCATCTCAGCCCACGCGACACGCGTGTTGTCGCCTTGGGCAAGCCGTCTGACAGAGATCAGAGATCCTGGTATTTTCAACGTTGGGTTCCGAACCTCCCTGCCGGCGGAGAGATCGTGCTGTTCAATCGCAGCTGGTACAACCGTGCCGGGGTCGAGCGGGTTATGGGCTTCTGCAGCGACGAGGACTATGAAGAATTCCTGACGACAGCACCACTCTTCGAGCAGTTGCTCGCCCATTGCGGCGTCACCATTGTCAAATACTATTTGGATATCTCGCGGAGTGAACAGAAACGTCGGCTGAAAGAGCGACGAGATGACCCACTGAAGCAGTGGAAGCTCAGTCCCATCGACGACGCTGCGACAAAGCACTGGGATGATTATAGTACAGCCCGCAATGAAATGCTGGCCCGAACGCATACGCCCTTCGCGCCGTGGACTATGGTCCGCGCAGACGACAAATCGGAGGCCCGCCTTAACGTCATCCGTGATCTTTTGACGCGTTTCGAATTCGGCGGAAAGGATCGTGCGCGCGACCTCCCCGACCCGAATGTCGTATTTCCCTATGACAAAGCGGCGCTGACGAACGGCCAGATCGCGTCGTGATCACGTCATATGGGTCGCCCTCGAAAACAGAGTAACCGACAGCGCATGAGCGTGCAGGTTACCACCCCAAGGACACTCCGATAATGGACCACTCGTATATGATGCTCGGCTACTGGTCATCTTGGCACTGGGTCGCGTTCGTCGTGTTTGCAGCCTTGGTGCTTTACCCAATTGGGCGCATTCTCGGTCGGATTGGATACTCACCATTCTGGTCGGTTCTTGCATTCGTGCCGCTGGCCAATCTGCTCGGCCTCTGGATCGTTGCGCTGGGAGAATGGCCGCGACAAAGGTCTCGTTCCTCATGACGCGAGCGTTTCGCCCCTCGACGGCCCGCTTGAGAACGACGATTTAGGTCGCAGGCGACCTACTTGGCTCTCAATTGGAACCGGTGCGTGAGCGATCCTGATTGCGCCAGATCAGACACACAGCCGGCGGTCGGTATGGGTGCAGCCATGAAGTAGTATCGGCGAGCCCCCCGGGTTATGGGGTGGTCTTGGCCTTGGCATCGGCGAACGCTTGCGTTTGTTCGCCTTTTTCGCAATGGCAATCCAAGAAGCCATGCACCGGACACGTCCGGCACATCTCTTCGAGACGTTTGCGCAACGCCTGTCGGCCGCGATGCAATCGCACGGTCAGATTGTTCAACGACGTCCCCAAACTCTCCGCCAAACGGTTCCTCGGTTCTCCGAGAATATCGGCGCGCCAGATGATGTCGGCGTATTCTGCCTTCAGCGTCGGCAATAGGCGATAAAGACAGTTGCAGATCGCCGCGTCGAGCTCCTCATCGACGGGGTGGTTCTCGACCTCAGCCTGATCGACTACGATTTCGCGGCGGCGGCGGCGTGCCGTCTCTCGTTGGTAGTCGACGATCGTTGTCGCGAGGATGCGGCCCAACCAGCCGCGCACCATTCGAACATCGTGGAGCTGAGATGCGCGTTCGAGTGCCCGTAGTGAGAAGCGCTGCAAGACCTCGTCTGCCGCGTCGCGATCGCCGAGGCGCCGCTGGAGGAACTGAAGGATTTGCTTTTGGGCTTCGACCAGAGCGCTCTGCACGGCGCGGTCGTGAGGCTTTGCAGCTTCATGATCCTCGACACCGCGGGACGCTGGCACGTCGTCTTGGTGGCTGTTTGACGCCATGCTTCACATTCCTTGACTCGAAGATGCGCGAGGCGCGCAGGTCAGACTGACAGGAGGAGGCGCCACTTCTTTAACCCAGATCAAGATCTGTTCCTGAGCTCGCTCGCGTTCCTGCCTACGGCATTGCATAAGCGGCGAGATAATCTGTGCCATTGCTTCCGAAATATCGCCCGCTTTTGACCTTGGGTCGTCCCGCACGAGCTTCCAATCGCGATTTCAATGGAGCTTTGTACCCATACAATGTGGGCAGATAGCATGCGCAACTCGGCCTTGTTCTCATTGCCGAGGAGTTCAACATGCTCATGGTCATCCCCGGTTCGGACGTCAGTCGGCACCCCGCCCTGATGAACCGCGCCCACCGATTCCGTCACGGCGTCTTCGTCGAGGAGAAGGGCTGGGAGGAGCTGCGTCAACCCGATGGTTGCGAGCGTGACCAGTTCGACGACGCATATGCCGTTCATCATATCTGCCTGCGCGGCGAAGAGATTGTGGGTTATCAGCGCCTGCTGCCGACCACCCGTCCGCACCTGCTGACGAACGTGCTGACGGACCTTTGCCGGCGCGCACCGCCCCGCGGCCCGCGCATCTTCGAGTGGACGCGCTTTTGTGTTGCGCAAGGCCACCGCGAAATGCGGCCGCGCGGCGATAGTCCTTTCCTCGAGCTCGCGCAGGGAGTCGTCGAATGGGGGGCGGCGAACCGGGTCGACACCGTCACCGTCGCGATCGACTGGCGCCTTATGGTGATCGCCATGCAGCTCCGCTTTTTTGTGAGACCGCTCGGGTTTCCCAAACGGGTCGGCCGAGACGAGGTCGTGGCGCTGCGCATGTCATTCAATCGCGAAACGTTGACGGCGATTCAAGCGGCACGCGGGTGCACCGATCCGGTTCTACCAACTGCGTGCTGGCCGTCGGCTGCGTGACGCGATGAAGATAAAATGGAGGAGTGCTTGTGATACGAACTGCCGATACCAAGATCGTTGCTCACGAGCTGCATGCCCGTTACGACCATCTACGCGCCGTAACTTTGATCGGGCGCACGCTTCAGAAGGCGCTATTCGCCGGGAGATCCGACGAAGTCGTCTTCTGGGCGCTGGTTCACGCCCATTATCGGGGTGGCGATCTGTGCGCGTCGACGGAAGATCAGCTTAACTTCTTCTCGCCCTTCATTATCCGCGATCCGTCCGAGATGAATTGATCATCAGGCAATCTAGACGTCGGTGGGGCTGACGATGATTGAAGCTGTCGACGGTGTCGGCGGGTTGGCGGCTATGCCGGTGGAGGTCGGGAAATCGCCCGGCCCAGTCGGGCTTTGTTGGCAAACCGCCGACTGGTCTCCCGTGAAACAGGAGGCATCATAGCCGGCGCCACGGATCAAATAACTGCAGACGCTGACGCCATTGCCGTCCTTGACGTTCCGGGCGTTGCAGTCGCCGCCCGCGGCATAGTTTGCAAGCTTTCCGCGGGGGCCGCAGCCGAACTGGCAGGCCATGAGGATCGCAGACTGGTCGACCGTGGCGCAGCGACCGCCGTAGCATACCTGCTGCCCGATCAGCGAGGTCATGCCGTTGCTCTGCGCCTTTGACCACTCATCCTGCTGATATCGGGTCCAGGCCGCGACCTGCGCGGAGGGGTCGTTGAGAAAGCTTTGAGCATTGCCGTTGTAATAACGTTCGAAGGTGCCCGGACAGAACTGGAACGCCCCAAGGCAACCCGCCTGGTTGATAGATCCGAAATTCCCCTCGCTGCTCGAGACCTTGGCCGCAAAATTCGCGCAGTTCGCCGGAATGCCGGCCGAGGTCAGGCTCGCGGCGGATTCTCCCGCGAGCGCCAGCGTCGCCGACAGGCAAAGTACGACGCCTGCGTTGAAGACAGCCGATTGGACAGCGCGAGGGCGGCTCATGGCTTCACCGACCCGATCTCGAACTTGAAGTCTCCGTTGACCAGCGTCTTGCCGTCGTCGCTAAGGAGAAAGGGATGCTCGGCAAACGCGGCCTGCGGGCCCGAGTTCGACAGCCCGGCGAAGCGCGGATCATCGGGAGGGACGATCTGATGCATCATGTCGTCGACTAGGATGGCCGGCGGCTGGTGCGGAGCCACGCGCACGAGGCGCGTGGGGCAGGTCGCCGACGCGCAGTCGTCGTTCCATATCTGCGAGATCAAGTAGTCGCCGCGCGGGGTGCGCAGTTCATATTCGTGAATGGTCACGGTGCCGGAAGAACCGGCTGCCAGCGCATCGCCGGTCCAGATCTTGTCGGGATCCTGGCTCACGTTCCGGTAGGAGGTCTTATAGGTGAAAGCCACGTCGGCCGCGGCCGCTGCCCCCGCGGCGAGCAGCCCCGCCGCGGCGAGCAGACAAATCATGTGAGAGCGCATCCTTGTGTCTCCTCAATCAGCATTGCGCCGGCCCAGCGGCACATCCAGCGAGCAGCCATCGACAGCCTTATGGTTGACGATCATGCCCGTCTTCAGCGTTCGTTTCGGCACGTCATATGACGCATAGGCGGCGGACACCGTAGGATCGGGCGATGCGCCGGGCTCGAGCTCAAGAAAGCAAGCGTAACCGCCGTCCAGCGTGTGGACTTGAATCCCTTCGTAAATCGCGATCCGTATGGGGCAGAGCTTCACCGTCGCGCGCGCCTGCGGCACCGCGGTCTTGATCGTGCATCCAATCGCCGTGTTGAGAATACTTAGGACAACGGAACGACCGCGGCTCCAGATGACGAAATGAGCTTCGGTGACGGGCGCGTTACCGCCCGCGAAGCGATGATCGCCGCGTTGCCGATAGCCATCATTGTTGCGTTCGATCGCATCCTTCCAGATATCAGTGTAGGTAGCGGTCGCGCGTGAGGGCCGCTGTAGATCAGCATAGGCCATTGGCCGCCACGTCCCTGGGTCCGGCGTCACCGTTTGCGCCCAAGTTGGAGTGTTCATCATCCCGGCGAACTCCATCATCAGGAAAACAGCGGCAGCGGGTCGAATAGCCGGCGACACGCGCTGCGTATAACATCTAATATAATGACTCAACGGGTTTGCCGCCTGCATCGTGCTGCCTGCTATTCGTAGCGATCGCGCCCCGGCCACCACTTCCAGAAATCTGTGGGCGAGCGCTCGCGATTGCGCCAGGGCACCGCGCTGCGCGGCGGGTCGATTGGCTGCATGTTCCATACGTCGCCGTGGTAATAGAAATTCACGGCCTCGCGGCGCAGACGGCGACCGCTGGTGTCCAGAAAATCCGTAGCGCAGTGAACGACGGGACCGCGGTAGCGGGTCACACGGGCGGTTTGCGCGTCCAGCGCACCTGGCTTGCACCCGAACAGCCATACCCACGAGGGGGTGCCGTCGGCGGCATCGCCAGCGTGGAGCCTCTGATAAGCCGCATTGGCCTCCGGCTGGGTCGGGTAGGGAAAGCGATCGGTCAAAATCGGCGCAAATGTCGAACGGTCGGGAGCATATTCGAGACGGCCGGGCTTGACGACGGCGGGCGTGTAGAGCGGCTCACGCGCGGGGGGCCCATAGTCTGAGACCGGCCATGGCTGCGGCGCAGCGCAGGAGGACAGCAGCAGAACGGGGATGATGAGAACGGCGGCGCGGCTCATGGCGTTGCCTCGGAGCGTGCGAGTGGCAGCGTCGTCGGATGGTTGGCACGCCACTCCCACGGCATCTGGAACGTGCTCGACCAAAGCCCGCGAAAGGCTTTCCGCGCATCCTGCTCGGCTCGGATGTATACCCGGACGGGCGGATCCTGCTCCGTGCCGGGAAGCGCCACGGCAACACCGGCCCGGAGCATGTCGGCGGCGATGTCGGGATGGCCAGCCGTGGCGCAACGCACCAGGTGTTCTGATGCCTCCTTCCGCAATGTGTTGCAGGCGAGCCAGGCATTCAGCGTCGCCGTAACGAGCCACGAGATCGCCATCGTCCCGCACGGCCAGGGCTGTCTGCCCAGGCGTGCGGTTTGGCCGGGCGCGCAGGTATCAATGCCGTAGAGTCGGTAGACTTCGTCTGTCTCAATATCGCGGAAACGCACTCCGTCGATGACTTCGACCCGCAATGGCCGCGATTGAAGCGGCGCCTGCGGCGCATAGACGCCGTCCTTCCGATCGGCGGACTGCGCCTCAGCCGCGGTCATCATAGCGACTGCCAGGAGCGCGATCGTGAGCAGCAGGCCGTCATGCCGCCGCATCGTCGCGTGCACCGAGGTCGAGCTTGTGGAAGACGTTGGCGATGATGTCGGTGGTATAGACCGTCTCGCCGTCCTTCTTATAGGAGCCGTCGGCGATCCGGCATTCCGCATAGACGGCATCGCCCTTCGCAACGTTGGCGATGACCCAGGCCGCAGCCTTTTCATTGAGGACGGTGACGGTCACCCAGTCGGTCTCTTCGTGTCGTTCGCCCTTGGTATCGGTCCAAGCGCGATCGGTCGCGACATTGACCTTGGCGGCCTTGTTGAACGCCTTCGGCGCCTGTCCCACAAAACCGCGGACGATGAAAAGATTTGTGGTTCGCATGCTCGCTCCTCGTGCTGGATGTTGATGCCTATGGCGTCGCTTCTTTCCCGTCGGACCTCCCGGTCCCGGGCGCGGCCAGGGGCTGCCTTAGGGCGCGCAAGATGATCGCGTTCGGATCGGGAACATCGGCAAAAGCCCACAATCCAACCTTGGATCGCTGCGCGACGAGTTGGGCCACGAAGTACGGCGCATGGACCGGTTGTCCGTCCGGCTTCAATGCCGAGAACGCAAATCCGGTCGAGATCAAAGCGGTGCCGAGATCGATGCGCGAACCCGCTGCAGCCCCTTTGTTCGGGCTGGCCAGGCAGAACACGAAAACGGTTCGCAGTTGCGGCGACTCGGCCGCATCATAGCACTGCGGTCTCAGATCGCGCACCAGCGCGACCAGCATGGCAAGCGAGGCCTCACCGCAGTCACGCTTGAGGCCATGCCCATTCGTGAAGCTCGTGCCACGCAGGCAGGCCTGGACGCCATAAAGGCGGTAGGTCCGATCGCCGTCCGACCAGCTGTCGCCTGTCAGATAGATGGCGTCCGCTGGAACTGGAAACCAGGACGACGCGGGTTGAGCCGTCACCACTGTTGCGGTGAGTGGCAGGGCCAAAATCCCGGCGAACAGCGATGCCCCGCCCATGCTAGTAGCCCTGCAGCGAGAAGTAGAACCGCTGCACGCCATTGGCCGAGCTGATGTCGACGTAATACGGCTCCTTCCGGTGCTGGCGCGGCGTCGTCGGATATGTGGTGGTACAGCCGCCATCGCTTCCAGAGCAGGTGCGCTCGGGCTTGGAGAGATCTGCGCACAGCTCTCCGTTGGGCGACGGCGGGGTTTCGCTGCCCGCCGATCCCGCGACGGGCGTCAGGCCGGAGGGACAGGGTTCGTAGGGCTCATAGCCGGGGTTGCTGGCGTGCCCTTCAGAACAGGACGGCCAACTGCCGCCGCGTGCCAGCCGCCGAAACAATTCCTGCATGACCGGGACGCAATAGGGAATGCCGGACCAGCTCGGATTGCTGGCCGCCGCACAGAGCAGCACCTTGCAGCCGAACGAGGCGTCCTGCGCTACGGCGGGTGGGGCGACCGCAGGAACGAGGCCGACAAGGGCGAGCAGGGCGAAGCAGTGGTTCATCCAACCCTCCGGATCGGAGCTGGGGACGTGGCTCACTAACCGGTTGCCAACGTAACAACATCTAATATATTGTCTATTGAAAAGTGAGGGTCTGGAGGCATGGCGAGACGAATCGCGGTAATCGCATTGGGGATGGCGGTGGCTTGCGCTGGGGCGAACGCCCAGGATGCCGCGACCTTGCCGCGGGTCGCGACCGTCGATGCGTCCGGCCGGGTCCTTCCGCTCGACCCCTCGCGTTTCCGCCTCGATGCCGCCGCGCCTGGGCCCACCGCATGTGCTAACGCACAGGCGATGGCGCCAGACGAAGCGCGAGCTCTGGTGGCCCGCATCGCGACGGAAGAGCAGTTCTCGCCCGACTTCGTCCAATCGGTGGCGAAAAACGAAAGCCGCTACAACTCGATCGCGCTGTCGGAAAAGGGCGCCTTCGGCCTGATGCAGTTGCTTCCACAGACCGCGGATCGGTTCAAAGTCGACCTCTGCGATCCCGCCGATAACGTGCGTGGCGGCATTCGCTTCCTGCGCAGCCTCCAGGACAAATACAAGAATTTGTTCTTTGTTCTCGCCGCTTACAACGCCGGCGAAGAAGCCGTCGCCAAGAGTCGCGGCGTTCCTCCCTATCCTGAGACGGTGCGCTTCGTCGCTCAGGTCATCAACGACTTCAACAGCTGGCCGACTCCTGGCGGCGACCCGCGCGCGTCAGCACAGCCGGATGTCGTCGAGATGGCTCCTAGGGCCGACGCGGGGCGCCAACGCGCGGGAAGGCAGTGGAATGATGGCTTCGTCATGCACGTCGATTGACAGGGAGAACTTGATGATACGCTGGATCTCGCGCGCTCCGCTCGCTCTCAGCTTGCTTGCGCTCAGCGCCGTTGGCGCCGCTGCACAGTCCGGCGGCACGCTGCAGCCGGTGCAATCGACGCTGACGCAGTTGGTTCAGGCTTTGACAGGCCCGATCGCCACCGCGCTGGCGACGCTTGCCGTCATCGCCTGCGGATTGTTCGCCTGGTCCGGTCGTCTGACCTGGGGCATCGCCGGCAGCGTCATTTTCGGCATCGTCCTGGTGTTCGGCTCGGCGCAGATCGTCCAATTCTTCCAGTCGGCGGTCGGCCAATGACGGAAGCCGAGCTCGACGATCCACTCATCACGCCGCTGGTCAAGGCGCTCACCCGAGCGCCGACGCTGATGGGCGTGCCGTACATGTATTTCATGTTCAACGGGGTGGTCTCGAGCGTGTGCTTCCTAGTCACCCACAATCTCTTCATGCTGCTGGTCGCGATCCCGCTGCATCTGTTCGGCTATGTGATGACCCTCCGCGACGATCGGATCTTCGAGATCCTGTTCGTCCGCTCGACAAAATGCCCGCCACGCGCACGCTCCTTCTGGGGCGCTGATAGCTACGCTCCGTGAGGCGATCATGGTCACTCGCGCCCTTCTCGACGAGCTGACCTTCGGCGCCGTCTCCCGCCGCGAGCGGCCGGTTGCGTCGCACGTTCCCTATACCCGGCACGTCGACGACCATATCCTGAAAACGCGTGACGGCCTGGTTCTCACGGTGCTGAAGCTCGACGGCTATTCGTTCGAGACATCCGACATGAGCGAGGTCAACGCCCGTCTGCTCGGCCGCAACGATATCGTCCGCACGCTCGCCAACTCGCGCTTCGCGCTCGCGGCGCACATCGTCCGGCGCGAGGTGCAACCCCGGATCGCGTCGACCTTTGACAATGCGTTGTGCCGCGAGATCGACGAGCGTTACGACGCCTCGCTGTCGAAGCGCCGGATGTTCGTGAACGACATCTATCTCACGATAGTGCGCCGTCCGCTCCAGGGCCAGGCCGGGACCTTCGACGTCGTGATGACGAAGGCGCTCGGCCGCAAGGATGAGGCGGGCGAGTCGGTGGCCATTCAGACCGCCCTCAACGAGCTGCGAGACGCGGCGACCGCCGTTCGCGAGAACCTGTCCGCCTACGGCGCGCGCCAACTGGGCGTCGTGCGGCGGGGCGGCATCTGGTTCTCCGAGCCGCTGGAATTCCTCGTGCAGATCCTGAACGGCGGCCTGCCGCGGCCGATGCACCTGCCCCGGATGGACCTCGCCGACGCGCTCTCCACGAAGCGCCTCTTCTTCGGCCGCAACGCCATCGAGGTCCGCGGCGCCAGCCGTGACGACACGCGGTTCGGCGCGATGATCTCGATCCGGGAATATCCGGCGCAAAGCGGTCCCGGTTCGTTCGACAATCTCCTGCGGGTTCCGCACGAATTCATAGCCACCCAGACCTTCGCCATCGTCGATCGACCGGTCGCCGCCAAACAGATCGACCGCGTGTCGCGGCAAGTCGATATGTCCGACGAGGCCGGTTCGATCGTCGCCGAGCACCTTGACGAGGCCCGGGACGAATTGCTGGCGTCCGAGGCCATCTATGGCGAGCACCATATGACGGTGATGTGCCTCGGCCGCGATCTCGCCGAGGTGGGCGCGGCGGTGACGGCGGTCGGCGCCGCACTGACCGATCGGTCGGTGATCTGGGTGCGCGAGGACCTAAACTGCGAGCCGGCGTTCTGGTCGCAGCTGCCGGGCAATTTCGCCTATATCGCCCGCAAGGCTGTGATCTCGTCGAAAAACTTCGCCGGCTTCGCCTCGCTGCACAACTATCCGAGCGGGCGGCCCGACGGCAACCACTGGGGGCCCGCAATCTCGGTCTTCGAGACCACGTCGCAGACGGCGTACTATTACAATCATCACGTCCGTGACATCGGCAATTTCACCGTGGTTGGGCCGACCGGGTCGGGCAAGACCGTGTTCCTGTCGTTCATCGCGGCGCAGACGCAACGCATCGAGCCACGCCCCAAGCTCGTCTTCGTCGACAAGGATCGTGGCGCCGAGATCTTCATTCGCGCCCTCGGTGGCCAGTATGAAGCGCTCGTCCCCGGCGAACCCACCGGATTCAATCCGCTGTCGTTGCCCGACTCGGCTGCGAACCGTGAGTTTCTGTATCAACTGTTCGCTTTCATGCTGCGCCCGGCCAAGGGCGGTGATCTCAGCGCGTCCGAGGAGCAGGTGATCCGAAACGCAATCGGAGCGGCGCTTTCAGCCGGGCCGGACGGGCGGACGCTGAAGGCTTTTTCGACGTTGCTGCGCGGTCGCATCCGGGCGGGGGAGGGGGATCTCCTCGCACGCTTGGAAAGTTGGATGCGTCCGGATCAGCGGGGATGGCTGTTCAACAATGATGAGGATCAGTTCTCGATTTCGAGCATCTTCGGTTTCGACATGACGCGGGTTCTCGATGATCCTGTCATCCGAACCGCCGCGCTCATGTACATCTTCCACCGCACCGAGGAGTTGCTCACGGGCGATCCGGTGATGATCTTTCTTGATGAAGGCTGGCGGCTGCTCGACGACGAGGTCTTTGCCTTCTTCATCCGCGATAAACTGAAGACGATCCGCAAGCAGAACGGCATCATCGGCTTCGGCACGCAATCTGCGGCCGATATTGTCCGCTCACGCGCGTCCAACACGCTGATCGAGCAGACCAGCACGAACATCTTCTTTCCGAATCCCAAAGCCGATGACGAGAGCTATCGTCAGGCTTTCCGCCTTTCGGGCCGCGAGGTCGACTGGATTCGCAGCACCGTGCCCGAAAGACGGTCCTTCCTGATCAAGCACGGCCGGGACAGCGTCGTGGCCCGGCTGAACCTGTCGAGCATGCCCGACCTCATCAAGGTGCTGTCCGGTCGTACCGAGACCGTGGCCGAGCTCGACGCGCTGCGGGCGCGCGTTGGCGACGATCCAGCGGTGTGGCTGCCGATCTTCCTGGGGAGAGACCCTTCATGAAGACCATCCTGATCATTCTCGCGGCGGCCGCGGCGGCTTTGGCCACCCAGGCGCACGCGGCCATCCCGGTCGACGACGCAGGACAGCTCAGCCAACATTCGTTGACAGCCAGCACGACGGTCAAACTCGTACCGGTGACGACGCAGCGCAAGGACGCCAATAGCGGCGTCAAATGCGCGGTGACCACGGGCAAGAAGGCCAACGTCACCGATCCGACCGTGAAGCCGCAGGCGGGCGCCGGCAGCCAGGCCATTCGCTCCTATGCGCCGGACATGCCCGCCGCTCCCGATCCTGGGGCGCAAGGCGGCGCGCTGAACAGCCAGACATTGTTTCAGTCGAGCGGCAATGTGGTTGCCGGTCTCGATGCCAGTCGCTCGACGCTTGGCGCCGCGCAGTCTGGGTTTCAGGTCGCGGGCCAGCAGGTCGGCACGGGCTCGACCGTGATGGCGGCGATGGACATGAACAGCGCGGCGCGGCTGCAGAACAACCTTGCCTGGAACGGCGTCATTGATTCGACGAACCTTTGGGTCACCGCCCTGAACGCGCTCAACCTCGCCAGAACGAGCGACATGAGCCGGGCGGCCGGGGGCATGCGGGCGGCGACGGGGGGACGGCCCGCCTCCGGTCCGGTCTGTCCCGTGGGCATGATCGGGACCGGCTCGCCGACTGACCCTTGCCGGACGCCGACGGGATGCTCGACCACGCCACCAGGCACGAACCCCGACCCTGGATGCGTCAGCGCCCGCTACGTCGACACTGAGGGCAACGTCATCTTTTACCTCGCACAGGCGCAAAGCACGCCGGCGAACGGCGCGTCGGCCGGGGGCTTGACTGTCGCCGACGTCGCCGCGGCGCTGGCCGCGATCAACAACGACACCCGCTAGGGAGGATTTTCATGCACACCATCCTTGCCCTCGTCGCCGTCATCGTGACCGCCCAATTGTCGCCAGCGTGGGCGCAAGTCCCGGTCATCGACAACGCCAACCTGCAAAAGGCCCAGGAGATCGCAACCAGCACCCAGAAAATCCTGACCGCCGATCAGCAGATCATGCAGTTCACCCAGAAGACGCTGCAAGCGGTGACGGGCGATCGCTCGTCCCAGGCGCAAGGAACCCTCGCACAAATGGCCCTCGGCGGCGGCTTCTCCATGGCGCAGGCGCCCTCCCTCGGATCGGTGATCTCGGGCGGGGCGCTGTCCTTCGCCGGCATGGGCTCGAATTCGCAGAACATCGTGTCGACGCTGATCAATGGCCTGCAGCTCGTACAGACGATCACCGGTCTCACCAGCGGGCAGAGCCATCCCGTGGACACGGCTTACAAGAGTTCGGTGAACGTCGCCGCTACCCTCTCCGGCCTTATCAATTCGACACAGAGCGCGGTGCAGCAGCGTTCGAGCGCTTTCAAGCAGGGAGGCCAGCAGATCGGCCAGGCGCAGGATCTGAAAGGCAGCATCGATCAGAACACCCAGGTCCAGGTTCAAACAGGTTTGACGATCAATGAGCTGAACGGTGTTGCGAACAACGCAGCAGCCGCGGCGAACCAGGCCAATCTCGATCGCATCGCGGCGGAGTCGGCTGCGGCTCGCGCCATGAAGTTCACCCAGTAAGGTAAGGGGCGTCTCGCCTTTGAGGCGTCTCGTGAAAGCTCCGGGATGGCGCAACACAACATTTGGGGGCCCTGATGACGAAGACCATTGTCATCGCGATAGCCGTTGTCGCCCTTGCCGTCGGCATTGCCATCGGGCGCTTCGCACTGAAGGCACCAACGCCGGCCGCGACGAGCGCGGCCGAGACGACGCCAAAGCAGGACGGCGCCGCGGAATCGGCGTCACGGGCCATGACGTTCACCCAACCCAAGGCGCCAACGCGGTGAGAATTATCCTCCCTCTCACGACCAGTCTCCTGCTTGCGCTCGCGGTCGGCGGCTGCGCTTACAAGCCGTTGAAAGCGCCGTGCTCGCCCGATGAGGGAGGCGCGCCACTCGCCTATGCGCAACTTCCCCCAGCGCCATACGCTCGCGCCGCGATTCATGCCGTCGATTCCTGCGGCCCGATGCGGCCGATCTGAGGAGTCCGATGGCCAACAACTTCAATATCACCTCGCTGCTGCAATCGGTCGATCAGCTGGGCCAGAATTACGTTTCGACGGCCTATCAGGCCCTCGCGAACGCGGCTACATCGGGTGGGACGACCGGCGTCGCCGGCCTGCTTCTGACGCTATACGTGATCTTCTGGGGTGTTGGAATCTGGCAGGGCACGGCCAGTGGCGGCCCGTCGGATCACGCCTTCCGGCTGTTTCGCGCGGTGATGATTTATGTCCTGGCGACGCGCTGGGGCGAATTCCAGACCTTCGTCTATACGGTCTTGAATGACGGCCCCTCGGCCATCGGCAACGCGCTCCTCAGCGCGGTCACGTCCGCCAACAACACCGGTACTTCGGCGAATCTGACCTCGGTCAACGCGGTTCAGTCGGCGTTGCAGAATATGTGGGACACTACCAATAGCGCGACGGAGGCATTTCTCCAGAATGCCGGCATCACCAATTGGGGCCCCTACATCTTCGCCGCCGTGTTCTATGTGGTCATGGCGATCTTGATCGGTTTTGCCATCTTCTTGATCGTTCTGTCGAAGATGTTCATGTGGCTGCTGCTCGCGCTGGCACCGTTGTTCATTATCCTGCTCCTGTTCGGCGTCACGTCGCGTTTCTTCAGCGGTTGGATGAGCTCGCTCGTGCAGTATTTCCTCGTGCAGGTGCTGGTCTATGCCTTTCTCGCCTTCTATGTCTCGCTGATCCAGCAATCGATCGACACGCTGAATGGCGTTGCCAACAGCAAGTCGGCGACCTGGGCGACGATCGGGCCGGTGGTGCTGCTCGCTATCATCGGCATCCTGCTGGTGAGCCAGATCAACAACATGGCGGCTGCGATCGCTGGCGGCGTTCCGATCTTCGCACCCCGGTTGGGCGCGGTGCTGGCCACCGCTTCGGGTTACCGGATGGGAGCGGCCGCCAACCGTGCGCGCCTCGCCCTTCGCAACCCGTTCAACCCTGCCTCGCTATCACGGCGCGAAGAATTGGCCTCCCGGCAGAGAGCGCGTGTCGGCCTCCGCTCTGCGAGCTGGGCGCAATCCGCAGAGTTTCGTCGGCTTGCTGACCAGCTCCGCAACTCCGGCGCACCGCCGGCGCAGAGCGGGGGAGGGCGGCCATGACGGAGACCGCCGCGGAGCCCGACCGCGTGGATCCGCGCTACTACGCCGACGGCGCGACCTGGGAGCAAGATATCGCCCGGCGCAATCGCAATTCGCGCGCCCTCGCCTGGATCGTCGCCACGGTGATGACTGTAGTCGCCGTCACCGCGCTGGCTGTCCTGGCGCTCCTCGTGCCGCTCAAGACCTACGAGCCCTACATGGTCGTCGTCGACAAAACCACGGGGTTCGTCGAGGTCAAGCGGCCGACGGCGGAGGGACCCCTGACGCAGGACGAGGCGGTGACGATGTTCAATGTCGTCCGCTACATCAAGGCACGCGAGACCTACGATCCGAAGGCACTGAAAGACAATTTCGATCTCGCCCAGCTTCTCGCAGCCGGAGACGCTGCCCGCGAGCTCACGGAGATCTACTCGCCGGCTAATCCCAACAACCCGGTGAAGATCTATGGGACCAACACCGAGGTCAGCGTCACCATCAAGTCGGTGACCTTCCCGAACAACCGCACCGCGCTGGTCCGCTTCTCGACCGACGAGAAGTCCGCGACCAACATCGTGACCAGACATTGGGTTTCGCTGATCCGCTTTCGCTACACGTCAGTGCCAATGCGCAACGAATGGCGTTTTGACAATCCGCTCGGCTTCCAGGTGCTGGAATATCGGCGTGACCAGGAATCCGCGCCGTCTCCGCGCACGGCGGGACAGCAGCCATGATGCGACCGTACGCTTCAGCGCTTCTCACCCTCTTGCTGTCGACGGGCCTGGCTTTCGCAGAATCGACACCACGTCCGGGCCGCCTGGACCCGCGCGTGCGCGACGTCGTCTACAGCCGCGACAACGTCACCGCGATCGACGCTACGTATGGCACGTCAACGATGATTCAGCTCCAGCCCGACGAAAAGATCGAGACGTTGGCGCTCGGCGATTCCATTGCCTGGCGTGTCGAGCCGAACCGCAAAGGCGACATCATCTTCATCAAGCCTGTGGAGAAGAACGCGCAATCCAATCTCAACGTCGTCACCGACAAGCGGGTCTACTCCTTCCTGCTGCGTTCGAATGCGCGCCCACCCTCGAGTCAGATCTACGCCGTGCGCTTCCGTTTTCCGGATGACGAGGCTAGTGCCCGCCTCCTCGCCGAAGCCAAGGAGCGCGCGGCCAATCCGAACTTGAAAGCACTCAACATCGCGAACGCGAACAGCAACTACGGCTACAAGGGATCATCGACCAACAAGCCGATCGCCGTCTTCGACGACGGAACCAAGACCTGGTTTCGGTTCGAAGGTGAAACGCCGGCGATCTACATCGTCGACGCTGATCGCAATGAAAGCCTCGTCAATTTCCGGACAGAGGGACCCTATGTCGTCGTCGACAAGGTCTCCGCGCAATGGACCCTGCGCAACGGCCAGGAATCGACCTGCATCTTCAACCGCCGCCTGACCAATGTGCATGAGCCGACAGGCCTCGAGCCTTATGCGCCGCAACGCGTCGGCGCGGCCATCGCTTCGGGAGGTTGAGCGCGCATGCCGACGGCCGACGATTATCGTTCACTGGAGCTCGAGGCGGCCGCCGCCAGCTCTGTCGCCCGGGGGCGAACCGCTCTCGGCGGCTTCTTGAAGATCGCCATACCGCTTGGGGCGCTGGCGATCGCCGCCTGGCTTATCTACGGATCGCTGGCCCGCCGGACCCCCACGTTGACGACGCCGGACAAAGAAGAATTCACCACCACGCAGTTTCCCGCGCCGTCGCTTTCGACGCCCCGCCCGCAAACCGACCAAGGCACGATCGTCGTGCCGTCGGCGCCCCCCGAAGCCACACCACCCGCACCTCCAGTCGCACCGCCGCTCGCCTTGCCTCCCCCGCCGGCGCCGGAACCGCCCCTTGCGGCGGCGCCGCCCAACGACGACGAGGCGAGGCGGCTCGCGGAGCTCGAGCGGCAACGTCAGGAGGAGGAACGGCGGCGTTGGGAGCGGCTGCGAGCGCCGCAGGTCATCGCAGACAACGCCTCGGCGGCCGCCGCTGCCAACGGCGAGGAGGGGCCCCGTGGCGTGGCAGGCAACGAGGACGATCCCAATCGGCGTTTTCTTGCCTCCGTCTCTGCTGCGGGCGTCGAGGTGGCCCGCGCCACAAAGAACAACCGCATTGACGCGCTCGTGGCCCAAGGCACACTGATCCGCGGGGTTCTGGAAACGGCCGTACAAAGCGACCTACCCGGCATGGTGCGCGCCGTGGTGACCGAGAACGTCTGGTCGTTCGACGGCCGGCGGGTGCTTATCCCCTCCGGCAGCCGCTTAATCGGCGAGTATCGCTCCGGCATCGCCCAGGGCCAGACCCGCGTCTTCATCGTATGGACCCGGATGCTGCGGTCCGATGGCGTCTCGGTCCAACTCGGCTCGAATGGCGCGGACGAGCTCGGCCGGGCCGGCAACGCTGGTTTCGTCGACAATCACTATCTCGAGCGCTTCGGCTCGGCGATCGTGTTGTCGCTGGTCGGCGGCGGAGCCCAGTTCCTCAGCGCCTATGGGCAAAACACCGACGGCTATGGCAACGGCACGGTCATCACCACCACCGATCCCGTGACGGGCGTGGTGACGCAAACCCAAACTGGTGTGAACCAGAACCAGCTTTCGTTGCAGGCCCGTCAGATCGCCGCGCAGAACATCTCTCAGACCTTGACCAACATTGCCCAGGAGGCCTTGCGCAACTCCATCAACATTCCACCGACCATCTACCTCGACCAGGGCACGCGCATCATCGTGTTCGTGCGGCGCGATCTCGATTTCTCGGCGCTGTATCCGGATCCGGTCAGGGAAGCCCTCAGGGAGCTGAAGCGTGAGCGTAGTGGCGCGAAGCCTGACGGTCTTCATTGATCGTGCACTGGAGCCGATCCGGCCTTGGCTCGAGGACGACCAGGTCGTAGAGATCTGTGCCAACGGGCCGGGCGAAGTCTGGATCGAACGGTTCGGACAGTCGGCGATGGAGCGTTACGACGTGCCGGCGTTGACCGAGCACGCGATCCGCCACCTGGCCGAGCGTGTCGCGGGTCATTCCGGGCAAAGCATCAATGAAGAGCATCCGCTCCTGTCCGCAGCATTACCGACTGGCGAGCGCTTTCAGGGCGTTATTCCACCCGCCACGACCTCGGGAGGCGCCTTTGCCATCCGCAAGCAGGTCATCAAGGAGATGCGGCTCGACGACTATCGCCGCATGGGATCCTTCGACAAGGTCGCGATGGCGGAAGAGGGGGCCTTGTCCGACGTCGATCGCCGCTTGTGCGAACATCTCGACGCCAGTCGCATCGAGGACTTCATAAAGCTGGCCGTTGTCAGTCGATATTCGATCCTCCTTTCGGGAGGGACAAGCTCCGGAAAGACGACGTTCCTGAACGCGATCCTCAAGGAAGTGCCGGCGGACGAGCGCATCATCACGATCGAGGACACGCGCGAGGTCAATCCGATCCAGAAGAACTATCTTCCCCTGGTGGCCTCGAAGGGGGACCAGGGCGAAGCGCGCGTTACCGTCGAAACGCTCCTGCAGGCCTCGATGCGGCTGCGTCCTGACCGCATTTTCCTCGGCGAGATCCGCGGCGCCGAGGCCTATTCGTTTCTAAGAGCGATCAACACCGGACATCCCGGCAGCATTACCACGGTCCATGCCGACAGCTCGGCCGGCGCCTTTGAACAGCTAGCGCTGATGGTCATGCAGGCAGGCCTTGGCCTGCGCCGCGACGAGATCATCGCCTACATCAAGTCCGTCCTTCCGATCGTCGTTCAGCAGACCAAGGTCGGCGGCTGGCGCGGTACATCGGAGATCTATTTCTCGCGGATGCCAGACTGGCGGCGTGAACAGGCGACGGGGCGTGACGGATGAGCCGCATCGTCGCATTCCGGATCGGCATCGGGCTCCTCGTCCTTCTGGCGTTCTGGTTGTTGTGGAGCCTGGCGTACGAGGTGGTGGTCGCGCTCCGCTGGGCGCCACAGCGGTTCCCAAGCGAGGGCGTAAGCCGGTGGGCCTTATTCGCGATGCAAAATGCCGACCGTTCGGCCGACTTCTTTCTCGTCGCCTGGCGCCAATTCTACGACAGGCTGCTCTATCCTCCGACGCGGACTGAGGCGCTCATCCGGGCCGGCTATGCCGCCGCCGCGGTCGTCGCATTAGGTCTTGGGGGGGCACTCTTCACTTTCATCAATCGCAAACAGATGCCCTATGGGGCCGCCCGCTTCGGCCACCTGATGGAAGCCGCAAGGCAGGGTCTGACCGCCAAGCGGGGAATCGTGCTCGGATTGCTCAGTGGCGTCACCATCCGGTCCGACGAACCTGCGCATATCCTCGTGGTCGGACCATCGCGGTCCGGAAAAGGAACGGGCTTCGTCCTGCCCAACGGCTATTTGTGGCAAGGCTCGGCGGTCTTCTTCGACCCCAAGCGCGAGAACTTCGAGGCCCTCGCCAACCATCGCACGGCGATGGGCAACAAGGTCTTCATGTTCTCGCCCGGCTCGAACGACACACATCGCTACAATCCGCTTGATTTCGTGCGCCGCGACGAGCGGATGGCCACCGACTGCCTCGTGGTGGCCTCCTTCGTCATTCCGGAGAAGGCCGACGATACCTGGGCCGGTGCTGGCCGACTGCTGCTCTCCGCGCTGATCGGGTATGTGCTCTCCTCGCCGCTCATCGAGGGCGCTCAGCATATGCGCACCGTGGCCCGGATGACGACCACCGGCAAGGATATCTCGACCGTGTTGCGGGCCATCGTCAAGACCGAGCGGCAGCATCTGCCGACCTGGGTGGTGGACAGCTTCAACCAGTACATCGCCCTCGAGCCGGAGACGCGCAACAGCGCGGTATTCAACGTCAACATGGCGATGAGTCTTTGGAACAACGGTCTCATCTCGGCCGCGACGGAAACTTCGGACTTCGACATCCGGGAGCTCAGGCGCACGCCGATGACCATCTTCATCGGGTGTACGATCGCCGAGCTTTCCATCTTCCGGCCGCTCATCCGTATCCTATTCCAGCAAATCCACGACCTCCTGATGGTCAGGATTCCCGGCGACGACGAACCCCATCAGGTTCTCCTGATGCTCGATGAATTCTATCACGTCGGCCGCATGGACTCGCTGATCTCCAAGATCACGATCAGCGCCGGATACGGCTTCCGGATGGCGATCGTGATGCAGGACCTCGCGCAGTTGGACGAGCTCTATGGCAGGAACACCCGCATCACCACGGTGTCCGGCTCTCAGATCAAGCTGTTCATCCAGATCAACGATCTCGATACCTCCGAATTCGTTTCAGAGATGTTGGGCGAGACCACACAGGTGTATAAGACGCCGATCCAACGGCCGGGGCAGGGCATTTTTGCGCCGCGGGTCTGGGCGCCGCATTACACCCCGCGGCCGCTGCGCAGCCCGCTCGAATTGCGGGAGATGTCCCCACGACTCTCGATCTTGATGGTCAAGAACTCGCCGTCCTTCGAACTCACAAAGATCCGACACTACCTGGACAAGCCGTATAGGAGTTACCTCGAACGCGCCAAGAGCTCTCCGCCGACTTTGCCACGATTGCGGGCTTGGCACGACGAGGCGTTGCAGGGAGCAATCAATCCAGCTCCGGAACCAGCCCAAGACAACGGCGAAGCCGCATCCGAAGAACCGGCGCGCGTGCAAAAGCCAAAGCCGACGTCGCGGCGTACACCATCGAAACCCGCGTCCAAGGCAAAGCCGACACCGCCGGATGCTGGTCCGACCTTACTCCTGACACCGCGCCGCGCTCCGACCTCTCCGGCAGAGCCAAAACGCAAAGCACTATCTCTCGGAGCTCAGCCGCCCGCGCCGGCGGGCGAGAACTGTGACATTCGTGAGATATTGGCTGCGGCGGTGGCCGACCAACGCGACGAGTTCGGCATGATGGTCGATGTGTTGAGAACGGCGCCGGGGCCGAAGGTGCAAGAAGCGTTTGAAACTCTGCGTTCTCTCAATCAATCTTTTGGAGAAACCGAAAAGTGACGCCGCTGCTGCGCTCGTATGCGACCACGGCGGATCAAGCGAGACGAGCAGTGCGACAGGCGCTGCCGCCATGCTAGCCGATGAGCTTGATGCGCAGCGCCGTGGCAATCGCATGCGCCTTGTTGACGGCCCCAAGCTTCTCGCGAGCGGATGCGACGTGCTTGAGTACGGTCGACCGGGAGATTCCCAGGATGATCGAAATCTCCCAATCGGTCTTTCCTTCGCCCGCCCACAGCAAGCAGTCATACTCGCGTGGCGTCAGCGTATTCGGTCGCCGCGTGCGTGCGGCCTGGCGATGAAGGTGGCTTCCAAGTGTATAGCTCGCTGCAAAGTTCAAGGAAGCGAGCTCGGCCACGTCGGCCACCTTTGTTGGACCTCCGAAGGAGATGGCTGCGAGACTGCCTTCAAGCGTATAAATGGGAACGACGTAACCGTCTCGCAGTCCGAATTCTGAGGCCTCTCCACCAATAACATGGACGTCGTTTGAATGAGAGGATGCCTGATAGGCATCGTTCCAAGTGAAGGGCGTGCGTTGGTGAAGCAGATGGCCGACGACAGGATCACGGAACACGTAGCCGCGGGTGTTGTAGCGCTCGGCCCAGGCTTCGGGGACCGCCTGAAACATGATGCGGGAAGGGATTTCCGACAGCGGTATCGGCTTGAGCGGAACGATCCCGCCGAAGACGGACGTGAAACCAAATCCTGCCGCAAATGCGAGGAGGCATCGCTCCACATCCTCGGTGGATTGAGCTCGTTCTATTGCATCGATGAATTCTAAGGTTTGTTCAAAGCGGTCGGCCATTCAAGCCTCGCTCTCTCTATGGTTGGAATGTACTGGTCGTGCTCGCTCAGATCTCCTTGCGTGCGCGGATGTTGCTACCGTTTTGCTCGATCTCCGTCGCAGGGAGGCTGGCTTACGGCCTCCCTGCGCGGAGCGTGGTTCATTTCGCTTTTTGTATCTTTGTCACGGTGAGGCGACCGTCGACCCGATCGGCTTCGAACTTCACTTTGTCGCCGACCTTTATTGATTTCAGCTGGGCCGGATCGCCGACCACGAACACCATCGTCATGCCATCCATGTCCAGATTCTTGATCGGCCCGTGTTTGAGCGTGACCTTGTTTTGGGCCTGATCGATCTTGGTCACTTGTCCATCGGTGGGAACCGTTTGTGCGAGAGTGTCAAACGGCGCGGAATATTGACCCCTAATCGGCGTCCAATATTGGCTCTGACGCATATTTGGTGGTGTCCCTTATGCTGGAGCGACGAGGCGCGCCTCCAGGAGATCGAGCTTCCGCGTCCATACATTTGGCGCTTCACCAGCTTGAGCTTGGTGATCTGGCCCTCGGTCTGGCCATTGGACCAGGAAGACGTGATGGCCGCGGCGACGGCAGCGTGATCCTTTCTTACGCCGCGGCCGAACGCCGCCACGAGGCTTGAGTCTGCACGTTCCAGCCAGGGGCCGAGAGCGGGAAGAGCCTTCTTACGGATCATGGCCTGGAAGGCAGCGATGATCTCGCGGGCCTCGACAAGCGAGGGTACGCCGCTCTCGATCGCCGCGATCAACACGGTTTCGGATCTGGACAGTTGGTCGCGAGCCACGGTCATCAATCGTGCAAGGGTTCGCGCCGATGGCGTGCGGTTCAGGGCGCCGCCCTCGACCGCCTCGGCTCGCCGGCGGCGCGTGGCCCATTCCGTGACGACCCTAAGGCTGCCGCGGAAACCTTGCAGTCCGAGCCGGCGCCAGAGCTCCGCACCGTTCCGATGTCCAGCCGCCCATTGCGCGTCGAGCCAGGGCAGGAACAGCTCGAGAGAGCTCTCACGGGTGCGGAAGACATCCGAGCGCTGCCCGCGCAAGACGCGCCGGACCAGACCACGGCTGTACCCGGTGCGGCGAACGATATCCTTGATCGTCACCCCAGCCCTTGCGAGTTCGAGAATGACCCCGTTGGTCTCCTCACGGTGCAGATATCCTTCATATTGGATGCGTTCGGCAGCGGTCAGCAGATCCGGATTGATGGTGGATGTGCCGACGGCGGCACGGATCTGGCGCATGGATTTGCGAACGGCGTCGACGAAGGCCCGGCTCGCATTCTCCATCAGGTGCCAACGATCGGCGACCTGTGTCGCCGTTGGAAGAGCCTTGGCTGCGGCCAGGGCATAGCCGCCACCCCGGTCCCGGGCGACAATGGTGATCTGCGGTTGGGCCGTAAGCCATGCCTGTGCCGTTGCCGGCTCCCGGTCGGGCAACAGGGCTATGGTCTGGCGTCTCTCCAGATCGCAGATCAATGTTCCATAGCGCTGATTGCGTCGCCAAGCCCAGTCGTCAATCCCGACCACGGCAGGCGGAATGAAAGGCGGGCGGCCTTGTCGTCGGATCACCCGGAGCAGCGTGTCGTTGCTAGCCGGCAGCATCAGCCGTCGCGCAAAGCGCGCCGCAGGCCGGCCGCCCAAGGCGAGACCGAGATGGTGGATAATCTGATCGAGCCGGGATGTGCGCCGGGACCATGGCAGCAGCGCCCCGTTGTCGAAGCGCTCCGTGAAGATGCGGCGGGAGCAGAGAACCCCATCGCAATGAAAGCGCCGCGCCTGAAGAATAAGGCGAACCGGCCTGCCAGAAAGTGGCAGATCCGCCAGCTGCCGGGCATAGCGGCTGTGAACGCGCATCGAGGCTGCCCCGCATCCCGGGCAACAACTGCTTGCTCTGGAGGCACGCAGGTAGATCCGGATACCGGAATCCGCGTCGACCACTTCATCGACAGCAAACCCGCGCGGCACCAGCTCCGAGACCCGTAAATGCTGACCCATGGCATTGATTCTCCAAGTAAACCAACGCCAGCCAGACGCTCAACTCCATCAAAAGTGAGTCAGAGCCAAACTTGCACGCCGAATAACAATCTGCCACGGCTATCGCGTTGCGGAGTTTTGCGACATCAATCCCGACGTAAACTTCTGTATGCTGCTCCACGGCTCGCCCTCCTGCCCAAAGGATCGGCTCGGCCGCTCCGAGCAACCCTCGAAGGCGCAGTGTAGGGCGAGCCAATCCGGCTCAGCGGACATACGGTCTTACTTCGCGCCAGCGACAAAAATAGCTCTACGGTCGAGAGTGGCAGCACACCCCTCGGCAAGGCGCGCCACTGACACCCTGTTTCCAGAATGTAGAGGATCGCGTTCACGACAGCCCGCAACTCGACCTTGCGTGGCCGACTCAGCCGCGAACGCTCGGGGAGCAAGGCGCTCAGCAGCCCCCAATTCGCAATCCCTCAGGTCGCTTGTGTTGTGCAAGCCCTCGCGCGGATAATACGCCCACGCGGTTTTAGTCCAGGCCATCGTGATCTCCATCGAAACTTCCCAAATTCGACGAAAACACAAAGGACTGAAATCACTCACCGCTTTCTCGGTCAGGCTCTGAGGAGCCGATGCGTGAACTACCTCTTCCTCGGCACGCGTCTCGGTCACTGCGCCCTGGTTGTTCAAGCGACGCCACGAGGCCGACGTTCCCGGTTCGAAGTGAAGACTGAACAACAGACCCTCGCTGGCCACCATCATCGCGTAGCCGGGCGCTGAAGGCCGGATGATAATCAACCAATGAGAAGGCTCGCTTTGGCCATTCAATACGCACTATGCCCGCAGGGAGGAGCTAACCCTTCCTGTGGACGCCAACTAGGGGCCGAAACTGCCATCGTCGAACGATCGATTTCGGATCTTACGGTGACGTCTCCTTCGCGCCTCAATCCGGCGGATAATGGCATCAGAATCAGTGAGTGTACGCATGGTCACGATGAGGTCGTGCAATTTTGAGCAAACGATGGCTCGCGCGATTCGCGTGCTTTTCTGTGCTGTGTTGGTAATTGTCGGCATGGCTGCGCATAGCGGTGATGCGGCCCCGACTGGTTCCAAGGCTGCTCACCAAACTTCATATGTAACTTATGCCGTAGACCGCGGGGGCTGTATCGATGCTCCTTCCCATCAATGTGGTTCATCTTCGGATCACGACCGAGTGCCGTCTGAGTGTTCAGTTGGAACGTGCTTTTTAATCATGCCGCGCCTCTTGGTAGGCGCGGTGGCAGCAAATAGTGTTGCCCGTCCAGCGCCGTCCCTCCGCGATGAGGTTTTGGACGGACGTCGTTGTGGACGCCTGGATCGGCCACCGCGAATCGCCTGATCTTTGAATCGGGCGCAGGCGTTAACCACACGCGGATGTCGGCTGCCGTTAACCTATCGCGGCGCCATACGTCTTCATGGGTTCGCTCGCAGGTGAGCAATCTTGGCTGCAGCGCACGCAAGGGCGAGGGGTCCTTAGCGACGCTTTAAGCAGCGGCAACACGGCTTGAACATGGATCATCATTACGCAACCTCGCCTCACCCGAGAGGGCGAGAGCACTCGGCACTGCTTGAAATCCTCGAAAAGCGTCCCGCGGACTTCTCCGCAAAACGCCTCACGATACCCAAGGCTCGCAATCTCGATGAAACCGACGTTTTGGGCGGCTCGGTCCTGATCCTCATTACGGGTCGCATGACCGTATATGCTTCAACATCAAAAGGGATAGACGTATTCGTTACGGATTTGCAGCCAGGAGAAATTGTCGGCGAATCTGGTGCCTTCGGAAATGAAGGGCTTTCGTTGCTCGTCCGAACGACCGAAGAATCCCAGGCGTGGGCGATTGATCCACGGCGTTTTGTAACTGCTCTGATGACGCATCCGGACTTCGCGGTGTGCGTGACGCGTGCGATGTGTCGACGGTTATGCCGAATCAATGAGCGGTTAGTCGATCACGTCAGCCTGCCGATGCGGGAGCGCCTGAGAGCAGAGCTACTGCGGATGGCTGCGACCGAGTCTGATGGCAGTCTTGTCATCAACTCCATGCCGACCCACGAAGAGTTAGCGCTCCGTATCGCCACCCAGCGTGAGGCCGTCACCAAGGAACTGGCTCGCCTCACACGAATCGGGGCCGTGGAACGACGGGGTCGGAGCATCCGCATTCGTTGTTTGCCGCATTTCGAGGCTTAGGTTCAAGGCGCGACTGTGCGAGGCTCGGTCCCCGTCTCGCGCCATCTCCAACCAAGCGCAAGTTCCAGCTTGGGTGCGTGGCCTCCGGCGAACCTCGACGGTCAAGGCAGTTCGGCTTGCAAAAAGGTGCGCCTCGCGAACTGCGCGAGGCGCGAACCTGGCCAATTGGCCCAGCATGCATCACAACTTCACCACAACGTCCGATCGCGGTGAGATTATGTGGAAAACGTCACCGCACGACCGACGACTTTGCAGCTAAGTATCGACAGTGGCGAAGTATCGTTTCGGAGTGGCGTACAATGACATGTTCCTTGCCGTAGCAGTCTGGCACCACATTGATTTTTGTAGCCCTCGGGGCTCTTTCGCAGCCTTGACATCAACGCCGAGTCGCTCAAGTGTGGTTCACAATGCCTCAACTCATGCGACATATGATTGTGCTCTTGGTTGCGCTCGCGTTCTCGATGTCGAGCGTGGGCTGGAGTGTCGCGGGTGTTGTGGCCGGCGGCATGCTGGGGAAAGGTCATCATGCGGCGGTAGGAATTGCTGGCTCCGCGCATGTTGGTCTGCAGGGCGATGCCGCGCATGAACACGGTTCAAGCGAACAATCCGCAAAATGCGATTCCCCTGGCGGGGAAATGTGCGGATCCGATTCTCAGAAGAATGGCGAGGCTAGTTCGTGCTGCGCAGCGGCTTGTCATACAGCGATGTTGACCAGCCAATACCTCCCCATAGTCCATATGATCTCGCATGACGCGAACCACGCACCTCTGCTCGTCGGCATGAAAGAGGCTGTAGGGTTGCGCTTTGAGCGGCCGCCGAGAACAACCGACATCTGATCGTCGGCTGATACTCTTCGCGTCATTGCACCGCTGACGGATTTCGTCCGTTTCATGTCACGCTTGGGTATCTGTCAACGCCCTTCGCCGCGCCCCCCGCGCCGGGAGGACTGCTGTTCGACGCCGTGCGCTGTATCCGCTCAGGCCGACTTGACCGATTCCGAGGATTTCCATGAAGACCGTTTCTTTGATGGCTTTAGCCGTCATCCTATCCGCATGCTCTGGCCCGCCCAACATCGAAGCCGGTGCCGATCCGTCTGATGCGGGCGTGCAGGTACCAGTAGCGCGCTATGCGCCAGTTATGAGCGGCACCGTTGATTATCGCCCAGTCGATCCGAAGTCCTGGATCGAGCGCAACGAACAGGTCGCGCCCAAGAAGAGAGGCGAGTGATGGAAAAGAGATACACTCGTTCAGCAAATAAGCCCGTTGGGCGGCAGCTGGTGCGCCATACAATGGTGGGTGGGCTTGCCGCTCTGCTAGCCGGCTGTGCGACCTTTGCACGTGATGGCGGCATGAGCCCCGTGTCGAACCAGGTCACGTCTGCGATCGGCATGGAAACGGTCAAGATCGCCTCCACGGCCGAGGCGGCGGCGGTCGAAAGCCGGGTGAAGGCACTCCTGATCAAACCGCTCACCGCCGATGCCGCCGTTCAGCTGGCGCTCCTCAACAATCGAGGGCTTCAGGCCGAGTACAACGAGCTGGGAGTTTCCGAGGCATCATTCGTCGAAGCCAGCCTGCCGCCGAACCCAGTCATCGGCATCGAGCGCCTGGCGACGGGCGGAGAGCTTGAAATCGAGCGCCGGGTAATTGCTAATATCCTTGCCCTGATCACACTCCCGGCTCGCAGCGCGATTGCGAAGACGCAGTTCGAAGCGGCGCGGCAAAAGGCTATCGAGGCCACCTTCCGCATCGCGGCCGATACGCGCCGGGCCTATTATCGCGCCGTCGCGTCCCGGCAGACCGCATCATTCCTCGAACAGGCGCGGATCTCCGCCGACGCCGCCGCGGACCTCACCCGCAAGCTTGGCGAGACGGGTGCCGCGAAGAAACTGGACCAGGCACGGGCAGGAGCGTTTTACGCCGAGGTCTCCAATGAGCTTGCCCAGGCACGGATGAATGCTACCACCGACCGCGAGGCGTTGACCCGCATGCTTGGCCTATGGGGTGGCGACGTCGGTTACAAGCTGCCCGGACAACTGCCGAGTATGCCCCGTGTGCAGACGGTGCAACAGGTGGAGGCTGATGCGGTTCGAAAGCGAGTGGACCTCATCGCCGCGCGGTTGGAGCTCGATGCAATGGCAAAGACCCTCGGCCTGACCGAGGCAACCCGGTTCATCTCGATGTTGGATGGGGGCTGGCGCGGCAACTATGAACGTGTGACGGAGAATGGAGAGCGTGAAAGCGCCTCGCCGCGCGGCTTCGAACTAGAGATCCAGATACCGATTTTCGATGGCGGCGAAGTAAATGTCCGGCGTTCGCGCGAGACTTACATGCAGGCTGTCAACCGGCTCATGGAAAAGGCGATCAACGTTCGTTCGGAAGCACGGGCTGCCTACCAGACCTATCGCGCGAGCCATGACATCGCCCGACAGTATCAGAATAGCATTCTTCCGCTGCGACGGACGATAAACGAGCAGGCTCTGCTCGAATACAATGGCATGTTGATCGATGTTTTCGAGCTTCTTACGACGATGAACGAAAGCATTGAAAGCAATGTTGCGGCGATCGGGGCCAAGCGGGACTTCTTCATCGCTGCGGTGGACTTCGAGACCTCAATCATCGGCGGAGGCGGTTCGTCGAACTCGCCGGGCGAGGGACCTGGGGTCGCGATGGTGGCCGCAGGCGGCGGGCATTGACATGAGAAAGGTGGACATCATGACGGTCTCCCGTCGCAATTTCCTCGGCGCCTCCGGTGCGGCAGCGCTGATCAGTGCGGGCGCGATTTCAGGTCGCGTTCAAGCGGCCTCGATCCCCGAGGCGCCCACAATGAAGGAGGCGACAATGCAGCCGCCGCTCGTACCAACGAGCGGCCCCGATTACCAGCCTGTCGTTACACTGAATGGCTGGACCTTGCCGTGGCGGATGAACGGCGACTGGAAGGAGTTCCATCTCGTTGCCGAGCCGGTCGTGCGCGAATTCGCGCCTGGAATGGTCGGGCATCTGTGGGGCTATAACGGCCAATCGCCCGGTCCCACGATTGAAGCCGTAGAAGGGGACAAGGTTCGCCTCTTCGTCACGAACAAGTTGCCCGAGCACACCTCGGTGCATTGGCACGGGCAACTGTTGCCGAGCGGGATGGACGGGGTCGGCGGCCTAACCCAGCCGCACATCAAGCCGGGCCAGACCTTCGTCTACGAGTTCCAGCTACGCAAAAGCGGAACCTTTATGTACCACCCACACGCCGATGAGATGGTCCAGATGGCCATGGGCATGATGGGTTTCTTCGTTGTCCATCCGAAGGATCCGAGTTTTCGCCGGGTCGACCGCGACTTCGTCTTCTTGATGGCAGCCTATGACATCGATCCCGGCTCCTATGTCCCTCGAGTCGCCGAAATGACCGACTTCAACATGTGGACGTGGAACAGCCGGGTTTTTCCCGGGATCGACCATATCGTGGCGGCAAAGGGCGACAAGGTTCGGATCCGCTTCGGCAATCTGACCATGACCAACCACCCCATCCACATGCACGGCTACGACTTCAAGGTGTCGTGCACCGACGGCGGATGGGTCCCAGAAGCTGCAGCCTGGCCCGAAGTCACGATCGACTGCGCGGTCGGCCAAATGCGCGCCTTCGACTTCGTTGCCGATGCCCCTGGCGACTGGGCAATCCATTGCCACAAGTCACACCACACCATGAACGCCATGGGGCACGACCTGCGCAACTTCATCGGCGTCGACAAGAAGGAGGTAACGAAGAGAATTCGCAAGCTCGTGCCAGATTACATGCCTATGGGCACGGCCGGGATGGCGGATATGGGCGAGATGGAGATGCCGCTCCCCGACAACACGCTGCCAATGATGACCGGCTGGGGTCCGTTCGGCCCGATCGAGATGGGCGGCATGTTCTCGGTCGTAAAGGTCCGCGAGGGTCTTGAGCGCAACGACTACAAGGACCCGGGCTGGTTCAAGCATCCGGAAGGCACAGTTGCCTTCGAGTGGAAGGGGGAATCGAAGAATGCGGTGCGCGCACCCTCTCCCGATTTCGACAAGAGCAAGACCGCAGAATTCACCATTGTAAAGCCCGGCAGCAAATCTCCTCATGATAAACACTGAAAGGGACTCCTGTATGAAGATGAAAATCTGGCTCGCCGCTCTCCTGGCGCTTTCGCTCCCTGGCCCCGTTTTAGCGGATGCCGGTCATTCCCACGGTGACGAGCGTGCCTACGGAGTGCCAGGTGATCCCGGCAAGCCTGGCCGCATCGTGCAAGTCACCATGCGTGAGACAGAAGGAAAGATGGAATTTGTCCCTAGTCGCCTAGAGATTCGCAGGGGAGAACAGGTCAAATTCGTTCTGCGCAATAATGGCGAGATGGACCATGAGATCGTCATTGGGACACTAGAAGAGAACCTAAAGCACGCGGTGGAGATGGCAAAGAACCCCGACATGGAGCACGACGATCCCAACGCGAAGCGCCTTGCGCCGAAGAAGACGGGCGAGATTGTCTGGAGGTTTACCAAAGTCGGCGAGTTCGACTTTTCTTGTCTAATTCCTGGCCATCGCGAATCCGGGATGTTCGGCACAATCATCGTTAAATAGATGATCAACCAAAGAGGGAATTACGATGCGTAGATTGGTCATTACGGCAGTTCTATCGGCGTTCTCCACTGTCGCACTAGCACAAGCGGCGCCTGTCGACGGACAGGTGACAAAGATTGATGAAGCGCAGGGCAAGATCACGCTCAAGCATGGGCCAATCAAAAATCTCGATATGGATGGGATGACAATGGTCTTTGCGATTGGTGACCCCGCTCTGTTAAAGGTTGTCAAGGTCGGCGATAAGGTCAAATTTGAGGCGGACCGAGTCAATGGGCGTTTGACTGTCACGAAGATCCAAAAATCCATGTGATGGGGATGGTGGCGCGCCACCGGCGCGCCGCCGTCTAGCTAATATGTATTTTCTGCAGCCTTGTATCGCTCTTCGACAAGAGAAATTATATCTCAGGCAAAATTCATAGGGCGATGATCGAGCTCTAAAAGTTCACCATTTCCGCGCTATCGTTGGTGCCCATTGTAGCGTTTATCTCGCGACCCCAAGTTTGGGATCGATGAGGTCGTCGGCAATGATGGAACGGAAGTCCACGGCGCCGCCGAGGGCGCCTGCGCCTCCGACGCCTTGAATGCCCATGTTTTCCGTGTCGATCTCGCGAATGACGCCGTATCGACGTACCCTCCGGCGAGGGCCACGATTCTTACTGGTCTGCTCAGTTGATCTGGCCACGGCTTTTGGCGACCCCAGCTTTTCCGATGGCGCGGCGTCGGGCGAGCTTTGCGATGCGGGTGCGGATGGCGTCCTCGTCGATGAGAGCCGGATCGAATGGCGCCCCGTACCAGCGCATGAGCTCGTCATGCTCCTCGTGGTTCGGATCGGCGATGGCTTCGAGGAAGAGCTCGAAGCCCGGGATGCCGCCGACATCCTCGGGTGGGGCGCGGCGCGCGCCATCGAGGTAGCGAGGATAATCCGTGGCGTGATCGGCCGCGGCGGTCGCCTCGATCGTGATCGTGTGCCGCCAGTCGTCGCCGAAGTCATAGGTGTAGCTGAACTCGGTGACGCCGCGGTCGATGAGAGCGCCGAGCCTCAAAATCTTGGGGGAATAAGTCCTGTCGCGCAGGTTGTCCCACTCCGGGTCGGGGATGGCAAAGCGCTGCTCGCCCGCGCGGAACTCGAACAGGTGAGTGTCCTGTGACGTTGCCCCCTGAAGCGTCCTCGGTTTGAATTGGACTCCGTCGGAAGGAGACGGAGATGAAGAAGAGCCGGTTCAGCGAAGAACAGATCATTGCCGTGCTGAAGGAGCATCAGGCCGGGATTGCGGTGGTGGATATCTGCCGCAAGCATGGGATCAGTGACGCGACCTTCTACAACTGGCGCAATCGCTACGGCGGCATGGAGGTGTCCGACGCGCGTCGCCTGAAAGCGTTGGACGACGAGAACCGTAAGCTCAAGAAGCTTCTGGCGGAATCGATGCTGGACGTCGCGACGCTGCGCGAGGCGCTCGGAAAAAACTTCTGAAGCCCGGATCGCGGAGAGCGTTCGTGACCTGGGCGATCGAAGAGAAGAGCTACTCGCAGCGGCGGGCCTGCGGCCTGATCGGGCTCGCTCCAAAGACCTATCGCTATGCCTCGCGGCGATCAGACGATGTGGAGATCCGGGAGCGGCTGAAGATCCTTGCGGGCCAGCGGCGGCGGTTCGGCTACCGGCGGCTGCACATCCTGCTGAGACGCGAGGGCATTGCGCTGAACCATAAGAAGCTGTTCCGGCTCTATCGGGAGGAGCGGCTGACGGTGCGCCGGCGTGGCGGGCGCAAGCGCGCGCTCGGGACACGGGCGCCGATGACCCTGCCACAGGGACCGAACCAGCGCTGGAGCCTCGACTTTGTCGCGGACCAACTCGTCGATGGCCGGCGCTTCCGCGTGCTGGTCATCGTCGATGACTTTACGCGCGAATGCCTGGCGCTCGTCGTTGACACCTCGCTCTCCGGCCAGCGTGTTGTCCGGGAGCTCGATGCACTCATCGCCCTTCGCGGCCGCCCGCTCATGGTGGTCAGCGACAACGGCACCGAACTGACCTCGCGCGCGATCCTGCAATGGCAGGAAGACAGCCGGGTCGAGTGGCACTACATCGCACCCGGCAAGCCCATGCAGAACGGCTTCGTCGAGAGCCTGAACGGCCGCTTCCGGGACGAATGCCTGAACGAGCACATGTTCCGAAATCTATCGAGCGCTCGCCAGCTGATCGAGGAATGGAGAACGGACTACAACGCCCACCGGCCGCATACGAGCCTTGGCGGCCTCACCCCGAGCGAGTTTGCAACCCGGTCCAGAACGGACCAGAGCGAGAACAGAGTCCAGTTATGAACGAGGGCAAATAGGGGGCAACGTCACGGCGGCGCCTTCCGTCACAACCGGCAGAAACCCGATCTCTGCCGCCGGCGACACGGCACACAGCTCCTTGCGCCACCGAAACAGCTGGCTCACATGAATCCCGGCACCGCGGGCAATCTCCGACGCCGACACACCTGGCTCAAGAGAGGCGGCCACCAGCCGCTCCTTCTCCACGCGCGGCCACCGACGGCGGCGTTCGACCGACGTGATCACCTCAATCCGCGACGTCATAGGGCTACTCCTAGGATTATCCCTAGGACTTCAGCCCATCGCCCCGGACAAACAAGGCGGTCCTCACCGGAGGCGTACGTATCGACATAAGTGCGCTAGGCCGAACCGTGACCGGCGAGCTGCGGCGTCTCGTAAGCCCAGTCCGGCGTGCCCTGGAAGCCAGAGCCCGAGGCAGGATTTTGGCTTGATGTAACGTCGATGGTGTCGACGAGAAGCGAGCTGTCGGAGTCGAATGAACCACCGGCCGCGGCGGCCGGATCCGAGATGATGATTGCATTGCCGCTGACACGATAATTCAATCCCGAGCCGCTAAGAATTCGCGCGAGCGCTTCCTCGCGCGTCATCCGGCCGGGAGCGCCCGGCGAGTTCTTTCCGCGAACCAGGGGCGCATCAAAGAAGAGTTGGAATCCCGTCGATTGAAAAACGCCACGAGCACCCTCGAGAGAGGCTGGGCGGGAGTGTCGTAGGATATTGGCTCAACGGAGGCCGCAGCCGGCGTCGTCTGTGCATCGGCAGGCGAGATGTGCGCAGAAGGCGCGGCGAGGGCCGTCGTCATCAACAGAAGCAGAAGAAGCGGCGATTTCTGGTGCAATCAGATTGCTCTCGCCCGCGATCCGGTCATGTTTCCCAAAAAGTTCCGGTAGCTGTCTGGCCGGCCTTGAACCCACCCCGTGTCGGCACCCGGTGAAGGACGGGGTGCGGTGCTTACATGAGGGCAGCGTCAGTGCCCTCATATTGCTAGACACATGGGCTGCTACACAAGCGAGGAGAGTTGACATGCGCTTATGCGCCACGATGCACGTGGCTTGATAGGTTTTTGGAAAAAGAACTGCAAACATAATGATTTAGAGTTATTCTGGATTTATTTGGATCGGTTTCCATCAATAATCGACTTGAAAAGGCCCACCCCTTTGATTCTATTGAAGTGCTGAATGAAGAAAGGGGTTGCAAGCCCTTCAAGTTTTCAAGCGCTTCGCAACGCCCTGGTTTAAGCCACTCTGTACGACGTGTTGCCAACGTCAGAACGCTGGAGCAATGTGGACTTCTCCTGAAAGATGGGACGTCGCGGGTTGATTGCCGCTTGAGAACGACCGAGGGACGCGCCAGTGGCGCGCCCCTCGGTGCCTCTCACCGTTAACATTTCGATGGCTCGGACACGCGCGCATGCGTGACCATTGGAGGTCCCCTTTTCAGCGCCAGCAGCTTCGCCCGATCCGCGCGCCCGCACGATGCGAACTTCATTCGATTAAATCGGGTTCGCTCACAGGCGAAAGGATGCGCCCTTTTAGCCTATTCTGCGCGCTGCAATGCAAGCCATCTAAGCGGCCATCTTCAGTGATCAGCCCGTCATTGGCTGACAGACGAGTCGGACGGCGCAGGGCCTGTCGGATAGTTCCCCTGCTGGACATCCCTGAATTCGTGACGCTGCTGTGCGTCTGCCGAGAGTGTGGGTGGATAATAGTCAGCCAATGCCACGCTGGTGGAGGCGATGATGATTACGGTGCATGCGGTTATAAACTTGGACATCGGAGTGTTATCCTCGCAGGGTGAATCCATTGCTCCTTTGAGCAGACAATGGAGTACATCAACGCGCTCGCCCTTGATGTGAAATTATTCACAACCGAATTCACGAAATGTTTTTTGTAGAGTATTGGTGTGAAGGCCAGATTTAGGCATTTATTAAGCTCTGCCTTCAGAAGGCAGAGGTGGTCTCGATTTGCTCGCGAGCGAGCGCGTGACGTCCATCAGGGAAATGCGACACAAGTTTGTGAGGCCTGATGCCATCTCTAAATGCTGGCGCGGTGTGAGCCATGCCGCTCATCATCTCGTGCGTCATCGAAGCCTCCGCTTATTTGGGGCACATCTGCAAGCACTTCGGTTTGCAGCTCGGTTGAGCCTCCATCGGACGTAGCTGTCGAAAGGCTCCAGCCCTTTACCAGCGCATAGATCACGGGAATAACGACGAGGGTCAGCAAGGTTGAGGAAACCATGCCGCCGATCATCGGCACGGCTATGCGCTGCATCACTTCCGAGCCGGTGCCACTGCTCCACAGGATGGGCAGGAGGCCGGCCATGATAGCGACGACGGTCATCATTTTCGGCCGCACCCGCTCGACGGCGCCGAGCATGATCGCCTGATAGAGGTCGGCCCGGTCGAAGGACCGCCCTTCCGCCTCCCGTTCCGCTCTCAGTTCCGCCATGGCCTGCTCGAGATAGATCAGCATGACGACGCCGGTCTCGGCGGCGACGCCGGCGAGCGCAATGAAGCCCACGGCGACCGCGACCGACATGTTGAAGCCGAGCCACCACATCAGCCAGATGCCGCCGACCAGCGCGAAGGGCAGCGACAACATGACGATGAGCGTTTCGGTGAGCGCCCGGAAGTTGAGATAGAGCAGCAGGAAGATGATGAGCAGCGTCACGGGAACGACGATCTTCAGCCGTGCCTCGGCACGCTGCAGATATTCGAACTGGCCGCTCCACGAGACGTAGGTGCCGGGCGGCAGCTTCACCTCGTTCGCCACCGCCACGTGAGCCTCCGCGACATAGCCGCCGAGGTCCCGGCCGGCGATGTCGACGAAGACATAGACCGCGAGCCGGCCGTTCTCGGTGCGGATCGAGGTCGCGCCGCGGGTAAGTTCCACCTTGGCGACCTCGCCGAGCGGCACCGTGCCGCCGTCCGGCAACGGCACCTGCACGTCGTGGGCGATCGATTGCGGGTCGCTCCGGAAGTCGCGAGGATAGCGGATGGTGACCGCGTAGCGCTCGCGTCCCTCGACCGTGGTCGTCACCGTCTCGGCCCCGAGCGCGCTTGCGATCACGCTTTGGACGTCGCCGATGGCGAGACCGTAGCGACCCAGCGACTCGCGATCCGGCACCATGTCGAGATAGTAGCCGCCGAACACCCGCTCGGCATAGGCGCTCGATGTCCCGGGCACGGATCGCAGCACCCGTTCGATCTCGCGTGCGGTCTGCTCCATCTGGGCGAGATCGGTGCCGAACACCTTGACGCCGACCGGGGTGCGGATGCCGGTCGCCAGCATGTCGATCCGGGCGCGGATCGGCATCGTCCAGGCGTTTGACACGCCGGGAAATTGCAACGCCTGGTCCATTTCGGCCTTGAGGCTGTCGACGGTGACGCCGGGTCGCCATTCGCTCCTTGGTTTCAGATTGATGATGGTCTCGAACATCTCGGTCGGCGCCGGATCGGTCGCGGTCAAGGCCCTACCGGCCTTGCCGTAGACCGAAGCCACCTCCGGGAAGCTCTTGATGATCCGGTCCTGCACCTGGAGCAGCTCGGCCGCCTTGGTGACGGAGATCCCCGGCAAGGTGGTCGGCATGTACATCAACGTGCCTTCGTCCAAGCTCGGCATGAACTCGGAACCAAGCTGGCGGGCCGGCCAGATGGTGACGCCGAGCGCGACGAGCGCGACGAGGATGGTAAGTGTCTTTGCCTTCAGCACGCCGCTTATGACCGGGCGATAGACCGAGATCAGGAAGCGGTTGATCGGGTTCTTGTGCTCAGGGATGATCCGCCCGCGCACGAAGACCACCATGAGCGCCGGCACCAGCGTTACCGACAGCAGCGCCGATGCCGCCATGGCAAACGTCTTGGTGAAGGCGAGCGGACCGAACATCCGGCCTTCCTGCGATTCCAGCGTGAAGATCGGCAGGAAGGAGACGGTGATGACCAGCAGGCTGAAGAACAGCGCCGGCCCGACCTCGCTTGCCGCCTCGATCAGGATCTCGATGCGCGGCTTGTCCGGCGGCGCGCGCTCCATATGCTTGTGGGCGTTCTCGATCATGACGATGGCAGCGTCGATCATGGCGCCGACCGCGATGGCGATGCCCCCCAGGCTCATGATGTTGGAGCCGAGCCCGATCGCCTTCATCGCCGCGAACGCCATCAGGATGCCTACCGGCAGCATCAATATGGCGACCAGCGCGCTGCGCAGATGCAGCAGGAACACGACGCAGACCAGAGCGACGATGATGCTCTCCTCGACCAGCGTGCCCTTCAGCGTCTCGATCGCCCGGCCGATCAGCTCGGAACGGTCATAGACCGGGATGATCTCGGCGCCCTTGGGCAGGCTGGAGGCGATCTCGGCGAGCCGCGCCTTGGCGTTCTCGATCACGGTCAGTGCATTGGCGCCGAAGCGTTGTAGCACGATGCCGCTCGCCACCTCGCCCTCGCCATTGAGTTCGGTGATGCCGCGCCGCTCATCCGGCCCGACCTCGACGCGAGCGACGTCCTTCACCCGCAGCGGCACGCCGCCGTCGGTCTTCAACACCACATTCTCGATGTCGGCGACGCCACGAAGATAGCCGCGGCCGCGCACCATGAACTCGAACTCGGAGAGTTCGACCGTGCGGCCGCCGACATCGGTGTTGCTCGCGTTGACGGCATCGCGCACCCGATCGAGCGGGATGCCCAGCGCCCGCAGCCGGTTCGGATCGACCACGATCGAATATTGCTTCACGAAGCCGCCGACGCTGGCGACCTCGGCTACGCCCTCCGCCGTGGAGGCACCGAAGCGGATCACCCAATCCTGCAGCGAGCGCAGCTCGGCGAGCGTCATCTCCTTGGCGACCACGGCATATTGATAGACCCAGCCGACGCCGGTGGCGTCCGACCCGAGGATCGGGGTGACGCCCGCCGGCAGGCGTTGCGCGGCGGCGTTGAGATATTCCAGCACGCGGGAGCGCGCCCAATAGGGGTCGGTGCCGTCCTCGAAGATCACATAGACGAAGGAGACCCCGAAGAAGGAGAAGCCGCGCACCACCTTCGATTTCGGCACCGTCAGCATCGAGGTTGTGAGTGGATAGGTGACCTGGTCCTCGACCACCTGCGGCGCCTGGCCCGGATAATCGGTGTAGACGATCACCTGCACGTCGGAGAGATCGGGGATGGCGTCGAGCGGCAGCGTCTTCAGCGCATAGAGGCCGGCGGCGACAGCGAAGAGCGTGCCTATGAGGACCAGCACAAGATTGCGGGCGGACCAGCCGATGAGCCGGGCGATCATGGCCGTGCCTCCTGAGATGTCAGGCCGCGCAGCGCCGCCTTCAGATTGCTCTCGGCGTCGATCAGGAAGTTCGCCGCGACGACGACGCGGTCGCCCTCTGCGATCCCGCTGCGGATCTCGGTGAAGCCTTCGCCACGTAGGCCGATCTTCACCTCGCGCGGCTCGAACCGGCCTTCGCCCCGGTCGAGGATCACCACCTGCCTTGTGCCGGTGTCGATGACGGCGTCGTCCGGCACGGCGACGACCGGAGCGGCAGCACCAGTGCCGATCTCCACCTCGGCATACATGTTGGGCAGCAGGGCACCGTCCGGGTTCGCGATCTCGATCCGCACCCTTGCGGCCCGCGTGGCTTCGCCGACCTGCGGATAGATCAGCGACACCCGGCCGTTGAGGCTGCGTCCCGGCAGGCTCCGGACCCTTATCGTCACCGGCGCACCGAGCCGGACGGCGCCGAGATCGAATTCCGGCACATCCGCCAACACCCAGATGGTCGAGATGTCGGCAAGGCGGAACAGCACATCTCCGGGCGCCGCCTTCATGCCGTCGACGACATTGCGCTCGAGCACGACGCCATCGCTCGGCGCCCGCCAGATCATCGACAGCGGCACCTTGCGGGTGCGCTCGATCTCGGCGATCGCCTCGGGCGGGAGGCCGAGATTCTCCAGGCGCTGGCGGGCGCCTCCGAGCGCGTTGTCGCGGCCGCCGCCATTGAGATCGGTGAGGAGTTGGGCGCCGGCGGTGGCGATGTCCGGCGCATAAAGCCGGAGCAGCATTTGGCCCTTCGTCACCCGGTCGCCCGTGGTGACGCTCGCCACCTCGTTGATGAAGGCCTCGCTCCGGGTTGCCACCACGGAGACGCGCCGCTCGTCGAGCTGGACGGTTCCCGGCACGCGCACCAGCCGTCCGACGACACGCCGCTCGACGGGCTCCGATCGCACGCCAGTCCGCTGCAGCCTGCCGAGCGAGACCTCCACGACCGCGCCGTCGTCGTCCTCGCCCTCATGGACCGGGATGTAGTCCATCCCCATGGAGTCTTTCTTCGGCACCGGCGAGGTGTCCGGCAGACCCATTGGATTGCGGTAGTAAAGGACGCGTCGCGGACTTGCCGCATCGGCCGTCACTAGTGGCTTGTCTTCGAAACTCACATCCTCGCTGGCGCGGACGGGGCGAAACGCTCGACCGTCTTCGGTCTGGCGCGCGGTCGCCGAATAGACCGGCCTGCCATCGGGGTCCTGATAATAGATCACAGCCCCTGTGCCGGCAGGTTCGGCCGCCGCCGGAATGCCTACGGCATCGAACAACTGGCGAAGACCGGGTGCGGGAAGTCCCCGAACACCGGCCCAATAGCCTCCGGTCCCCGCCGCCACAACGGCGGCGAGGGTGAGGCCCGTAAGGGCGATCCGTTTCATGGCACGGCCTTGAGGACCAGCTTGTTCTCGATGGTGCCGATCTCACCCTGGATCTTGGCGCCGAGCGACAACTGCCAGCCGCCCGCCATCATCAGATTGGCCTTGAAACGGTAGACGCCGGGCTCGGTCGAGGGCAGCGCCTCGATCGGGGCCGTCATGGTCGGCATGCCGTCGGGCGCCATGTCGATACGGGTCGTGAAGATCACCGCGTCCGCCACCGGCTTACCGGATCGCTTGTCGACGAGCCGCACCGCGACAATGGCGCCATTGCCCTGCTTGATGTCGGTCTGGACGAGCCGGAACTCGTAATTGGCGATGTCGGCGCGGGCCGTCGAGAGCGCAGCCACGGAAAGCGCGGCCGCAAGCGCCGCCGCAGCGGCGTGCTTTGGATCGAAGGTCGTCATTGTCTGAAATTCCCAGGATTGTCGGAGCGCCGTGCGCATGGCCCGGCGTTGCGTGGCCATGGCCACGCGCCCTCGGCCGCCCGAGCTTGCTGGGGCGGCACGAGCCGGCGCGCGAACGCCGGCGATGTCCTAGGTTCGCGGAGGTCGGGCAGGGGGCTTTATCGTGAGCGCTTCGCCCACTGCGTTTCTGCCGGGGCGGAGGACATTACCTTCGCGGGAAACGAAGGCGAGGCCGAAATGCATCGGCGTGCCAGACGTGCATTTGGCCATGCAGGTCGCCATCAACGGGCAGGACTTCTGGCAATCTGGAAAGGCGGGCACCTTATCCGGGCAGCACGGCATGTCGTCCGTCATCGCGGACATGGCTACAAACATATCGGCCGAACCCGCCATGGCGGAGCCGCTCATTGATGCAGTGAACGCTCCTACAACCAACCCCACGACCGCTAGGATCGGGAGCAGGTTCCAGAGCCATGCCCTGATTTTCATAGCAGTAACGTGTCACAGATGGCAGGCTATGAGAATACGCCGAAGGGGCACAAATGTCACAGATTGGTGCCGGACGGCGGTCGTTCAGCGCCCGCTGGCGCGCAAAACCCATGCACCACCTCAGAGCGACGAAGCTGCCATTCGCTCATCTCCACCAGCCCATACCAGACTCCCATGCTCGAAGCCGGGGGAGTGTGCCATTTCTAGTTTTCTACGGTGAGACATTGTCCGCGCCCTGCACGATGTTCTCCTGCTCGGCTTCGTTGAGATCGCGGCGATGGGTGATCCAGGCCTGCCGCAGCCCTTCGCGCTCCGCCGGCGTCAGAGGCGTCGCATCGTCGGGCTCTTGGAACAGGTCCGTCATGGCTGCTCCCAGAGGTCACGGTCGCGCAGCGTGTCGCGGACATAGGCCTCGATCCGCGCCTCCAGGTCGGCGTCTGTCGTGCCCTGCGCCTCCAGCCTCATGGTATGCGCGACCCGGCCGAGATCGCGCAGGGCGATCTTGTGCGCGCGCACCCGCACCGCCTCCTCGAGCGTGCTGTTGGGCACGAGGGCATAGACAAGCGTGCAATCCAACGCCTCGGCCGCCCGGCGCAGCGTCTCGATCTTGATCACGCCATTGGCCTCGGACTTCTCCAACGCGTCGATGCTCTGCGGCTTCACATGGAGGCGCCGGGCGAACTGCACCCCCGTCATGCCCAAAGCCTCACGGATCGCCCTGATCCAGCCCTTGGGCGGCACCTGAAAGCGATCGGTCGGCTTGAGCGGCATCAGCCGTTCGTCGAGCCGCTGTCTGGCCTTTTGCCGAATGTCTGGTTTCATATCAAGGTCTGATTTCATATCGTATGATTGTAGATCGTAGCCTGATTACAATGTGTATGAATCAGGTTGTAGTCTGTTTAATATACTGCAAAATCAGAGTCCAGCCTTATCAGGCGATGAGCGCGAAGGCGGACCGGCGAAGGCCGTTGCGGCGGTGCTGAAAGGTGGCGAGCAGCGGGCGGGGGCGCCGGCGTTATGGAGATCCGCCAAGCCCCCTGCAGAGCGCCGAAATCGTGAGTCGCAGAACCTTAATTATGGAACTAATTTGTTGATATTGCTGAGCTTTTTTCGAACACTGGTCGGATCGAGGCTCCGATGGCCGGTTCTATGCTCATGCGGCGGCTCGTTGGTTCGCGGCAACCGCCAGCATTTGACCAGTGCGTAGACAGCGGGGATCACAACCAGCGTCAGGACGGTCGAGGAGACCATGCCGCCGATCATCGGCACAGCAATGCGCTGCATCACCTCCGAGCCGGTGCCGTTGCTCCACAAGATCGGGACGAGGCCAGCCGTAATCGCGATCACCGTCATCATCTTCGGTCGTACCCGCTCCACGGCACCCAGCATTATCGCCTCGTAGACGTCATCGCGGGTAAAGGGCCGTCCCTCTGCGTCCCGAGTCGCCCGCAGGTCCGCCATGGCCTGCTCCAGATAAATCAGCATTATGACGCCAGTCTCGGCGGCAACGCCGGCAAGCGCGATAAAGCCGACCGCCACCGCCACCGACATATTGAACCCGAGCCACCACATCAACCAGATGCCACCGACGAGCGCGAACGGCAGCGACAGCATGACGATGACCGTTTCCGTCAGCGCCCGGAAGTTGAGATAGAGCAACAGGAATATGACGAGCAGCGTGAGTGGGACGACAATCTTCAATCGTGCTTCGGCGCGTTGCAGATATTCAAACTGGCCGCTCCACGAAAGGTAGGTGCCGGCAGGGAGTCTGATCTCTTTCGAGACCGCCTGCTGTGCCTCGGCGACATAGCCGCCAAGATCGCGGCCGACGATGTCGACGAAGACGTAGACTGCAAGTTGGCCGTTCTCGGTACGGATCGATGTCGCGCCGCGGGTGAGCTTGACCTTGGCGATCTCGCCGAGGGGCACCATTCCGCCGGTTGGCAACGACACCTGCACATCGCGCGCGATAGACTGGGGGTCGCTCCTGAAATCCCGTGGATAGCGGATGGTAACGGCATAGCGCTCGCGCCCCTCGACGGTGGTCGTCACCGTCTCGGCGCCCAACGCACTCGCGATCACGCTCTGGATGTCCCCGATCGACAAGCCATAACGGCCGAGCGCGTCACGATCTGGCACAATGTCGAGATAATAGCCGCCGATCACCCGCTCGGCATAGGCGCTCGATGTGCCTGATACACTGCGGAGCACCCGCTCGACTTCGCGAGCGCTCTGCTCCATCTGACCGAGATCGGTGCCAAAGACCTTCACACCGACGGGCGTGCGGATGCCGGTGGCAAGCATGTCAATGCGAGCACGGATCGGCATAGTCCAGGCATTGGAGACCCCCGGGAACTGCAATGCCTTGTCCATCTCGGCCCTCAGGCGGTCGATGGTGACGCCCGGGCGCCAGTCGCTCTTCGGCTTCAGATTGATGATGGTCTCGAACATCTCGGTCGGCGCCGGATCGGTCGCTGTGAGGGCACGTCCCGCCTTGCCATAGACGGAAGCCACCTCCGGGAAGCTCTTGATGATGCGGTCCTGCATCTGGAGAAGCTCCGCCGCCTTGGTCACGGAAATGCCGGGCAAGGTGGTTGGCATGTACATTAACGTGCCCTCGTCGAGATTCGGCATGAACTCTGAGCCGATCTGTCGCGCCGGCCACACTGTCACCCCGAGAGCAATGAGCGCGACGAAGAGGGTGAGCGTCTTGGCCCTCAAGACGCCACGAATGACTGGACGGTAGGCCCAAATCAAGAAGCGGTTGATCGGGTTCCGATGCTCCGGGATGATCCGGCCGCGCACGAAGACCACCATGAGCGCCGGCACCAACGTCACCGACAGCAACGCGGCGGCCGCCATTGAGAAGGTCTTGGTGAAGGCGAGCGGGCCGAACATCCGACCCTCCTGCGACTCCAGCGTAAAAATTGGCAGGAAAGAGACGGTAATGACGAGCAGGCTGAAGAAAAGCGCCGGGCCGACCTGACTGGCCGCCTCTATGAGGATCTCGGTGCGCGGCTTGGCCGGTGGCGCACGTTCCAAATGCTTGTGCGCGTTCTCGATCATTACGATGGCGGCGTCGATCATGGCGCCTACGGCGATCGCGATGCCGCCTAAGCTCATGATGTTCGAGCCGAGGCCTATCGACCTCATCCCCGCAAAGGCGATCAGGATACCGACCGGGAGCATCAGGATGGCGACGAGCGCGCTCCGCAGATGCAGCAGGAACACCACGCAGACTAGCGCAACGATCACGCTCTCCTCGATCAGCGTCCCTTTCAGCGTCTCGATCGCCCGGTCGATCAGTTCAGACCTGTCGTAGACCGGGACAATTTCGGCGCCCTTGGGCAGGCTAGTCGCAATCTCAGCCAGCCGCATCTTGACGTTCTCGATCACCGTGAGCGCGTTGGCACCAAACCGTTGCAGCACGATTCCGCTTGCGACCTCACCGTCGCCGTTGAGTTCGGTGATGCCGCGGCGTTCGTCCGGCCCGATTTCGACACGCGCAACATCTTTGACCCGTAGCGACACGCCCCCGTCGGTCTTCAGCACAACGTTCTCAATGTCCGCGACACTTCGGATATAGCCGCGACCGCGCACCATGAACTCGAATTCGGATAGCTCGACGGTGCGGCCGCCAACATCGGCGTTGCTGGCCTTGACCGCCTCGCGCACTCGATCGAGCGAAATACCCAGTGCCCGCAGCCGGTTCGGATCAACCACGATCGAATATTGCTTCACGAACCCGCCAACACTGGCGACCTCCGCAACGCCCTCGGCCTTGGATGCGCCGAAGCGGATCACCCAATCCTGCAGCGAGCGCAACTCGGCAAGAGTCATTTCCTTGGCGACGACCGCGTATTGGTACACCCAGCCAACGCCAGTTGCATCCGGCCCCAAGGTCGGCGTGACCCCTGTCGGTAATCGCTGCCCGGCAGCGTTGAGATATTCGAGCACGCGCGAACGCGCCCAATAGGGATCGGTGCCGTCTTCGAATATGACGTAGACGAACGAGACGCCGAAGAAGGAGAAACCGCGCACTACCTTCGATCTTGGTACCGTCAGCATCGAGGTGGTGAGCGGATAGGTAACTTGGTCTTCGACCACCTGCGGCGCCTGGCCGGGATAATCCGTATAGATGATCACCTGCACGTCGGAGAGGTCGGGTATAGCGTCGAGCGGGAGCGTCTTAAGCGCGTAGAGCCCGGCGGCGACCGCGAAGATGGTGCCGACGAAGACGAGCACAAGATTGCGGGCCGACCAGTCGATGAAGCGAGCGATCATCATGGTTGTGGCTCCGGCGGAGTCAGGCCGCGGAGCGCCGCCTTCAGATTGCTCTCGGCGTCGATCAGGAAATTTGCAGCGACCACGACACGATCGCCCTCCGCAATCCCTTCGCGAATTTCGGTGAAGCCCGCGCCCCGCGCGCCGATTTTCACGTTTCGCGGCTCGAACTGCCCTTCTCCACGATCAATGATAACGAACTGCCGCGTGCCGCTATCGATCACCGCACTCTCGGGGACCGCCAACACCGGCGCCGCATCGCCTGCGCCGATCTCCACTTCCGCATACATATTTGGGAGCAGAACATCCCCGGGATTGGCGATCTCGATCCGCACTCTCGTTGCCCTGGTCGCCTCACCGACCTGCGGATAAATCAGCGAAGCGCGTCCTTCGAAGGTGCGCCCCGGTAGGCTTCGGACGTGGATCGCCACGGGCGCACCGAGCCGAACGGCCTCAAGATCGAACTCCGGCACATCGGCCAGTACCCAGATGGTCGAAATGTCCGCGAGACGGAATAGCACGTCGCCCGGCGCTGCCTTCATGCCGTCGACGACATTGCGTTCGAGCACGACGCCATCGCGCGGCGCGCGCCACGTCATCGAGAGCGGCACCTTGCGTGTGCTCTCGATCTCCGCGATCGCCTCTGGCGGTACACCCAGATTTTCCAGGCGCTGTCGGGCACCGCCGGCAGCACTGTCGCGACCGCCGATATTAAGATCGCTGAGGAACTGGGCGCCGGCGGCGGCAATGTCTGGCGAATAGAGCCTGAGGAGTACCTGGCCTTTCTTCACGCGATCCCCGGTCGTGACGCTCGCGACCTCGTTGATGAAGGCATCGCTCCGGGTTGCGACCACGGAAATGCGCCGTTCGTCGAGCTGAACCATTCCAGGTACGCGCATTGATCTGCCCACAGGACGCCGCGTCGCCAACTCGGATCGCACACCAGTCCGCTGCAGCTTGCCAAGCGGCACCCGCACGACGGGGCTACCATCATCTTCCCCCTCGTAAACGGGGATGTAATCCATCCCCATCGAATCCTTTTTCGGCGTCGGCGAGGTGTCAGGCAGCCCCATCGGATTGCGGTAGTAGAGAATGCGCCGCGGGGTGGCATCGGCCGTCGCCGGCGGCCTTTCCTCGAAGCTCACATCCTCGCTGGCACGAACGGCGCGAAAAGCCCGGCCGTCTCGGGTCTGGCGCGGCGTCGTCGAATAAGCCGGCCTGCCGTCAGGATCCTGATAATAGATGATCGCCCCCGTGGCCTCGGGCTGAGCCGTTACGAGGGTTCCCTCGCGACCAAGCCATTCGCGGAGGCCGGCCACGGGTAAGCCCCGGACGCCAGCCCAATAACCTCCGATCCCCGCCGCCAGAACAGCGGCGAGGGCGAGGACCCGCAGAGAGATCCGTCTCACGGCGTCGCCTTCAGGACCAGCTTGCTTTCGAGCGTGCCGGTTTCACCTTGTATCTTCGCTCCGAGCGAAAGGCGCCATCCGCCGGCCATCACCAGGTTGGCCTTGAAACGATAGACTCCCGGCTCCGTCGAGGGGAGAACCTCGATCGGCGCTGTCATCGTTTCCATGCCGTCTGGCGCCATGTCGATCCGGGTTGCAAAGATGACGGCGTCGGCGACTGATGAACCGGTTCGCTTGTCGACGAGGCGGACATCGACGATGGCCGCGTTGCCCTGCTTGACGTCGGTCTGAAGGAGCTGGAATTCGTAGTCCGTGACCTCTGCTTGCGCCGTCGAGAGGCCTGCCACGCAGAGTGCAACTGCGAGCGCGCCCGCGGCGGCGCTCTTCTTAGAAGTGGTCATCGTTTGAAAGTCCTAGATGCATCGACGTACCGTGCACATGGCCCGGCATGGCGTGGCTTAGGGCCACGCGCTCTCGGCCGCCCGAGCCTTGCTAGGGCGACACGATCCGGCGCGCTAACGCCACCGGCGATGTTCTAGATTCGCGGAGGTCGAGCTGGGGGTTCTATCACAAGCGCGTCGCCGAACACGGCGTTGGCCGGAAGGAGCGTATCTGTTTGATCCCAAAAGACGACGAGGCTCGAAAGTGTCGACGACACCGAGGAGCACTTGGCCATGCAAAGCGCCATCAACGGGCACGATTTCGGGCAATCTGGCAGGTTTGGCTTCTCAACCGGACAACAGGACATGTCCTCCGCCACGTCGGACATCGACATGGCGGAGGCAGCCTGCACGACAGCACCGCTCGCCGATACAGCGAACGGTCCGGCAATGAGCCCCAAAACCGCTAGGATCGGGAGCAACCTGCGGAGCCAGATGCCAACCCTCATAGGCACTAGGATGCCACAGGCCTCACGTTAAGGGAAGATAGGGAATGATCGTCGTCCCTAACGCCACCTCAGCGCGACCGACGGTCCGCGTGCGACGACGCCATTGGCACCTGATTATCCACTCTAATTCCGCTTCGCGCCAAGAATCCAGGATGGCCGCCGCAAGAATATTCAAAAACACGGCGTCTCTCTAGACTAGACGCTGACCTTTCGTTGATTGTGCCGTCGCCCGCTCGCTCGCTTCGATCTCCCGGATAACTTGTTCTTGCTCCGCGCGGAGCTTCGCAAGCGCATCCGTTTGCACAAGCGCCGCGGGAATCGGCTGACCGGGATGTTCCGTAATCGCTCGCGCAGCCTCGGCGGCGGCGGCGGCCTCCCGCGCCTCCCTTGACGCGGCCTGCTGCGATCCGGCCACAATGCTTCGTTCGGCTCGCAGCTCACGCTGCGATGTCGCATCCAACGCAACACCGGCCTCTTGTCTCCGCTCGGCATTGACCGCGCGAGCAGCGATTTGTTCCGCGGATGCGGCCTCGCGTTCTTCCTTAAGGCGGATTTCTTGGGCTCGCTCGATAAGCCGGTCTGCATTCGTTCCCACGATTGACTCGACCTCGCCGCGACTGAGTCGTTCGACGCCGCGCTCCTGGACTCGTTGAAGGTCGATGCGGTTGGCCAGAGTTTCGAGATAGCGAGCAGACGTCTCGCGGAACTGCTGCTTGGTCTCTCCCACGAGAAGGTCGCTCGTTCGCGAGACCGCCTCGTTCATCACGCGAAGGTCCTTCGCCATCTGTTCAGATGAAATGGCCATGCCGCTATCTTCCTTTGTGATCTGCTCGACACGACGTCCGATTGCTTGAAGTATCCCCCCGATGGCCTGCGCCATCAACAGACGTTCGAGCATGTCCTTGGCGATCGGATTGGCCGGCTGTTCGGCCGCTACCGTTCGCCAGGCCAACACGCTTTCATTCACAACTTTGCGAGCCAGCGGCGACTTCGGCAAGCTGATCGGATTTGCACGCGCAGTCGCGATCCGCTGCCGGGCATTGTCGATCAACCGCCGGTTAGCCGGATCGGCGGCATAGGCGCGATCCCTTGCTTCGCGAGCGGTTCGCGGCCGCTCCGCCGTCTCGACTATGGCCTTGTCCTTCGGGCCGTAGCTCTGCGACGACGCGCGCTCCCGCGCCGAGGTTGCTACGATGCGCAGCCCCTCCGCCTGGGCGTGCTGGGCGTATGCCGTGCGCCATTCGCGGAACGTTTCTGGCCCCGGGTGCAGTTTCTGGCCGGACTCGCCTTTCGCGGCGATCACGGCGTGGACGTGGATGTGGCCGGCCGCCTCCTTATCGACGTGGATGCCGAACATGAATTTGTGGTCACCGAAGCGGTCCTGCAGGAAGGCGCGCGCGGCCCGTCTCAAGGCCTCGACATTGGTGCCCGCTTTCGCTGACAGCATGAGGTGCATCGTGTCGCGCACCGACTGCGAGCGAAGGGACGGCCCCCACTCGCGCGCCGCGACCCGTGTGTCGGCGACGTTGGCGATGGCCTTGCCCTTGTCGTCGACCACTGCGCCGTGCTCGACCAGCTTATTGAGTCGATAGGTCACGCCGTTGCGGCCGTGGTTGGTCATTCCGGGCGACACGCCGATTGCCTGGGTACCAATCCCGGTCGCGGCATGGATGCGATCCGCGATCTTTCCCTCCGAGGCCATGTCGAAGCGCTTCCGGGTGAACTGCTTTTCGTGGTCTCCGACCCGCTCCTCGCGGACGCGGAACCGCTCCTTCGCCGGCCCTGCCAAGGCGATGACGAGGCGCGCCTCGAGGTCGCCGGATGACGTCGTGTCGAGCCGGTACGCGTAGCGGTGCCCGGCGAAGCCGGCAGCGATCGCCTTCTCGTAGGTTTCGCGGCCCTCTTCAGTATCCTTCACGCCGCGCAGCATCAGGCGGACTGCGGCGACGTCCTGGCTCTCGGCCCGCTTCGAGAAGTTGACCGACCACGCCTTGATCTCGTCGGCGACCGCCTCGCGGTCCGTCAACATGCGGCCGTCGTGGGTTTCGAGCGGCACGTCCTCGCGCTGCACGTACTGCCCCGTCTTGGTGGCCCGGACGGTCCCGTGCGCCCAGGACAGCACCTTGATGACCGCAGGCTGGTAGCCCGCGGCGAGCTGGCGCGCGCGGCCGACGGCGCCCGGCCCTGCCCCGCCCGCGCCGCCGGGGATCGGCGCCCGCGCGGCAGGACGAACCGGGGGCGGTCCACCGCCACCTCCCCCAGCCGACGACGGTGGCAACGACCGCGAGCGCTCTTCGTCGCGACCGCCGGTGATTGTATGCCCGCGGATGACCTGGTCTGCAGGTGGCACTTTGGGAAGCGGCGCAACCCGCGCCGCCCGCCGTCTCGGCTCGTCGTCAAGGCCGCCAAAGGCTCGGGGTCGGCGCCGTGACTCGGCGGCCGCGGTGACAGCTGTCCGTGCGGCCTCGACCTGCGCGACCCACCAGGCGATCTGGGCTGCGCGGTTCATCACGCCTCCTCGGTCGGGATCTCGGATGGCAGCGGAAGCCCGGCCTGCCGGCGCAATTTCGAACCGTAGGCCACGGTCATCTCGGTCAATTCGTCGTTGATGGCGGCAACCACCTCGTGCAGGCCGCGCCACACCGGCTCGGTGTCCTCGATGCGCACCGCTTGGCCGCGGTGGATCGCGCGCAGGACCTGCGAGAGGTTGCGGCCGACCATCCGGACCTGCTGGGCGAGCTCGACGACGGCGCGCGTGTTCTCGGCCGACAACGCCGGCCCGGCGTGCACGGACGCGCGGATCAGGCGCCGCACCACCTCGGCCTTCGGCACGCCGAATAGCGCCACGGCCGCCTGCAGCCGCGCCTCGTCGGCCTCCGACAACTCCGTTCGAAGCCTCGGCTTGCGTCGCGGTGCTGTGGCGGAGCGGGCCATCGGCGCTCCCCTTCCTTCCCGTTCGCGCGGCTCTGCCGCCATCGCGCGTCAGCGCTGTCCGACTGCGTTCAGCAGTCGTCCCCGGGTTTGGCCCACAAACCGGTATCTTGTCAACTAACATCTAATAAATCGACTGTCAGACTTCTCCCAAAGAAGGGCGTTCACGACCAGGGAAGCCAGCCCATCTCCCGACACGGATCTTCCGGATAATCTCACCGCAAGTCAGCAATGACGAAGTCCACTAATGCGGCAATACCTCAATGAACGACACCGCCAATACCGGAATGCCATAAAAGCGTGCTGTTGTATCCGCGCATTGCCGCCTTCACATATTGCCGAAATACCGCAATGACGCATTGCCCGAGCACCGCAACGCGTGACCACCGCAACACAGCAGTCACGCACTTCCGGAGTGACGGACTGCGGTATTGCCGAATGTCTATTATATCGTATGTTAGACGAGCGATTCCACGAGAAGCAGGAGGTGGGCGTGCCAAGCGTTTTCGCAGTGGCTAACCCAAAGGGCGGCAGTGGTAAGACCACGGTCGCGATCATTCTCGCCGGCGAGTTCGCCAAACACGGCTACTCCGCCGCGATCGTCGACGCCGACCCGCAGGGGTCCTCCTACCAGTGGCACGCGTCGTCCGTCGCGCGCGGGCTGAGCCCTCAGGGGGTCGACCTCGTCCGCGCACCTGACGAGGCGGCGTTGGCCCAGGCTGTCGAGCGGCTCGCCGGCTACGACGTCGTCGTCATCGACACGCCCGGTTACTATGGCGAGGTCCTAGTCCAGGCGGCGTTGCGCGCCGACCTCGTCGTGCTGCCCTGCAAGGTCCACACTTTCGACGCGTCTCAGGTCGTACGGACGATCCGCAACCTCGAGCAGCACGCCGCCACCGCGCAGCTGCCGATGAGTCAGCACCGCGTGCTGTTCAACGAGTACGACAGCCTCGACCGCAACACGCGCCCCCTGCGCGAGGTCGTCGGCTACTTCGATTCCGAGCATGTCCCGGTGTGCGCGACGGCGCTCTACCGTCGCGTGACCTTCCGCACGATGACCAGCGGCTTCGGCACGCTCTACCAGATGAGCGACAAGGACGAGTCCGTGCGCAAGGCGCGCTACAACGCCGACCAGGTCGTGCGCGAGCTGCTCGCCGCGAGCCAAGGCTCCGCGGATGACACCGCAGCATGAGCGACGGCGCGCCGAGTGAGAAGCCGGATCGGCCTCCCCTGCCCCGCGACGCGTTCCGCGCTCAACGCGTCGGCACGCCGCCAGGACAGAGGCCCCCGCTACAGCCCGTCGTCGTCACCCCGGCCTATCATGACCCGGTCACGCCGGCGCCGCCTGCGCAAAGGAGGTTGTCGTCGGAGACGGGCGAGCCCGACCAGCCGAAGAAAGCGCCACGGTCGCCGCGCGACCGCAATCGCAATCCGTTCGAGGCCTATGGCGAGCGCGCGTCGTCGCGGCCCTACGCGCTACGCCTGCCCGACGCCATTGACCTCGCGCTTCGCCAGCTCGCCGCCGAGGAGCGCACGCAGCCTTTGCGCATTGTCGACCGCGCAATCCACGACCTCTTGAAACGGCTCGGACGTTTGCCGCCCGTCGACGGGCAATAGCCGTCGGCGAGGAAAAGCGACCGCGCAGTGATGACCGGTCTCTATGCACCTTCGTCCGGGAAGGAAGGGGTGGGTGGGGTGCGCGCAGCGGGGGACTTTTGGCGCTGCGTGGCGCCGAGCGCCATCAGCATGGGCCACACGGAGAACTGGCCGGCCGAGGCACGTCGCGCCAACGTCCTCAGGTAGCCGCCGGGGTTCCTGATTGCGCTGCCGCGTTGCAGGATAAGGGCGAGCGTGACGCTCGCCAGGCCAGGCCCCATTGCAACGCAGGTTTCCTCCCAAGCGCTCGGGCTGACGCCGAGCAACGGGCGCACGATCGCCGCGGTGTCGGTAACGTCGCGCGCCGTGCGCAGACCCTCGCGCGCGTAGTCGACGAAGTCGGGGCACCTCTCGGCGACCAGCCGCACCGGGACGGGGAGCGCAGCGTCGCCCTTCGGTTCGGCTTGACGGGGCTCGCCGGCGCCGTAGCTGCCTTCGGATGCCGGGCATTCCGTTTCGCCGGTCGCGTCGCGAGGGGGCGCGTCCTCGATCTGATTCTCCAGAATGTGGAGGATCCGTTTCGATAGCTCGGCCAACGCGGCAGCGAGCGGCTCCAGCGTCTCTCTGCGCGCGGCCCGCGGCCGGCTGTCGAGCAGTTCCCTGTACTCGCGGTGAAGCGCCGGAAGGCCGGCGTCGACGTGCTGCTCGACGCCGAACGACAGCATCTTCGCGATGTCGCGGCGGGCAAGCGTAATCTGCTCGCGGAGCGCGTCCACTGCCCGGCGCTCTTCAATGGTACGGGCGGCTCGGCCAGCCAGCTCGTCCGCGCTCGCCACGAGCGGGCTGAGGTCGAACCCGAAAGCCTGCTCGATGCCGCCGCCCGGCGCGCGCCTCACGTAGCGCTTTCCGTTGGGGCTGTCGCGGCGAAGGATGAGCCCGACGTCGACCAGGGCAGCAATGTGTCTGCGAAGTGTCGAGGCGGGAATGCCGTGCGCCCGCACCGAGAGCTCCCGGTTCGAGGGGAAAACCACAAGGTCGTCCGACCCGAGCGTGAGAACCGTGTCCGGGTGGAAGCTCAGCAGTGCATTCAGCACCGTGAGCGATCGGTCGGAGAGCCGGAGCTCCGCCCTCGCCTCGCAGACGTGGCGGAACATCCTCCACTTGTGTGCAGCCTTGCCGGCGCACAGCGTGACGTCTCGCTGCGCGCGCAGCGCAGTCGCGGACAACGGCCGCGGCCCGAAGGGGGCGGTTGGATTGAGGCCAGGCATCTGCATTCGCGTCCTCTCTTCGCGAGAGCGCGTGGCAAACAAAGACCGTGGCGTGAAAACGCGCGAGTCTCTTGAACTGTCGGGTGGCGCGGGCTAGGATGCTGTAGCGTTTACGAGGCACCGCTGGCGATTGGCGTCGCCAGCCCGCTGACCCTCTTGGGAGACCCGGCTCTGCCGGGTTTTTCTTTGTCCGAGCGCGCTCCTGTTGGTTGAATCGAATCCGTCTATTATATTGAATGTTAGACGGCAGTCCAACGTGTGGGTTATACGCCCGCACCGCAGTGACGACGTCGCATCAGCGAGGGACGCGAGCGACTCGATGAACACGAAGGTATCCGGCCGGAAGGCCGCTCACGCGGCTCACGGCAACACGCTGCTTATTGCATTCCAGGACGCTCTCGAGTGCCTGCGCAAGGAGATGGGCCTCACCCGTTGCGCCTTCGCGGAACGCCTCGGGATTCCAAGGTCGAGCTACTTCCACCTGATGACCGATGCAGCGAACCCAAGTCTCGACTACATCGAGCTCATAGCCGAGCGCGCCGGCGTCGAGCCGATCTCGTTCCTGGGTAAGGCCGGCCAGAGCGCGCACCGATTCGGTGTCGGCGCGCGCTAAGTCGAGTCGCCTCAACAAGAAATTCGCTTGGTCAATGTCCAATATTCTAGACTTTGACACAGAGGTGTGGTGATGCTGGAGCGTGCCCAACGCGTAGCAGAGCCGGCCGAGATGTCGCCCGTCCGAAAGCCTCAGTCTCTCGATCACTCGGTTCTGAACGAGATGCTGGCGATTCGGATGCAGCAGCTCGAGATCGAAAATGGCGGCGCGGAGGCATTCCTGGCCAAGACGGGGCTCGCGCGCCACACCTATTACACGATGGTCCGCGGCATCGGTAATCCGACGATCCGCACGATCGAGCGCATCGCGACGAGCCTGAACATGAGCGTGTTCGAGCTCTTGGGCTTCGACGTCGCCGACGCGCGGCGCGCCCTGGAGAAGAGCGGCGTGAACTACGATGAGCTGATGTCGGCGATCACCAAGAAGAATCGCGCCGATCGCGCGCTGGCGCGTCAGACGCGATCACGAAAACTGCCGTCCTGATACTCAAGGTGGAAGGGACCGGGGAGGCTCGCGCCTCCCCGTCTCTGGCTTAGGTGGCGGGCCGCTCGGCGGCTTGGGCGAGCCTGCCGAACTCGAGGCCGATCAGGTCGACGGTGTAGATCCGTTGGCCGTCGCGCTCGTAGCTATTCTGCCGAACCCGGCCGCGCACGTGCACCAGGTCGCCCTTGCTGACGTGCTCGTTCACGTAGTCCTGGATCGACTTGGTGAAGATCGTCACCTCGTTCCAGTGCTGGTCGTCCTTCCACTCGCCGCCTTTGTCCTTGAAGGGGTAGTTGGCGCAGACGGTGACGCGGACCGTCTTGCCGACCTGCTTGATGGTCCCGACGCGGCCGATGAGGGTGAATTCGGCGATGTTGCGCATAGTCTCTCTCCATCTTTTGGGGCTGCGCCCCGTTGCGATGGCGATCCGTCATGGCCGGGAAGACGGCACAGAGCCGAAGCCCGCGAGACGCGGGCGAAGGGCGAGCGCAGCGCTGCGTCCCGTCAGCCCGTGAATTTTGGCGCCGCAGGCGCGTGCGCGAGGAATGCCGACGGGACCCGCAAGCGGGTGGCGGCAGGGGAAAATTCTCGGGCGAAGGGACCGACGTGCCGGCGACGGCCATAGGAATCCAGCCATGCAACCGGGAGCGCTGCCCGACGGGGAGAAGCGAGCAATCGTCGCCGTACCACCATTGCCCCGCGCCGGGCCAAAGTTCGGCGGCAAGAACCCGCGTTGTCGATGCCAATCCATCGAGGACGTTGCACCAGCGAGAAGACGCCGCGCTGGATTTCGGGGCGATCCAAGCAGTCGACGGCACACCGAACGGACCGAGCAACAATGAGCGGCCGCCGCTTGCCTGGCCGAACGGCAGAACAGCAGCGCAAACAGCCCGGGCACAAGCCGAAGCCAGTCCGCTAAATTCCGGCCACGCCGCCGCGAACGTCGAACCGACCCGCCAGCATCGGGCGCTCCCCTCCCCTCGAGACCGCCACGCCGTCACGCCGATCGTTTGGTGCGCAGTTGCGCGTTGATCTGCGACATCAGGATCGGCCCGAGCGAGAACTCCCCGGCCCGCGCCTTCTCGGTCAGGCCACGCAAATAGCCGCCGGCCGATCGAATGGCCGCGCCGCGCTGCAGGATGCACGCGACAACCACGGCCGCCTGCATTTCGCCCATCACGGCTTGCGCCTCCTCCCAGGCGCTGGGGCTGATCCCGAGCATCGACCGCACCACCGCCACCGTCGCCAGCAGGTCTCGCCAGCTCGAAATTCCGCCCTTGGCGTAGTCGGCGATGTCGGGACAGGCTTTCATCACCAGTCCAAGCGGATAGGCCGTCTCCGCAACCCTCGGCATTTCAGGATCTGGCACCGCCCTCGCCGCCCGGCTTCCTCGAAAGCCAGGTTCAAGATCAATTAAGGGGTCTGGATTTGAATTCTGTATATGGCGCTCATTTCGGGACTCATTGGCGCTCATATCTTGTGTTTTGACGTGGATTTCCAGCAAGTTGTGGACGTCGTCAGCCAATTGCGACAGCTCCTCAGCGGCCGTTTCCAGCTGCGCGCGCGTCGCGGTGCGCGGAATCCCCTCGACGATCGAGCGAAAGCCGGCGTGGACCTGGGCCCAGTCCGCAGGCCCCTGCCCTCCCATGCGTGTCGGGACGCCTTCCTCTATGCCCGTCGCGATCATCTTGGCGATGTCGCGTCGGCACAGTGTGATGCGCTCGCGTGCGAGCTTGATGGCGCGGGCTTCAGCCTCCACGGCCGCGGCCAGGCTCTCGAACTCCTCTGAGCGGACCACGAGCGGCGAGAGGTCGAAGCCGAAGGCCAGCTCGATGTCGCCCGATGCACCCTTGCGCGCGTAGCGCTTGCCGTTGGGACTGTCCCGGCGGACGATCAGTCCAGCGTCGACCAGGACGGCGAGATGGCGTCGCAGCGTAGACGCCGGCATGCCGTGCGCGCGAAGCGACAGGTGTTGGTTCGACGGGAAGACGACGAGGTCGTCCTCGCCCGTCAACGCGGTCTCGGGGTGGAACGTGAGAAGCGCATTCAGCACCGAAAGCGCGCGCTCCGTCACGCCGAGACTCGGCCGCGCCCGGCAGATCGCCTGGAATATCTTCCACTTGTGTACGACCTTCTCGGGCGGCCGCGACGCTGCGGCGATCTGCGTTGCCACATGGGCGAGCGTCAGCGACCGCCGCCCAAAGGGCGTCGTCGGTGTGTGTGGTTCCATGTCTTGCCCTCATGCGGGCAAAGGAAATCTGCTCGCCGAAACGGCGCCGTCTCTCACGAGAGACTTGACTGCGATTCGCGGAAGTGATTCTCTATCAGTCGCCAAACTAAGACAGAGGCTTCCGGGACGGTGACGTTTCGGGGGCCTTTTTCTTTGCCTACGGTTCCTCTCGTGTTGTCAGGGTACGCGGTTTACGCATCTGCGCGGCGCTTGAATGCCGCATAGATCTCGGGCAGCTGATCGACGAGATACGCTCCGAAGTCGGGTGCGTGACGATTGTCGATCGTGAGGCGGGTTTGATCCTTGGCGCGCTCGATGCGCGCAACCTGCTTTCCATCGTCAGATTTGACGATATGCGTCGCCGGCTTCTTCGGACGGCGAACCAAGGCCTTCAACACTCGCTCGAAGCGGGCATCGCTCGGGCCAGCCTGAAAATTTGCATCGGAAACCACGTCACGCCATTTTGTATCGCCGTGCTTCACCAGCGTCGCCAACTGCTCCCAACGGGGGCGCCCGACCTTCGGGGCCGCGCCAATAGCGATGATGAGGTCTTCGGGAAGCTCTCTGACAAGAGAAATCATCGTCGACAGATTTCCCTTTGGCACCGAGAGCGCTGACATGATTGCCGCACGTGCAATGCCACGATCCTCAAGTCTGGCCGCGAACAGCGCGCGCTCGATGAACGAGAGATCCTTGCGATCTGTATTCTCTTTGCCTTGAGCGACGACCAACTCTTCGTCGCTAAGCTCGCGCACAATCGCCTTAACGGGCCGACCGAGGGCACGAAGGGCTGCGACCCGGCGATGTCCATATGCGGCCTGGTAGCGTCCGGGAGCATCGATTCGCGGACGCACGAGGATCGGAACTTGTTGCCCATCCTCCGACAGTCCAGCCTTGAACGCCTCGAACTCGTCTCCATCGCTGACATTAAGGCGATCGCGTATGAATGCGGGATCGACGAGATTCGGATCGATCTCGACAACTTGGGCGCCCGATGCGAGTTGCGCCCGTAGCGCCTGGGCCTCGTCCGCATCGTCGGACAGGCTCTTCAGCGAGAGACCCATCGCTTTAAGCGAACCGGATGACACCGGCGGGCGCGTCGGCCGATCTTCGCTCGGGGCGGTTGGCGCGGTGATCGGCGCCATCATGGCCTTCAGTTGGTCGCGGCGCTTGTTCACGTCGCCCTCCCCCAAGCCTCAAGGACAAGGCTCTCAATTTCGGCATGGACAGTATCGAGCGCCTCGATCGCCCGGTCGTAGGTGCTGCGGGTAAAATTCTCGCGGCCGATCTCGTAAAGGGTCTGCTTCGTCAGCCCGGCGTCTGCAATCGCAGTCGACTTAAGGATCGGGGTCGTAAGGACACGCTCGCCAAACAAGCTTCGCATCAGGCCGACGATTTGGCCCTGTGGCCCGTCGGAAGGCTCGTATCGCGTGATCGCGTACCGGAAGAAGTCGTAGTCAGCGTCCCCCCCGGCCTTCTCGACAACGTCAAGGAGGCTGGAGGTCATGTGCAAGAACTGGGACATCGACGCGACGTCTAGCATTTGCGGATGAATGGTGACGAGCACGCTCCTCGCGGCGCAGAGCGCCGAGAGCGTAAGAAAGCCGAGCGAGGGCGGGCAGTCGAGTATTACAACGTCATACCGATCTTCTACCGAAGCTAACGCCGTAGCGATGCGGGAGAAAAACATTCGGTCGGAGCTACGGCGGCCCTCGGCGAGTACACGTGGCGTGTCGTGCTCAAATTCCTGAAGCTCCAGATTGCCGGGAACGATATCGAGACCGGCGAAGTAGGTCGTCCGGATAACGTCGCTCATCGGGCGTTGCTGATCGTCGTAGCGGATCGCGCCGTAAAGGGTGTCGTTCTCTTGTAGGTCGAATTCCGGCTGCAATCCGAAAAGCGCCGACAACGAAGCCTGGGGGTCTAGGTCGATGGCGAGAGTGCGGAACCCACGCATTGCGAAGTACTGCGCGACATGTGCGGCAGTGGTTGTTTTGCCTGACCCGCCCTTGAAGTTGGTGACAGCAATCACCTGGAGATGATCGCCCTTGCGACGTGTCGGCAGATATGTCGGCTTCGAGCGGGCGAGCGTTCGCCGGACCTCGTGAATCTGTTCGAGCGTAAACAAGCGGCGCCCGCGCGCATTCTTTTCAGTTTCCGGAACGTCACCGGAGATCGACAATTGACGAATGTATGCGTCGGTGACGCCAACCAGCTTGGCGGCTTCACCCGACGTGAATTTGCGCAGCTCCTTTTGAGCCGCGGGAGGGAAGGCGCGAGTTCGCAGCTCCTTCAGCTGCGCACTGAGCAAGTCGGCGTCCGACTCGATCAACCGAGTCAACGAGCGCACCTTTTTTCCGGTGCGATGACTTGGGTCAATTTGTGTTAGCTCTGTCATCTACGCTCGATGCCGCTATTTCTCGTGTCGAGCGTAAATTCTCTTGTTCGTCCGAGTCGGTCAAGCGATTTAGAGTTAACGCGCATTAACCATTGTGGCGGAATGGTCGGGCTGCCGCTAAAGCATACGCGAGTCGCATTGCATCGGTCTGGAGCCGCTGTGCGGTCGTGCGCTGCCACTCAATTTCGACGACCGTCCTGAAGAGTTCTCAGCTGAGAACTTTCCCGCTAGACGCCCGATAGGCGGATTGCCGAAATCTGTTAGCGAGTTTCGGACTGCGCGGCGAAGGGTGACGCGCCCGAAGCGCGCCTTTGCAGCGACGTTGGGCAAAGACGGAACCGCGGTAGTTCTCAGCTGAGAACTTTCCCTTCGTAACCGCCGTCCATCGACTCGGCACGAAGCGATCGACACAGGAAGAGGCGCCCCTTCACCGCAGGTTCGCGCGACATTTCGCACTGTGAGCGGTCCTCACACTAGATCCCAAGGCGGGCCGCCCTGCCCTGCGCGCGCTCTGCCTCGTTGTAATAGCTCGCAGCCTGCTGCACAGACCGATGCTGCGACTGCTGCATTGCCTCGGGCAAGCCAATGCCCTGGCGCGCCGCTTCGGTGAGGTACCCTGCCCGCAATCCATGCGCAGCGAACTCTTTGGGGTCGAGCTCAGCCATCGTGCAGCGCCGCTTGACGATCAGATTGATCGATTGGGGGGTCAGCGCGCGCTCCTCGATCGCCTCCCAACGGTCGATCGCGCGGAAGATCGCGCCTTTTCGGATATCAGCTCGATCGAGCCACTCCCGCAACGCCTCGACCGGCGGGCCGACCAGGAACACCCTCCCCTCGTCATCAGCGTCGCCGGTTTTCGTGCGACCGAGCTGGATCGAGATGCACGGCAGCGTCGCCGAATTCGGGTCGAGCGGATCAAGCGGCACCGCCGGCTCCTCGCTCAGCTGCTCGATCCGCAGCCGCGCCACCTCGCTGCGCCGCCGCCCGCCGGAGGCGAAGGCCAGCAGCAGGATCGCGAGGTCGCGCGTGTCGGCGAGTCGGTCCGTCGCGCAGGTCGCGGCCAGGCGGTCGAGGACGTCGCGCGTCACGGCCCGCTTGCTCTTGCGCCGGCGCGGCCGCGGCGAGGCCCTCACCGCCAGGCGCACGGCCGACCGCACGGCGGGAGAGCCAAAGGGCCCCTCGATCCCCTTCCACCGGTGCAGCGTGCCCCAGCTCGCCAGGCGCCGCTTCACGGTGCTCGGCGCATGCGGGCCGGCGCTGCGCAACAGCCCCTCCCCGCGCAGCGCCTCGACGACCGCCGCCGGCATCCCGTGCCGGGGGTCGGTTTCGCGCTGCGCCAGATCCCACAAGTGATGCGCGACGAACTTCAGCGCCAACGCTTCCGTCGCCGGCCACGGCAGCGGCCCGCCGGTGGCGGCCGCCGCCCAGCCTTCGAGATAAGCCAGATCCGATGCCAAAGCCCGCAGGCTGTTTTCGCCCATGCCCTCGCGCGCGAGGTGCTTGAGCGTCGCGACGTCGTCGTCCGTGAGCAGTTGCGCGAGGCGATCGCGCCGGTCGATCGGCAGGATGGCCGAAAGCGTGTCGAGCTCCAGCACGCGCCTGGATTCGGCGTCAAGCGATCGGCCTTTGACAATGTCGTCCATGGTACGCCTCAGAATCCGTAAGATCGCTCGGCCCAGCGCAGTAGCACCGCTGCATCCGCGTCCGGCAGGCGGACGCGCTGCGCCTTGAGGCCTTCCGCGATCGCGAGGCCGACATCGGGCTCGACCCAGTGGCCATGGGTCATCAGAAAGAACCAGCCGAAGGGCAGGCCGACCTCACCGTCAACCGCCTCGATCCGGTCCATCAACTGGTGAACCGACGTCTCTGGTGTCAGCAGGAGCCGCTCTCGTGGCATCTTCAGTGGCCGCGGGATGAAGCCGACTTCGCGCTCGCCTTTGTAGGTATAGTCGCGGGCGTCCAGCGCCCAGTGCGCGAAGACGCGCTGCGGCCGGGCGCTCGAGTCCTCCCAGTCTCGGAAGAAGCGCAGCTCGCGCGGCACGAACTCGAAGTAGTCCGGCACCAGGTTGAGGAAGGGGGTCTCGCGCGTCGCGCCGCGCGGTCCGGTCTCCCGGACGACGCGCCGCTCCATCTCGGGCCGCTTGGCCTCGCGCTTCTCGCGCTCGATGCGGCCGCAGCGGTCGAGGAAGCTGCGGACGTGGACGAAAGCGCTGCCGGCTCGGTCGAGGAGGCGGTAGACCGGACCGGCGAGGCGGTCCGTGTCGGGCAGGGGATCACGGCGCAGCCAGCTCGGGTCGAGCAGTTCCTGCTCACCCCACGGGCGGTAGTCCGGGTTGACGACCGGGCCGGCGCGCCACTCGACCTCGCGGCCGAGCGCGATCTGAATGTAGTCGGCCGGAGCGGGGCCGGTCGGCGCGAAGACGAAGGCGCCGGTGCCGCGCCACTCGGTGATCTGCAGGTCGGTTTTCCCGAGGCGCGTCCAGACCGCCTTGACGTCGCCGCCGTCTTTGGCGAGCTCGGCCGTCATCCACGGTCGGAGTTCGCCGATCCGGATCTTGTCTGGTCGGATGACCGACCGGGTGTCGCGCCAATAGTCGTCGTCGACATGGGCGAGGCTGAAGTCAAAGCCTGGAAAGGCCGCAGCGAGCGCGGGGACAAGGGCACCGTCGACCGAGGCCGGCTCAAGCTGGGCCAGGACGGCCTGCACGGAGGCTGCGTCGGGCAGACGAACCGGGGAAGGGCTCATGGCGTGGCCTCTTGCGGGATTAGCGGGATTTCCGTATATTCCGGAACAAAGGAGAACCTATCATGGCTTCCACCGTGACCGCCGCCGAGGTCTCCAAGAATTTCGGCGCCTACCAGGACGCCGCCGTGCGCGAGCCGGTGGTGATTACCAAGAATGGCCGGCCGCGCACCGTGCTGATGGCCTACGAGGATTTCGTCCGGCTGTCGAAGCGCGATCGCCGCGTCCAGCGCACCGTCGACCTCAGCGACGCCGAGATCGCCGCGGTCGAGGCCGCCGAGATGACGCCGGACCCCGACCAGGTCGGCGCCTTCGCCAAGCAGACTGCCGGCTGAGGGGTGCTGCCGACCGATATCAGGCTCGGCTGGGTCTTCCGCTATGCCTACCTTTGGGACTGGCAGCACCGCGAGGGCCGGGAGGAGGGCGACAAGGACCGCCCATGCCTGGTGCTGGCGATCGTCATGACGACGGAGGCGGGCGATCCGGTCGTGCGCGTCCTGCCGATCACCCACACGCCGCCCACCAATCCGGCCGACGCGATCGAGATCCCGGCTGAGGTGAAGAGCCGCCTGCGGCTCGACAACGAGCGCTCGTGGATCGTGCTGACCGAGAGCAACCGCTTCACCTGGCCGGGGCCGGACCTGCGCAATATCGACACCGAAAGCGGCTATTACGGCGCCCTGACGCCGGGCCTGTTCGCCGAGGTGAAGCGCCGCTTTGTGGCGATCGCCCGGGGCGAGGTCGCGACCAGCGCGCCGCACCGGAGCGTGCCGCGCACCGAATGACGGCCGCCGGCGGCGGCCGATTGCATCCGGAAGAGGGCAGGGGGCTGGCAGCGGCGGCGTCCTCTCGTCGATCGGAGGCCCGGCGGGCGTGATTTTCCGGGTTCTGGGCTGCCAGAATCGCTTGTCGCACTGCTCTTTTCCCCGGATTCCATTTGATTGATTTTTAACATGTTCGGCTCACCCTAATTCGGTGGATTCAGCCTTGTTCGTTGGAATCTTAGCCTTGATCGCTGGATCAAGGCGAGTGCGGAGGTCGACACGTGCCGTGCGACCAGGACAAGCTCGCGATCGATGATAGCCGGTGGCAGGTCGCGGTCGCCCGAGAGGCGGTCATCCGGCCACTGATCAACGCCGGGCAATTGTCGCCGATCGATGTCGCGACGGCGTGCCGTATCCTCGGATTACGCCGAAGCCGGCTGTACGCGCTGATCGAGCAGTACCGCAGCGCGCCGGTGACGAGTTCGCTGGCCGCGGCGCGACCTGGTCCAAAGAAAGGAGCCCGGCGCCTCGCCGTCGAGGTCGAGGCGGCCATCGAGGAGGCGATCCGCGACAAGTATCTCACCCGGCAAAAAGCGTCCGTCAGCACGCTTCATGACCACATCCGGCATCTTTGTCGTGAACGCGGGCTGGACATTCCGTCCTGGAAAGCCGTTCGAGCCCGTGTCGAGCAGATCGACCGCTTCAAGCTTGTCCGCCAGCGTGAAGGCAACAAGGCCGCCAGAGATCGGCTCAGACCGGTTCCGGAGGAATACCGTGCCGATCACGCACTCCAGATCGTCCAGATCGATCACACGCGCGTCGATCTCTTCGTGGTGGACACGATCTACCGCCTGCCGATCCAGCGGCCATGGCTGACGCTCGCGATCGACGTAGCAAGCCGCATCGTGGTGGGCTTTTATCTGAGCCTCGAGGCGCCGTCGTCGGCATCGGTCGCCCTGGCCATACATCATGCGGTGATGCCAAAGGCGGAGTGGCTCCTGGCGCGCGGCATCGAGCTCGATTGGCCTGTGTCGGGCCTGCCGGACATCATCCACGTCGACAATGCGCGCGAATTCCGCGCCCGGGCGCTGGCCCGTGGAGCTGCCGAGTACGGCATCTCGCTGCTCCACCGGCCTGTGGCGACCCCGCACTATGGCGGCCACATCGAGCGGCTGATCGGCACCATGATGGGAGCGGTCCATATGCTCCCCGGTACTACGTTCAGCTCCATTTCAGAGCGCGGCGACTACGATCCCGAGCGTCACGCGGTCATGACGATCGAGGAGCTCGAGCGCTGGCTGACGCTCGAAATCGTCGGCCGCTACCACAACGAGGTCCACAGCAGCCTGCAGATGCCTCCGAATGCCGCCTGGCGGGAGGCTCTCGATCGTCGCCGCGCGCCGTTCCGGCACCCGCATGATGATCAACAGTTCTTCTACGACTTCCTGCCGTTCGAGGAGCGCAGCATCCGTCGGGATGGCGTGCACATCTTCGGCCTGCGCTACTGGGATGACGTTCTGAGCCCTTGGGCAGGTCGGCTCGATCGACAGCTGCGGGTCAAGTATGATCCCCGTGACCTGTCCTGCGTGTTCGTCGAGGGTCCCGACGGCGCCCATTGGCCGATCCGGTATGCGGACCTGCGCCGGCCGCGTATCACGCTCGGCGAGCACCGGCTGGCCCAGGCGGCCTTGCGGCAGCGCGGTGTGCGGCTCACCGACGAGCAACTCATCTTCGACACGGTCGAGGCCCAGCGCGAGCTGCTGGAGACCTCGGCATCGATCACGAAATCCGCACGTCGTCAGGTCGCGCGGCGGGCGAGATCGCTCAACGCCGCAGATCAGGGCGCCGCGGCGGAGGTCGTCGCGCCCGGCACCAAGGACGAACCGGAGACTTTGCCCGTTCTGGCGGTCGAGGAATGGTCATGACCGACTACGCCCACCTCCTGCCGGCCTATCGCCACCAGGCCGCTCTGGCGGATGCGGAGCGGATCGCCTGGATCCGAGCGGATCGGTGGCTTGACCTCGATCAGGCACGGGCCGCGCTCAGCCGCCTCGAGGACCTTTTAGTCTATCCGCCCCGCGATCGCATGCCGTGCCTGCTGCTCTATGGCGACACCGGCATGGGCAAGACCAAGATCATCCGCAAGTTCCTGCGCGACCATCCCGCCTGTTTCGACCAGGGCACGGGCGTGACCACCATGCCGGTCGTCGCCATGCAGATGCCGGCCGAGCCGATCGAACGGGACATCTACAGTGAGCTGCTCACGGCGCTCGGGGCGCCCGGGCCTGCGGACGGGGCGACCCACCGGCAGAAGGAAGTCTGCCGCCGGCTGCTGCGCAGCATGGGCGCCCGCATGCTGATCATCGATGAGATCCACGCCATGCTCGCCGGCAGCTTCCGGCAACAGCGGGTCTTTCTGAACGCCATCCGGTTTCTGGCCAACGATCTCAGGATTCCTCTGGTTTGCGCGGGGACGGACCTCGCGCGCCAGGCGCTGTTGACCGATCCGCAGCTGGCAGAGCGGTTCGAAGCCCTCCACCTGCGGCACTGGAAGAATAACGCCCGCCTCGCGCAGTTGCTGGCGAGCCTGGCGACGATCCTGCCGCTGCGCCGGCCCTCGAACCTGGCGGCGCCGGCGATCCGTACCCGCGTGCTCGACCTCACCGATGGCGTCACGGTGCGGATCTTCCGCCTGATCGAGACGGTTGCGGTCGAGGCGATCCGCTCCGGCGCCGAATGTATCACCATGGACAGTTTCCAGACCGAGGAACTGGTGCTGCCGCTCGTCACGATGACGCGCAAGGTCGAGGCGCGCCTTCAGCCGCGGGCCGGCCGATGACAGTGCGGCGCGAGCTCCCCCTCGCGCCGAGGCCGGAAGACGATGAGCTGCTATCATCCTGGCAAGGTCGCGTCGCGTGCCGCTATGACCTCATCCACGACGACCTTTCGAGGTGGCTTGGCGTCCTCCGGGACGACCGCTGTGTCAGGTTCACCGAGCGGGACTTCGCGCCCTCGGCCGAGATGGTGCAGGCTTGGGCGGCGGCGTGCCGGCTTTCGGAAAAGCGCATGCGGGCCCTCGCGCTCTCCTCGCGGTCACGGTCGCGCAGCTGGTATGTCTGGGGGGAGGGGAGAGTGGCCGGCGCTTTCCGGCGGCCGGTCTGTTTGGCCTGTCTTGATGACGATGCCGCCGCCGGCCGTGACCATCATATCCGCCGGACGTGGGCCTTGGTCGAGACCGTGGTCTGCAGCCGCCATCATCGCGTTCTCGACGAAGCGTGTCCTCACTGTCTCGACAGCTCCGGTTTTCGGTTCGTTGTTCATGAGGCGGCGGCCCGGCTCGCCTGTATCCGATGCGGCAGGATCGCCCGAACGATGCCCCAGGAGCGGCGCGGCGGTTCCGCGGACCTCTTTGCCGCCGTATCGACGCTGGTGGCGGCAGGGATCGAAGATCAGTCTGCGGTTCGGGATCGGATGCTCCATGTCGCCCGGTTACTGTGGAAGCCGCCGCGCCCCCGCACCGGGCGTCGCACACCGTTCGTGGCAGATGTCGTGCCGGATCTTCGTCTGACTCCGACGGCACAGGCAGGGGTCGATCCCGGCGAGCCGCTGGCAACGGCGCCGATCGGCTGGCGCATGGTGACGCTGCTGGGCGTCGCGGCGCTGCTGGACCTCGGCAACTCCTCGATGAGGGGGCGCCTGGCCCTCACACTGGACCAGTTGGTGGCCTGGACCGAGGAGCCGCGCCCGCGGCCCAAGGAGCGACCCGTGCCGATGGCTTCCTCGTGCGCGAAAACCCCAGGCCGATCGGATGCGGACTATCTGGCGCTCGCCCGGTCCATCCTGGCCAGTGAGGAATGGCGTGCTGTTCAGGGACAGGATCCGCGCACGCAGCGGCGAATTCTCAACACCCTGTCCAACAAGGCTCTGGCCCGGCGGCCTGAGGCCGATGCCCCGGCTCCGTCGGCAGTGCGGTTGGCAGCAAAGCGTGGCGCCGCCCAAGGACCGGCGCACAGCGACACCAGGGCAGCATAGGTTCGGCGCGCTTGTCGTCGGCGCAGCGCGGCGCGATCGGAGCGGGCCACGTTGCGATCTCAGGTATCGTCCCGCGGCTGCGGCACCACGAGCCCCAGCCGGCGCGCTTGGTCCAACAGGGACTTGACCGAAGAGGCGGCCCATTGCCGCCCGCCACGCGGTGTGCGCTCGCGCATCCGCTCAAGCTGGGCGGCGATGTCGCGCAAGCTGAGATCCGGGTCGGCGATGGCGATGCCGGCGACGAGCGTCATCAGCCGGTCCTCGGGCGGACGCCGCGGTGAGCGCCGAAGCAGCTCCGCCTCCGCCATCCGCTCCTGCACCAGCCGATGCACGGCGCGCCGCAGCTTCTCGATGGTCCAGCTCTGGCCGCGATGGTTCAGCACCCGCACCACGTCGTCCCAGCTGTGCTGCGGCCGCATGCGCCGCACGATCGGCAGCCAGGCCGAGGCCGAGGCGATCAGGTCACCGACATAGACCTTCTGGCGTGCCGCCGAGGCGGCACGGATGGCCTCCGGCCGACGCTCGCGCAGGCCGGGGTTGCCGGGGAGCTTGCCGCGCGCCTTGGCCGCCTTCATCCCGGCCCTGGTGCGCTCGGCGATAAGGGCACGCTCAAGCTGGGCGACAGCGCCGAGCACCTGCAGCGAGAACATGCCCTGCGGCGTCGAGGTGTCGATCGGGTCGCGCAACGAGCGGAAATGGGCCTGACGTCCTTCCAGGTCCTCGATTACCGCGAGCAGGTGGCTGACCGAGCGGGCGAGGCGATCGAGCCGCACGACGACCAGGACGTCACTGGGCCCGATTTCGCGCATCAGCCTGGCCAGCACCGGCCGGGCCCGCGAAGCCCCGGAGCCATGCTCCTGGTGGATGATCTGGCAGCCGGCCGCGCGCAACTCGTCGACCTGGGCATCGGTCGCCTGCTCGTCGGTCGAAACCCGGGCATAGCCGATCAGGCGGCGAGCCGGCCGGGGAGGGGAGAAGGCGGGGCGGGCCATGGCGTCTCCGGGGGCGATTTCCGGCCCTTTGTACAATCAATACAGATTTGAGCAAACGAACCTTTGCAGACGTGTTTTATCGACCTTGCCAGAGGCCCGTGGAGGTCGATCGGGCACCGCAGATGGGTCCAAGTGCCAGAAGAGGCCAAAACGGCCGCCTGTGGGGCTCTGTGCGGAAAACAGGCGATTTCAGGGGTTTTGGACGCTGGCGCCGTGCCCATCGGGCCCGAAGAGGCTGATTTTCCGCCCGAGGGGTGCCCTCGCGGCTCCAGCGGCGTGGGAAATCCACCGATCCAGGTCGGGCGGTCCGCTCAATTAGGGCGAGGAATCCACCCATCCGGGAAGAGGGGAGGCGAAAAACGACGGCTTTCCAGCCGATTCCAGCCATCTCGGCCGAGCGACATCGCGCATTCTCTATATAATGTCAAAAACGTCCGATAATTCAATCTTATCGGACGTTCTTATTCCTGGACGTGGCGTGCGGTTGAACCGCTGTATCATGGACTAAAGCGCACGCTTTCGATAGCGTCGTTCCATGGATGTCGCGCTGATTCCGCCCTCCTCGGTCCCCATCGCCATGCCGGTCATCCCCGGCTGGGCGCTCCCGAGCGGCCCGGTGACAAACCCGGCTGAGGCGGCGTTCCTGGCCGGCGCGGCGTTGAATTCGCTCGATAATCTCGTGCGATCAAACCCGCCCTGGGCTGGCGTCTGGCGCGCGCGGCTGGCGCTCAGCTGCGCCGCCGCGGCCGCGCGCCACGCTGGGCGTACGGAGGACGAGGCCGCCCTGCGCGATGCCTGGATGCTGCGTCCCGCCGATGGCGATCCGGGTCCCGCCGGCCGGCTGCTGGCCACCTGGCGCCGGCTCGCCGAGCGCTCCCCAATGATGGATGCGACGACCCTTGAATCGACCTGCGGCCTGCTCGGCCTGAGCTGGAGGCCGGAGCTGATCGCTCTTCCGGACGAGATCGACCGTTACCTGAGGGAGGGGCGTGCGGCGCCGCTTTTTGCCGCGGCGGTGCTGCGCGCCGTTGACAAGACCGCGCCGAACGCGGGGCTGCTGGGCTGGTGGCTGGCCGACCAGGTCCTTGCGCGGCGCCTGCGTTGGCCGCTGCCGCTGCCGTTGCTGATGGCGGAAGCGCACAGCGCCGCCTTCCGCGGGACCGGCCGGGGAGGGCGGCTGCGTCCGGGTGACGACGGCTTCGAGGCCGCGCTCTGCCTCGCCGTGGCGCAGGGCGCGGCGCGGGCCTGCCGCGTAGCCGCCGAGATCGCGCCGCGCGCCGCCCGGCTGCTGGCGGTCGCCCCAAAACTGCGCGCCAAGGGGGCAGGGGAGGCGATCGCCCTTCTGCTCGACGATGACGCGGTGCCGGGCACGCTGGCAACCGCAAAGCTCTCGCGCTGGGGCGCGCGGCGGCTGTTCGAGCGGCTCGAGGCGCTGGGCGCGGTGCGCGAGCTCACCGGCCGCTCAGCGTTCCGACTCTACGGTCTGTGAGATGGCCAAGCGCGCGAAAACCCGGGTGAGCTTCGACGCCGAGCTCAGCGCCCTGCCGCCGGAGCTGCGCTGGCGTGAATGGATGGGCCGGGTCGAGGCGGTGATCTTTGCCTCGCCCGAGCCGGTGACCCGCGAGGTGCTGGCAAAAGTGGTCGGCCGCGACTGCAGCCTCGATCATCTCATCGACGACATCCGCGCCGAGCTGCGCGGCCGGCCCTATGAGCTGGTGGCGGTCGCCGGCGGCTGGCAGCACCGCACCCGCAAGAGTTTCGCCGAGGCGATCCAGGTGGCGACCGGCCTCGGCACCACCGAGACCAAGCCGCTGTCGCAATCCGAGGCGCTGGTGCTGCTATGCATCGGCTACTTCCAGCCGATCACCCGCGGCGAGCTCAGCCAGTTCTTCGGCCGGGAGATCAGTCGCGACACCATCGGTCATCTGCGCCGGCTCGGCTTCATCGCCGCCGGTCCGCGCTCGCCGCAACCCGGCGCGCCCTATACCTATGTAACGACCAGGGAGTTCCTGTCGCATTACGGCTTCGACACGTTGCGCGACCTGCCGGACATGGAGGCGCTCGAGGACGCCGGCTTGCTCAGCAAGGACAGGCTGCTCGCAGGAGATATCCCGGTGGGGCTCATGGTGGACGAGAGAGATGAGGACGAGCTCGTGGAGGCGGTCGACGCCGATGACGGAGTTTGACTGCCCGCATCATGCCGGGACCCGATACTGTCCTTCGCCGTTATGACCAGTTTCGCGAAAGGAGTCATAGCTCGTTGGCTCGATCTTTTCGCGGTTCGGGGTGGCGCGCCACCTCCGCGCTGTGGGTGAGGCCACGCGCGCCCAGCTGTTTGCCCCCTTGCGGCTTTGGTTCGTGCGCTCGGCGTCGATCCGTCGAGATATCATCTGCCAACGTGATACCGCGTCGATGATCAGGGTTCCCCAGGGCCGGAGTTGACCCTTCTCGGACTCTCAACGGGTCCGGTTTCTGGCTGTACAACTTGTCTGTCCCACGGGACTGCCTCTCCCACCGCGCGAGACCCGGTCCGCCTCAGGCCTACCGACGATCAGGCGATGGTGCTGAGGTTGTTTCCTCATCATGTTCGCCTCATCTTACTGCCGATGTGGGGGCTATCTCCCTGCTATCTCACGCGGGAGGCGACGAGGGGAATGCTGGAACAAAAGGTTGCGTTCGTAGCGTATTCGTCGCGTGACCCGGCCGTCGCGTCTATCATCTTAGAGTCCGTCTCGGAACTCATTGTGATCGAGCGATGCGTCGGATGAGGACCAAGGCTGCGGCGGCGTAGAGGAAGGCTGTCGCCGATGCGATTGTCGCTTCTGCGTCCTTCCAGAGCCTTCGGTTTCGGTTGATCCAGGCAAAGAAGCGCTCGACGACCCATCGTCGTGGCTGGACGGCGAAGCCGATCTGATCGGGCTTGCGGCGAACGATCTCGACGGCGATGCGGGTTGCGGTCGCGACACGCGGGCTTTGATAGCCGGCATCGGCGAAGACCTTCTCGATGAAGGGGAAGGGGCGGCGCGAGGCAGCCAGCAGCGGGCCCGCCCCGTCGCGATCCTGCACGCTGGCGGGATGGGCGAAGAGGACGAGGCCGCGCCCGTCGGTGTCGACGAGGGCGTGACGCTTGCGGCCCATGATCTTCTTGCCGGCGTCGTAGCCGCGCGGGCCGCCGGCTTCGTTGGTCTTCACGCTCTGGCTGTCGATGATGCAGGCGCTCGGCGAGCCCGACCGACCGCTGCGTTCGCGATCGATCATCAGCAAAGCATGGTTCAGCGCCTCGAACACGCCCCCGTCCCGCCAGGCCGCAAACCAGCGATAGGCCGTGCTCTTGGGTGGAAGGTCGCTCGGCAGAAGCCGCCAGGAGATGCCGCCGCGCATCACATAGAAGATCGCGTTGACGATCTCGCGCAGCGGCCACGACAGAGGCCGACCTGTTCGCTTCGGCGCTGGTAGCAACGGCGCAACCAGCCGCCACTCCGCATCCGTCAAATCCGTTTCGTATCGAAGTCCCGCACGACTATGCTGCCGGCGAGTGGCTGGGGTCCACATCGCTCGCTCCAAGATGGCCTGAACAACCCCTTGGAATCACGAGCGCCCCAGCCGCTCAACCCTTTCGGGACGGGCTCTAAGGCTCTGCCTTCGTTTCCTTACCGGCCACGCTCATTCTACCGTCGATCTTGACGCTAATTTCCGCTTTGTCTTCCTATTGGTCCCAAAAATAATCCAGTGTAACCGCATTTCGGCGAGGCGTCCGTTGGATCAATTGCGTGCCTGCTCCCCTGTCGCCACGAAAGGGTTCCAAGCGCGAGCGCTGCTCCTTGGCAGCATTCTGGCCGCCTTGATCCTGTTGGCGGTCATCGGGGTCTCTGGCAAATGCGCGCGGAGACATGGAAACGCGCCGAACTGGCCGGCACGAACCTCGCCCGAGCTATTTCGGCTCATGTGGATCAACATATCCAAGTGTATGATGCGGCGCTGCGCTTTATCATGCTTGAATTGGGCGATATCGATGCAGGCGACGCTCAGCCCGTCGATCAACATATCCTGGCAAATCTTGCCAGCAGCATGAATTTTGTTGGGTCGATTCTTGTTCTGAACGCGAATGGGGACATCGTTGCCGATTCTGCCGTTCATCGCCGCAGTGCGAATTTTTCCGACCGTGATTATTTTGAAGTTCATCGCGACAGTGCCATCGTCGGCACGTATATCAGCCAGCCTTATCAAAGCCGTTTGCGCAATGGCGAGTGGAGCATTGCCATCAGCCGACGCATTTCCAAGCCCGACGGGAGCTTCGATGGTGTCGTGCTGGCGGCAATCAGGATCGAGTTTATCCGTTCCTTTCTGCAGCTGATTGGGTTGCAGCCAAATGATGTCCTTGTTCTTGTCACGAATGAAGGCCGCATCGTTGCCGGCAGCCGTCTCTCGATGGTCACGGTGACGTTGGCGTGGATGTCTCGGAGAGCTCAAATTTCCAGCGTATTCGTGCCGAGAGCACCGGGACATTCGCGGCAATCGCCAGCATCGACAAGGTTGCGCGTCTTTACAGTTTCACTGCGGTGCCGGGGTCTGATCTCATCGTCAATGTCGGCTTGAGCACGCAGCCCATCCTGTCACCGTGGCGCAGTCGTGCCCTCATTATCGGCCCAGTGGCCGTGCTGCTTTGCGGCGCACTCGTTGTTTTCGCGGTCAAGCTCGGCAAAGAACTGCGTCGGCGAGCCCTCGCAGAAGCCGAGCTGGCACAGTTGGCAACGACGGATGGGCTCACCGGTCTGGCCAATCGCCGTCGATTTGACGAGGTGCTTGAGCGAGAATGGCGACGCTCGGTGCGCACCGGCACACCACTATCGCTGATGGTGCTGGATGCGGATCATTTCAAGCGCGTTAACGATCGATACGGTCATGCCATTGGCGACGAGATGCTCAAGGCGCTGGCGGCTGCGGTCAATCGATGCGCGCGTCGACCGGGAGACCTTCCTGCCCGCATCGGAGGGGAGGAGTTCAGTGTGATCCTGCCGGACACAGCGGAAGAAGGCGCACTGTTTCTTGCCGAAAAGCTTCGATCAGAACTGGCGAGTTCGTCCATTCCCCTCGCCACCGGAGCCATACCGGCCTGCACTGTGAGTATTGGAGTATCGACCAGTCACGCAGAAGCCGAATCGGCTATTGCCCTCTGTGAGGCAGCTGATCGCGCCGTTTATATCGCGAAGCGCGCTGGGCGCGATCGCGTTGAGTATGTGCCGATTAGTCGGCAATCCATCCCGCTCAGTTTCACTCCTGACCTGCCGGGCGAATAACAAATTGTATATGTGATCGACTAAGATTTGCCGGTTGTCGGTACGTTTGTGCCAGGGCGACTGAGTATTATCCACCGGTCTGCAACGCCTTGCGGAAGCGCAGCGCCGCGAGGAAGAAGAACGCCGCGCCGATGGCGGCGAGCGCCATCATCTGCCCCCACACCACCGAGAACCCGGCGCCGCGATAGAGAACCGCCTGCGACAGCGCGACGAAATGGGTGGAGGGTGAGAGCTGCATCACATTCTGCAGCCAGACCGGCATGCTTTCCATCGGCGTGGTCGAGCCCGAGAGCAGGTTCATGATGATCAGCACCGGCATGACGATGAGACCGAACTGCGCCATCGAGGTCGACACCGTGGCGACGAGGATGCCGAGCGCCGTCACCGAGAACTGGTAGACCAGCATCGCCCCGACAAAGAGCGCGAGCGAGCCTTGCGTCGGCACGCCGAGCAGCCGCTCCACCACCACGACCAGCGACAGCGTCGCCGCGATGACGATAACGAGGCCGTTGGCCCAGATCTTCGCCAGCATGATCTCCATCGGCGTCACCGGCATCACCAGCAGATGCTCGATCGTTCCATGCTCGCGCTCGCGAATCAGCGCCGCGCCGGAGAGGATGACGGCGAGCATGGTGACGTTGTTGATCACCTGCATCACCGCCGTGAACCACGCCGATTGCAGGTTCGGGTTGAACAGCGCGTGCACAACCACATTGACCGGCTGCGCGCTCGACGCGCCGGGCACGGCGGCAGCGACTTCCTGCACGAGGATGTTCTGGATGTAGGAGGCGCCATTGCCCGCCTGCGACATAGCGGTGGCGTCGATGTCGAGCTGGATGGTCGGGTAGCGGCCGGCGATGACGTCATGCTCGAATTTCGGCGGGATCGACACCACGAAGACGAAGCGGCCGGAATCCATCACCTCGTCCACCTCCTCCGCGCCGATCAGCACCGGCTCCTTGAAGAAGGGCTTGAGCAGCGCGTCACGCATCCGCCGCGACAGGGCGGTCTGGTCCTCGTCGACCACCGCGACGGCGGCATTCTCCACCTCGAACTTCGCGCCGGAAGCCACCGTGTAGATGGCGATGGTGAAGGTGTAGACGATCAGCCCCGCGAGAACCGGGTCGGCCTTCAGGCTGTACAGTTCCTTGATGCCGAGGCGGAAGATGCGGGCGAGCCGGGCGAACATTCCTCACACCCCCTGCTTGCGCAACGCGACCATCGCCGCCGCGATGAAGAACAGCGCGAAAAGAAAGGTCACGACGATGTCGGGCCAGAGCTCGGCGAAACCCAGCGCCTTGGTGAAGGTGCCGACGCTCACCTGCTGATACCAGGCCGAGGGGAAGGCGAGCCCCATGAACCGCGCCCCGCCCGAGAGCGAGGACACCGGCACGAGCAGGCCGGAGAAGTTCACCGCCGGGATGATGGCGATGATGGCGGTGGCGAAGATCGCCGCCACCTGGCTCCGCACGAAGCTGGAGATCAGGAGGCCGAAGCCCGTGGTCGCCAGCACATAGGCCAGCGAGCCGAGCGCCAGCGTCGGCAGCGAACCCTTCACCGGCACGTCGAAGATCAGCCGCGCGGTGATCACCAGCGTGACGAAGCTGCCGAAGGCGATGGCGGCATAGGGCAGTTGCTTGCCGAGCAGGAATTCCAGCCTTGTGACCGGCGTCGACTGGAAATTGGTGATGGAGCCGGTCTCCTTCTCCTTCACCACGCCGAGCGCGGTCATGATCGCCGGGATGAGGATGAGCATCAGCATGATGACGCTTGGCACCATGGCGTTCACGCTCTTGAACGCCTGATTGTAGCGGTAGCGCGGCTCGATGGTGATCGGATAGACCGGCACCGCCTGCCCTTGCGTGCGCAGCTGCGCGTCGGCGAGATAGGATTGCGCGATGCCCTGCACATAGCCGCGCGTCGTCTCGGCGCGGAACGGCATGGCGCCGTCGACATAGACGCCGATCTCCGGGCTGCGCTCGCGCATCAGGTCGCGGCCGAAGTCGGGCGGCACCTCGATGGCGAGCTTGAGCTCGCCGCTCTTCAGCCGCTGGTCGAGCTCGGCGGGCGAGGAGATCGGCGCATGCGTCTCGAAATAGCGCGAGCCCTCGAAACTCTCGAGCAATTGCCGGCTCTGCAGGCTCTGGTCCTGGTCGAACACCGCATAGGGCAGGTTCTCGACATCGAAGGAAATGCCGTAGCCGAAAGTGAGCAGCAAGAGGATCGGCCCGAGCAGCGCGAAGGCGAGGCGCGCGCGGTCGCGCATGATCTCCAGCGCCTCGCGGCTGGCATAGGCCCACAGCCGGCCGGGATCGAAACGCCGCACGCGGGCGGGCGCGGCTGCGCGCTCCTTCAGGTCGCCGCCCTGATCGCGCCCCATGCCGGCGTCTTCCAGCACGGCGATGAACACCTCCTCCAGCGTGTCCATGCCCCGGTCGCGCTTGAGCTCGCCGGGCGTGCCGACCGCCAGCACCCGGCCGGCATGCATCAGCGAGATGCGGTCGCAGCGCTCGGCCTCGTTCATGAAATGGGTAGACAGGAAGATCGTCACCCCATCCTTGCGCGAGAGCTCGATCAGCGTGCGCCAGAAATTGTCGCGTGCCACCGGATCGACGCCGGATGTCGGCTCGTCGAGGATGAGGATCTCCGGCCGATGGATCACCGCCACCGCCAGCTGTAGGCGCTGGCGTATGCCGAGCGGCAGGCTTTCGGGACGGACATCGGCGACTTCTGCGAGGTCGAAGCGCTCCAGCATCTCGGCGACGCGGCCCTCCACATCGGCGATCTCGAACAGCTGGGCATGCAGCACGAGGTTCTGCCGTACGGTCAGCTCGGCATAGAGCGAGAAGGCCTGCGACATGTAGCCGACGCGCTTGCGAGTCTCCATGTCGCCACCGGCCAGCGGCGCGCCGAACAGCTTGGCCTCGCCCTCGCTCGCCGGCAGAAGCCCGGTGAGCATCTTCATCGTCGTCGACTTGCCCGAACCGTTCGAGCCGAGGAAGCCGAAGATCTCGCCCTTCTCGATGCGGAAATTCACATGGTCGACGGCGACGAAATCGCCGAAGCGCCGCGTCAGCCCGCTCGCCTCGATGGCCGGCGCGCCACCATGATCGACGCGCGGCAGATCCGGCAGCGGCTCGGCGGCGCCGCGCTCGCCCGCCGGCAGCAGCGCGACGAAGGCCCGCTCCAGCGTCGTCTCGCTCGCCTGCGCGCGAATCTCTGCCGGGCTGCCGGTGGCGAGCACCTGCCCCTCATTCATCGCCGCCAGCCAGTCGAAGCGCTCGGCCTCCTCCATATAAGCGGTGGCAACAATGACGCTCATGCCCGGACGGCGGACGCGCAGACGCTCGATCAGCTCCCAGAACTGCCGGCGCGACAGCGGGTCGACGCCCGTGGTCGGCTCGTCGAGGATGACGAGGTCGGGATCGTGGATCAGCGCCGCGCAGATGCCGAGCTTCTGCTTCATGCCGCCGGAGAGTTTGCCGGCGGGGCGATTGGCGAAGGGTGCGAGGCCGGTGGCGGCGATGAGCTCAGTGATGCGCTCGCGGCGCTCGGCCGTGCCCTGCCCGAACAGGCGGCCGAAGAAGTCGAGATTTTCCGCGACGCTCAGTGTCGGGTAGAGGTTGCGCCCCAGCCCCTGCGGCATGTAGGCGACGCGCCCGCCGGCCTCTCGCCGCCAATTCGCATTGGCCATGTCGCCGCCGAGCACCTCCACCCGCCCCTGCTGGATCCGCGTCACGCCGGCGGCCAGCCCGAGCAGCGTCGACTTGCCCACGCCGTCCGGGCCGATGAGACCCGCCATGCAGCCGGCCGGAATCGCAAGATCGAGCCCGCGCAATGCCTCGACCTTGCCATAGCGGTGGGTCACGCCGCCGAGCGCGATAGCCGGAATCTGCGCGGCCGCCTCCCCGCTCATTGCGGCAGCTTCACCGCCAGATCGGCCGGCCATTGTGTCGCTGGATCCGTGCGCACATAGGCGACACCGCGCACGCCGGTCTTCACCCGGTCCTCATACTGCTTGAGCAGTTCCGCCGCGATGCGCAGCTTGATGCGGAACATCAGCTTTTCGCGCTCATCCGCCGTCTCGACCGACTTCGGCGTGAACTGCGCCCCGGCGGCCACGAAGCTCACCGTGGCGGGAATGACATAGTCGGGCGCCGGGTCGAGCACGATGCGCGCCTCGTCGCTAAGCGCCAGCCGGCCGGCGACGCGGGCCGGCACGAAGACGGTCATGTAGACGTCCGAGAGGTCCAGCAGCGTGACGATGGGCGCGCCGGCCGCCACCACCTCGCCCGAGCGCACCAGCCGGTATTCGATCCGCCCGCGGCGCGGCGCCTTGAGCGTGGAATCGTCGATCAGCGACTGGATGCGCGCCACATCGGCGCGGGCGGCATCGACGGCGGCGTCGGCTTCATCCAGCGAGGCTTGCGCGGCGCGCTGGGCGGCCACCGCAACATTCAGCTGGCTCTGGCGCAGATCGAGCGACTGGGCGGTGCCGAAGCCGCTATCCTTGAGTTTCGAGGCGCGCTCGAATTCCTGCTCGGCCAGCGTGTGCTCGCTATCGCGCTGGGCGATCTGCGCCTCGGCCTCGGCGACCGACTTCTCGGCGCGACGTACCTGGGCCTGCGCCCCGGCGAGCTGGGCTTCGAGTTCGCTCGTGTCCATGCGCGCGACCACTTCGCCGGCATCGACGGTCTGGCCTTCCTCGACCAGCACCTGTGCCACGCGGCCGGCGAGCTTGGAGGCCACCAGCACCTGCTCGGCTTCGATGCGACCATTGGTCTGGAACAGGCCCGCCGGCAACCGGCTGCCGCTCAGCCGGGCGATCAGCGCCTGCAGCTTCGCGCCAAGGCCGGAAGCGCCTGCGGGCTCCTGCTGCGCCGCGACCGGCGTCGCCAGCATCGCGAGCAGCAGTGCCACGAGAAGTGAATGGGCCGGCAACCGTCGCTGGCTTGCCATGTCTGCTCCCTAAGCTTTGCCACGGAACGATGCCGGGCAGCATGGCGCCTCGCGCCCGAACCGCCAAGTTCGACAGGAGGATAACCATCCTTGCCGCAACCATCTTGACCGCGATCAACGAAGCGGCCGCAATAGGCGGGTACCGGAGCCCAGACGACCGCCTTGCCTGCCCTGTCCGCTGAACCGAGACGACCAGAAGGGGACGAGAACCATGTCCAACGAAACCGTAACGGCAACGCTGAGCCCGGAACAGCTCGGACATATGAACGCCTGGTGGCGGGCGGCCAATTATCTGTCGATCGGCCAGATCTACCTGCTCGACAATCCGCTGCTGCGCGAAAAACTCACCCTCGATCACGTCAAGCCGCGCCTGCTCGGCCATTGGGGCACCACGCCGGGACTCAACTTCATCTATGTGCATCTCAACCGGGTGATCCGCGACACCGGCGCCAGTGTGCTGTTCGTCGCCGGCCCCGGCCATGGCGCGCCGGGCGTGGTGGCGGCAACCTATCTCGAAGGCACCTATAGCGAGCTCTATCCCGACGTCTCGCCGGACGAGGAAGGGCTGCGCCGGCTGTTTCGCCAGTTCTCCTTCCCGGGCGGCATTCCCAGCCATGCGGCGCCGGAAACTCCCGGCTCGATCCATGAAGGCGGCGAGCTCGGTTATTCGCTCTCCCACGCCTATGGCGCGGTGCTGGACAATCCGGAGCTGATCGTCGCCTGCGTGGTCGGCGACGGCGAGGCCGAAACCGGACCGCTCGCCACGAGCTGGCACGGCAACAAGTTCCTCAATCCGGCGGCGGATGGCGCGGTGCTGCCGATCCTCCACCTCAACGGCTACAAGATCGCCAATCCCACAATCCTCTCCCGCATCCCGCATGAGGAACTCGACGCGCTGATGCGCGGCTTCGGCTACGACCCGATCTTCGTCGAAGGCGAGGATCCCGATCCGATGCACCACGCCATGGCGAGCGCCGTCGACGAGGCGTTCGGCAAGATCGCCGCGATCCAAAAGGCGGCGCGCGAGGATGGCGTCACCGAGCGCCCGCGCTGGCCGATGATCGTGCTGCGCTCCCCCAAGGGCTGGACCGGCCCGAAGAATGTCGACGGCAAGAAGGCCGAGGGCTTCTGGCGCTCGCATCAGGTGCCGTTCTCCGACATGTCGAAGCCCGAGCACGTCACGCTGCTCGAAGACTGGATGAAGAGCTACAAGCCGGAAGAACTGTTCGACGCGGATGGCCGGCTGAAACCCGAGATCGCCGCGGTCGCCCCCGCCGGCGAGCAGCGCATGAGCGCCAATCCGCACGCCAATGGCGGCGCGCTGCGCCGGCCGCTGCGCCTGCCGGACTTCACGGGTTACGCGCTCGACGTGCCTCACCCCGGCGGCGTGGAGGCCGAATCCACCTATGTGATGGGCACCTTCCTGCGCGACGTGATGAAGGCGAACCTGGCCTCGAAGAATTTCCGTGTCTTCGGCCCGGACGAGACGGCGTCCAACCGTCTGCAGGCGCTGTTCGAGGTGACGGACCGCGCCTGGAACGCGGAAAAGCTGTCCTATGACGACCATCTGGCGCTGGATGGCCGGGTAACGGAGATGCTGTCCGAGCACATGTGTCAGGGCTGGCTGGAGGGCTATCTCCTGACCGGCCGCCACGGGCTATTCTCCTGCTACGAGGCGTTCATCCACATCATCGATTCGATGTTCAACCAGCACGCCAAATGGCTGAAATCGTCCAGCGAGGTGGAGTGGCGCCGGCCCATCGCCTCGCTGAACTACCTGCTCACTTCGCATGTCTGGCGGCAGGACCATAATGGCTTCAGCCATCAGGACCCCGGCTTCATCGACCATGTGGTGAACAAGAAGGCGGACATCGTGCGCGTCTACCTGCCGCCGGACGCCAACACGCTGCTCTATGTCACCGACCACTGCCTGAAGAGCTGGAACCGGGTGAACGTCATCGTCGCCGGCAAGCAGCCGGCGCCGCAATGGCTCGACATGGACGCCGCCATCAAGCACTGCACGCAGGGCATCGGCATCTGGGAATGGGCGAGCAACGACCATGATTGCGAGCCCGACGTCGTGCTGGCCTGCGCCGGCGACGTGCCGACGGTGGAGGCGCTGGCCGCCGTCGACCTGCTGCGCGGCTATTTCCCTGAACTCAGGGTACGAGTGGTCAACGTTGTTGACCTGATGACGCTGCAGCCCAAATCTGCGCATCCCCATGGTCTGTCCGACGGTGAGTTCGACGCGCTGTTCACGCGGGACAAGCCGGTGATCTTTGCCTATCACGGCTATCCTTGGCTTATCCACCGGCTCGCCTATCGCCGCACGAATCACGCCAACATGCATGTGCGCGGTTATGTGGAGGAGGGCTCGACCACCACGCCCTTCGACATGGTGGTACGCAACCGGCTCGACCGCTTCCACCTCGTGCTCGACGTGATCGACCGCGTGCCGGCGCTCGCCGGAAAGGTCCATGCGCGTCAGGCGATCCGCGACAAGCTCACCGAGCACGATCGCTACATCCGCGCCCACGGCCTCGACATGCCGGAGGTTCGGGAGTGGAAATGGCAAGATAGAAGAAATCTTAGGTAGAGATTAAATATAGCCAACGGACTCAGCTACGGTGCTTCTTCGCCAGAATTAGTCGATCGGCCGAGCCGGCTCAATACGATGCCAACGGCAAGCTTCTCGCCCGCAACGTCTAGGCTCAGGACCCATTGATATGAGGCGCACGATCTGATTCAGACTCCGCAGGAGTTTGAACATGAGCGACCTGTATTGGCTGACGGATGAGCAGATGGCTCGGCTTCAGCCCTATTTCCCAAGGAGCCACGGGAAGCCGCGCGTGGATGATCGCCGGGTTCTGAGCGGGATCATTTTCGTCAACCGCAACGGACTGCGCTGGCGCGACGCCCCGGGGGGCCTATGGCCCCCATAAGACGCTCTATAATCGTTGGAAACGCTGGAGCGCGGCGGGCATCTTCATCCGGATGATGGAAGGCCTGTCCGCCGCAGAGAGCGAGCGGCGAACGGTTATGACCGACGCGACCTATCTGAAGGCCCACCGCATGGCTTCGAGCCTGCGGGTAAAAAGGGGGATGTCGGGCGACTGATCGGACGCACCAAGGGCGGCATGAACACCAAGCTTCATGCCGTGACGGATGCGAATGGGCGACCGATCAGCCTGTTCATGACGGCGGGCCAGGTCAGCGACTACACCGGTGCCGCGGCTCTGCTGGACAGCCTTCGCAAGGCGCAATGGCTCTTGGGTGACCGAGGATATGATGCGGACTGGTTCAGGGACGCCTTGCAGGCCAAGGGGATCAAGCCCTGCATCCCCGGACGAAAATCCCGCTCCCAGCCCATCCGATATGACAAGCGCCGCTACAAACGACGCAATCGCATCGAGATCATGTTCGGGAGGCTCAAGGACTGGCGGCGCGTCGCCACCCGCTACGATCGATGTCCGACCGTCTTCCTCTCAGCCATCGCTCTCGCGGCTACCGTGCTGTTCTGGCTATGAGTCCTCAGCCTAGATCGGCGACGCGGACGACCTCGCCGGCGACACCGAGCTTGCCGAATTCGGTCAGCGCCTCGCGTAGAAGCTTCTCGGATGAAGAAGGCTCCTCGCCGCGTTTGAGGGTGCAATTCAACGCGATGACGGACAGTGTCATGTCGGTCTCCTCGGTAAGGCGATGGCCCGGACTGTTTCTTCAGATCCAGCCGAGCGAGCGGAGCAGTATCCGCATCTGCTCCGTAGCCATCTCACGATCGGACGGCTGGCCAGACGAGGCCGCCTTGGTCACCGTCGTCACCGCCGCCTGGCATAGCTCGCGGTCGCCTTCGCTCGGCTCGTGGGCCGAAAGCAGGCCGCGCGCATCATCCAGCGTGCGAAGCGTCCGCGCCTCGCCGTCCTTGTGGAAGCTGACCGGCTCCGACAGGTTCATGTCCCAGCGCTCACTCATGCTGGTTCCCCGCCTCGATCATGGTCTTCAGCGGCTCCTCGGCGATCGCCGCCTCGATCTGCTCGCGTCCGGGCGTTTGCGGCAGCGCCTTGCGGAAGTTCTGCGCATAGTCCGCGGGCATCTTGGGCGGCATCATCGGCTCGGCGGCGTCAACAACCGCCTCGATCAGCACCGGCCCCTCAGCGGCGAAGGCGCGCTCCAGCACGTCCTCGACGTGCTCGGGATTAGTGATCGAATAGCCGATGCCGCCCATCGCCTCGGCGGCCATGGCAAAGTCGATCGGCTGCAATTCGCAGCCGAACTGCGGATTGCCGAGGAACATCATCTGCTCCCACGCGATCTGGTTCAGCATGTTGTTCTTGATCACCAGCATCTTCAGCGGGATACGATAGCGTACGGCGGTGGAGAACTCGCCGAGCTGCATGGCGAGCCCGCCATCGCCCACCACCGCGAAGACCGGCCGGCCGGGAAAAGCGAAGCCGGCGGCGATGGCATAGGGCAGCCCGCAGGCCATGGAGGCAAGCGAGCCGGAGACGCCGAAGGCCTGGCCCTCGCGCATGTCGATATGGCGGGCGGCGAGCTCGGTGTTCTGTCCGGAATCGGTGACCAGCACAGCATCGTCTGGCAGCTGCCGGCCGAACGCGCGGGCAACCAGCTGGGGCTTCAGCGGCAGCTCGGTCTTGGCCTCGGAGGTCGCCATCATCTCGCGCCAGCGCGCCATGCCGGCCTGCGCCTCCTCAAGGAAGCTGCGGTCGGCCTTGCGGGTCAGCCGCTCATTGAGCAGACGCAGAGTCTCTCCGGCATCGCCGACCAGGCCGACCTCGACCGGGTAGCGCAGCCCGATGCGCTGGCCATCGCGGTCGATCTGCACGCCCCTGGCCTGGCCGGGCTTCGGGTAATACTCGATATAGGGGAAGGTCGAGCCGACGATCAGCAGCGTGTCGCAACGCTCCATCGCCTCCTGCGAGGGCAGCGTCCCGAGCATGCCGATGCCGCCGGTGGTATGGGGATGCTCGTCCGGCAGCACCGCCTTGCCGAGCAGCGCCTTGGCTACGGGCGCGGCGAGCAGGTCGGCGGTGCGCTCCAGTTCGTCCCGGGTGTTGATTTCCGTTGAGAAGTGACCCTGGATTTCCAGTGAGAAGTGACCCGGGCTGATGGTGGTCTTGGGGTTAGGTTGCGGTCAAGTTTCGCGGCTTCTCCCTGGTGGGTTTGGGTGGCTTTGCCGAGCTGCTCTTGAAGCGGAAGCTGTCATTGCCGGTCTCGAGGATATGGCAGTGATGGGTGAGCCGGTCGAGCAGGGCCGTGGTCATCTTGGCATCGCCGAAGACGGCAGCCCATTCGGAGAAGCTGAGATTGGTGGTGATGATCACGCTGGTGCGCTCATAGAGCTTGCTCAGCAGGTGGAACAGCAAGGCGCCGCCCGAGGTGCTGAACGGCAGGTAGCCGAGCTCGTCGAGGATGACGAGGTCGGCATGGAGGAGCCGACCGGCGATCTGACCCGCTTTGCCTTGGGCCTTCTCCTGTTCGAGAGCGTTGACGAGCTCGACGGTAGAGAAGAAGCGGACCCGCCTGTGATGATGCTCGACGGCGTGGACGCCGAGAGCCGTGGCGATGTGGGTCTTGCCGGTACCGGGACCACCGATCAGGACGACGTTGTGCGCGTCGTCGAGGAACTCGCAGCGATGGAGTTGGCGCACGAGCGCCTCATTGACCTCGCTGCTGGTGAAGTCGAAGCCGGCGAGGTCGCGATAGGCCGGGAAGCGGGCGGCCTTGAGCTGATAGGCGGTCGAGCGCACCTCCCGCTCGGCGGTCTCTGCCTTCAGGAGCTGTGAGAGGATCGGCATGGCGGTCTCGAAGGCGGGAGACCCCTGTTCGATGAGTTCGGCAGCGGCTTGCGCCATGCCGTGCATCTTGAGGCTTCTCAGCATAATGACGAGGGCTCCGCTGGCCGGATCATGACGCATGGCGCGCCTCCCTGGCCCTGCGGAGGGCGTCATAGCGTTCGACATTGGCTTGAGGCTCGGTGGTCAGCGTAAGGGCGCCAGGAGCTGGGATCGTCGGCGTGCTCAGCGGTGTACCGTCGATCAGGCGGTGCAGCAGATTGAGGATGTGGGTCTTGGTCGGCACGCCTGCTTGCAGCGCGAGTTCGACGGCCGTGAGCACGACCTGCTCGTCATGCTGGAGGACCAGGGACAGGATCTCCACCATCTCGCGGTCACCGCCCGGCCGCTTGAGCAGATGCTGCTGCAAGGATCGGAACGCCGGCGGCATCTCGGCGAACGGTGCGCCGTTGCGCAATGCGCCGGGCTTGCGCTGGACCACGGCCAGATAATGCCGCCAGTCATAGACGGTCCGGCTCTGGCGATCATGGGAGCGAGCGAACACCCGACCATGCTCACAGATGGCCTGTCCCTCAGCGACCACAACGATCCGGTCGGGATAGACACGCAAGCTCACCGGGCGGTTGGCGAAGGAGGCCGGCACGCTGTAGCGATTGCGCTCGAGGTGGACGAGGCAGGTCGGGGAAACGCGCTTGGCGTGTTCGACGAAGCCGTCGAACGGCCGCGGCATCGGCATCAGGTGGCGGATCTCCTCAGCCCACACATCGGCGATCGAGCCGGGTTGCGAGCCGTGCCCGGCCTGCGACCACAGCTCCCGGCACCGGGTCTCGAGCCACTCGTTCAAGGCCTCCAGCGAGGGGACGTTCGGTATGGGTTGCCAGAGCCGATGACGGGCATCCTGTACGTTCTTCTCGATCTGCCCCTTCTCCCAGCCGGAGGCCGGGTTGCAGAACTCCGCCTCGAACAGGAAGTGGCTGACCATGGCCGAGAAGCGGATGTTGACCTGGCGCTCCTTGCCCCGGCCGACCTTGTCGACGGCCGTTCGCATGTTGTCGTAAATCCCCCGCCGCGGCACGCCGCCCAGTACCCGGAAGGCGTGGTTATGGGCGTCGAACAGCATCTCGTGGGTCTGCTGCGGGTAGGCTCGCAGAGTGAAGGCGCGGCTGTAGGACAGCTTGACGTGAGCGACCTGCAGCTTGGTGCGCTCGCCGGCGATGATCGCCCAGTCCTCAGACCAGTCGAACTGGAACGCCTCTCCGGGCACAAAGGCCAGCGGCACGAAGGTGCCGCGGCCGCTGGTCTGCTGCTCGCGCAACCGGGCGGCCTTCCAGTCGCGGGCAAAGGCCGCCACCCGATTGTAGGAGCCCTCATAGCCCAACGTCACGAGATCGGCGTGCAACTGCTTGACGGTGCGCTTGTGCTTGCGCGACTTGCCGCTCTCCACCCGCAGCATCGCCGCGAGCTTGTCGGCATAGGGATCGAGCTTGCTCGGCCGGTCCGGAACGTGAAACCGGGGTTCGACGCTGTCCGCTCGCAGGTACTTACGCACGGTGTTCCGTGAGAGCCCGGTGCGGCGGGATATCTCCCGGATCGAGCTACGATCCCTATGATGCCAGCGTCGGATGACGCTCAATAACTCCATGTCGATCACTCCGCTGTCCCCCGCGTGTGCCGCGTGAGACGTGGTGAAAACATGGGTCACTTCTCGATGGAAAAATCCGCTCCTGCAGGGTCAGATCTCAGTGGAAATCAACAATCGAGCGCATCGGCGAATGTGGGAGGGTCGGTCCAGGGCCGCCCGTCGCTCTCAGGGAACTCGACGATCGGCTTTGCCCGAGGGCCGCGTCGACGTGGCATAGCTTCCGGCTGGTCCGCGCCACGAGGCTGCGTACCCCGCTCCGAACTAGGTGGTGTGCGGCGCGCCGTGGCACGCTTCACCGTGACGTGGCCGCGGCGCGCCAACTCACGGCGCAGCGAATCAAGGCCGGGCGCAAGCACGGAGCCGGCTCGCTGCAGATCGGCGTGATCCACACCGGAGGCGTGAGCGATCGCGTGCCAGTCATAGTCGCGCTCCGTCAGGGGCGGTGGCATGCGCGCGGCGAGGAGATCGAGAAGCCAGTTCTGGAACAGGTCGGCGTCGCGAGGCGACAGGACGGTCGTGGCACGCTGCTGGCAGAACTTCACCAACATGCGCGCGAAGCTCGTACGGGGCATCGGCGGTCAGTGCAGGCACGTTGTGGAGAGGCGACTCGCCTCGATCAGGGGCGGCGGTTCTGCCGAGAAGCCCTTCTCTCCGCCACGATCCAGAAGTGGCAGGCACCGCGATCCGAAACCGAGGGGTGATGGCCTTCACGTGGTCATCAGACGATGACAATGTGCGGCTAGTCATTCAGCCAACAGGACCCTCGCGAAGCCGGAACATTTCTGTCCAGCGTCGCAATGTGTCGAGATCTAGAAAATATCCTGTAAACAAAACCACCCGACCGCCGCGCAATGTGTGCGCTTTTATCCTGCCATCAAGCTCCCTCGCTCCGTCGGGAATAAACGAGATCACGTCACATCGCTGCGATACTATGACAGAGCTGCAGAAAACGCTCCATAGGCGCCGAGCGCTACCAGCTGTTCGTCAAGCTCTCCAGAAATGCGCTGCCAGACTGCTGCAGGGGCCGCCAAATGCACCGCGAGCTCGCCGCGCATAGCCTCGCTTGACGCGAAGCCGCTGTCGGTGAGGCGCAACCAAACCGCGTAGGACCAGCTATCCCGTCGCGGATAAGCTGCAAAAGAACAGCGGCCAAACCGCGTTGAAGCCGCAGCGATCTTGCACAGGAGTTGCGGTAAGTGAGGCCTATTCCGGCGCTGACGGCTTGCGGAAGCGCACACCGGCGCCGCCGCCGTTTTCCGGAATGAACTCAATGCCGGCGGCTTCGAGCGCCGCCTGAAGACGCTCAACTGTTGTCGCTTTCAATGCCTCGCCGCGTTCGAAACGGGTCACGGTTTGTGTGGAAACGGCAGCCTGGTTCGCCAAATCGCGCACGCCCAAACCGAGAGCGGCGCGAGCCATTTTGCATTGCGCAGCATTCATATGAATCACGACACTGTAGTGATTTTTGATTGCTGTTGATTCATGTCGTCGCTATCCTTCTGCGCCTTAGGCGGCCGGACACGTGTTTGCCCCACGTATCCGGCCTGACCACAACCAAGCTGCGTGGAGCTCGGATCATGGCTGATTCTGAGATTAGCATGAGTCTGTCCCGACCATCCCGGAGGGACCTTCTCTCTGCCGCCCTCGCGATGGTCGGCGGCTCTTCCTTCAACAGTTCGGCTGCAGCCGCACCGCAGGATGGCGGCACGACAGATGCCGCCATCGGTGCGTGGAAGGCGTGGCGCGCAGCGCATCGGCGCACGCTCGCTCTGTGCCGGAAACAGCAACGTCTGGAGTCCGAACTCGCGCGGACGATCGGCTTTCCGCAGGTGGTTCTGGCTGCAGCCGAACTGCCGTCACCGGTGCGCATCAACTCCCTGCGGCAGTTCGACGAGCTTGCGGCCGGTCTGCCGTCGCTGTGTGTTCGGCGCGATGAAGTCGCAACCGCCCTGCGCATACATCAGCACCGTTGGGACGACGCGGATCGCGCCATCGGCTACTCCGTCGCCCGGCAGGAAGAGGCGGCGGCCTCCGCCGATGAAGAGCGACTGACTGCAATGCTCTTTGCCGCAGACGCGACGTCTCTGCGTGGCCTCTCAGCAAAACTTGACGTTCTGATCGCAATCGGAGCCGATGGCGCTGAGGGGCGGGATTTCCCGTGGCCGGAGCTGCGGCACCTCCGCAGGGATGTTGCGCGATTGGTGCAGTTGCAAACGCAAAGGGAAGCCACCGTTACTGCTTAGCAATGCTCACGATGCCAGCGGCGTAGCGCGGCGGACGCTTGAACGCCCCTTCGGAGCAACGGCGCGCCGACTTTGGTTGACGCGCCTCACCATCATCGATCGCGTGGATCATCCCTTGGGCGGGCGCTCGAGAGCAGTTTCGGTTTAGTCCATCGCGCTCTTCGGCAGCGGGCCGAAAGCCATGGCAGTTCCCTGGCGGGGCCTGTCTCCGCTTATTCCCACCTTATCGCGGCTAGATGCGCAGAAGCGTGGCGGCCCTTCAGCTCAGGTGGGCTTCGGTCACGCAGTCATCGTACTGCATCTAACGTGAGCGAAAATATCACAAACGCACAATTTATTTGCATTGATATGCTTATAATTAAGTCAGCAATGAAATTGACGACGCGGACGTCATCAACAATGATGCGCCATCAGCAGTATTGCTGAGAAAATCCCCCAAAATTGGCCACTCAACGCAGGTGAGAACCTGCGTCTAGGGCTATTCGACCGAGGCGTTGCTTGCGCCGCGATCGCAGAGGTGTGCCTCCATGCCGGTTTCCAGCCTTGTCCGCGTCGCCTGCATCCAGATGGAACCGCGTTTCGGCGACACGGGCGCCAATGTTGCGCATTCGCTCGGCCTCATCGCCTGCGCGGCCGATGGCGGGGCGAAGCTCATCGTGCTGCCGGAACTCGCCAATACCGGCTATGTGTTCGAAACCCGCGAGGAAGCCTTCGCGCTGGCCGAGACCATTCCCGACGGGCCGACCTGCCAGGCCTGGGCGGCCATCGCCGCCGAGCGGGGCCTCCACATCGTCGCCGGCATCACCGAGCGCGAGGGCACGGCCCTCTACAACAGCGCGGTGGTGATCGGCCCCGACGGGCATATCGGCACCTATCGCAAGATGCATCTGTGGGGCAACGAGAACCTGTTCTTCGAGCCCGGCAATAACGGCTTCCCGGTGTTCCAGACCCCGCTGGGGCGGATCGGCGTCGCCATCTGCTACGATGGCTGGTTCCCCGAGACCTACCGGCTGCAGGCACTGCAGGGCGCCGACATCATTTGCGTGCCCACCAACTGGGTGCCGATCCCCGGCCAGGCGGAGGGGCGCGAGGCGATGGCCAACATCCTCGCCATGGGCGCCGCCCATTCCAACTCGCTCTACATCGCCTGCGCCGACCGCATCGGCACCGAGCGCGGCCAGCCCTTCGAGGGGCAGAGCCTCATCATCAGCTACACCGGCTGGCCCGCCGCCGGCCCGGCCAGCCGCGACGGGGAGGAAATCGTCTCCGCCGAGATCGACCTCGGCGCCGCTCGCCGCGCCCGCAACTGGAACGCCTTCAACCAAGTGCTGCGCGACCGCCGCACCGATGTCTATGCCGAGATGCTCGGCTCCGACATTTCCCGGGGCTGGTACTGAGCCCCGCTTGCCCTCCACCACCGAAGAACAACCCATAACCTTCCGGAGAAAGCCTATGTCCCGTAGCTCCCTGCTGATGGCCGGCGTGTTCGCCACCGGCCTGCTTGCCGGCCCGGCGCTCGCCGCCGACGACATCATCACCATCGGCATCCCCGTCGGCCTGTCCGGCGCCAATTCGGTGGTCGCGCCCTCCGTCGTACAGGCTTCGGAGTTGGCGGTTGAGGAGATCAACGCCAAGGGGGGCATCCTCGGCAAGAAGGTGGTGCTCGAAGTCGCCGATGACGCCTCCGGTGCGGCCGGCGCGCAGAAGGCTTATGACTCACTGATCTTTCAGAAAAAGGTAGATGCGATCGTTGCAATGGAGACCTCGGCCGCCCGCAATGCCGGCCTGCCAATCGTCAACCGCGGCAAAATCCCCTATATTTACACATCGTTTTACGAAGGGCGCTCCTGCAATCCCTACATGTATATCAATGCGTGGGTGCCTGAGCAGCAGGTTGCCCCGATTGTAGATTTCTTCAACAAGGAAGGTGCCAAGACCTATTTCCTGATCGGCTCGGACTACGCTTTCGGGCGCGGCATGCTGGCCTTCACCAAGGAATATATCGAGAAGACCGGCGGCAAGATCGTCGGCGACGAATACGCCCCGATGGACGCCACCGACTGGACCGCCATCCTCGCCAAGGTGAAGGCCGCCAATCCCGACGCCATCATCACCTCCACCGCCGGCGGCGCGCCGAATGTGACGCTGACCAAGCAGCTGCGCGCGGCGGGCATCAAGTCGCTCTATGGCAACCTCGCCGTGGATGAGGGCACCGCCAAGTCCATGGGCCCGGATGCCGAGGGCATCTACATCGCCGGCTCCTACTTCACCAATATCGACACCCCGGCCAACAAGGCCTTCCTCGCCGCGATGGAGAAGAAGTTCGGCGCGGAGCTGAGGACGCCGAATGAACTCTCGGTGCCGCAGTATGAAGCGGTCTACGCCTACAAGGCGGCGGTAGAAAAGGCCGGCACGACCGAGGCCGCCAAGGTGATCCCGGCGCTGGCCGAGGTCGCGGTGGAAGGCCCGCGCGGCACCATCGTCATGAACAAGCAGCGCCACGCGCCGCTGACCATGTATCTCGGCCAGGTGAAGGGCGACGGCTCGGTCTCGATCATGTCGACCTTCAAGGACGTCGATCCCGGCGACCAGTGCCCGAAGCTGAAGTGAGCGTGCGCCCCTTCGCCTTACGGGTCCCGATGCGACGCGTCACTCCCGCTGTAGGGGCAGAGTGACGCCAAGCGCCCGGTGAGAGGCGGCGGCTTCCGTGCCCGCCCGCCGCCTCTCACGCCCACCGATCTGGGATGCCGGGCTCCGTGCGCACCGTCATCCCGCCGTGCCTCCAACTCCAAGGACCCTCGCATGATCGGCCAGACGCTGGACATCGTGACGACCGCCGCCATCCTCTATGCGGTGGCGACCGGGCTGCTGCTCGTGTTCGGCGTCATGAAGATCATCAATTTCGCCCATGGGGGACTGATGACGCTCGGCGGCTATGCCGCGCTCGTCACCACCCAGGCGGGGCTCAATCCCTGGCTCGCCGTCCCCATCGCCGCTCTGTTCGGCGGCGTGGTCGGCATGGCGATCGAGCGCTTCGTCGTGCGCCCGCTCTATAACCGCCCGCTCGACGCCATTCTCGCCACCTGGGGCCTATCGATCATCATCGGGCAGCTCATCACCATCGCCTTCGGCCGCGGCGTGCAGTTCGCGGAATCGCCGCTGAACGGCACGCTCGATCTGTGGGGCGAGAGCTATTCCGCCTACCGTCTCGCGCTCGTCGGCATTGCCGCCGTGCTCGGCATCGGCCTCACCGCGCTGCTCCAGGGCACGCGGCTGGGGCTGGAGACACGCGCGGTGATCATGAACGAGGATCTGGCGCGCGGGCTCGGCATCAATAGCGGGCTGGTGCGCTTCATCACTTTCACCCTCGGCTCGGCGCTGGCCGGTATCGCCGGCGCGCTCATCACGCCGCTGTCGAGCGTCGACCCTTCCATGGGCGTGCCCTGGCTCGTCAACGCCTTCATGCTGGTGCTGGTGTCGGGCGCCTCCCTGGTCAGCCTGCTCTTCGCCTGCCTGGTGCTGGGCGGGGCGCAGGTGCTGGTCGCCACCCATTTCAGCCCGGTTCTCGGAGGCCTGACCATCGCCGTGCTCGCCGCCATCATCCTGCGCATTCGGCCTCAGGGGTTCGCCCGTGACTGAAGCGCGCCGCCTCTCCCTCATCCTCGTCGTCGCCCTGCTCGCACTCGCGGCGATCTTCGCCGGGCCGTATGTGCTCGACACCTATTCGGTGAACGTGCTCACCCGCTCACTGCTCTATGCCGTGGTGGCGCTGACGGTGGACCTGCTCTGGGGATTTCTGGGCATCCTCACCTTTGGCCAGTCGGTGTTCTTCGCCTGCGGCGCCTATGCCGCCGGCCTCGTCTTCACCCATATGGATTTCTCCACCTCTAACGCCTTTCTGGCGCTGGGGCTCGGCGTCGGCGGCGCGCTGCTGGTGGCGGCCATCGTCGGCTGGCTCGCCTTCTGGCACGGCGCATCGGCGCTTTATGCCTCGGTCATCACCCTGGTCCTGCCCATCGTGGCGACGCAGCTGCTCTATTCCGGCGGTACCTTCACCGGCTCGTCGAGCGGGCTGTCCGGCTTCATGAGCTTCGACCTGTCGATGGAGGCGTGGTTCTGGCTATCCGGCAGCTTCCTGGTCGGGGTGACGACGCTCGCCTATATCTTCGTGAAGAGCGATGCCGGCCGGCTGCTGGTGGCGGTGCGCGAGAACGAGCAGCGCTGCAAATATCTCGGCCTCGACACCTCACGGCTGAAGATCCTGGTCTATCTCGCCTGCGCCGCCATCGCGGCGGTCGCCGGCTACATCTATGCCGGCTATGCGATGGTGGTGGCGCCCGAGCTTGCCGGCTTCGTCTTCGGCACCGAGCTGGTCATCTGGACCGCGCTGGGCGGGCGCGGCACGCTGCTCGGCCCGGTGTTCGGCGCGCTGATCGTCGATTACGAGAGCGCCCAGCTCGCCGGCGACTATCCCTTCGTCTGGCAGCTCATCATCGGCGCGCTGTTCGTAATTGTCATCGTCGCCTTCCCGCGCGGCCTGCTGCCTGTGGTGTTCGACCTTCCCCGCAAGCTGCTCGGCCTCCTTCGCCCGCGCGTCGCGACGCCTGCCGCCAGCGTGACGCTCTCCACCCTCGACCTCGCCGATACCCAGGGCGTCGAGCCCGGCGAGGGGCCAGCTTTGGCGGTGGCCGGCGTGGTCAAGCGCTTCGGCAGCCTCACCGTGCTGGAGGGGATCGACTTCGAGGCCCGCGCCGGCGAACTGGTCAGCCTTGTCGGCCCCAATGGCGCCGGCAAGACCACGCTGATGCGCTGCATCGCCGACGGTGCCGAGCGCACCGCCGGCACCATCGCGGTCAACGGCTACGACATCGGCCGCAAGCCGCCGGAGGCCTGCGTCGCGCTGGGCGTCGGCCGCAAGTTCCAGATGGCGAATGTGTTCGAGACGCTGACCGTCGCGCAGTGCCTGCAGATCGCCCGCGTGCGCCACGCGCGGCCCTCGCTGTGGTGCCGGGCCCGCGACCTGCCGTTGCCGGAAGCGGCGATGCACGTCATCGCCACCACGGGGCTCGACAAGCAGCTCTCCACCCCCGCGCATCTGCTCTCGCATGGCATGAAGCAGGCGCTGGAACTCTCCATGGTGCTGGCGCTGGAACCGCGCGTGCTGCTGCTCGACGAGCCGACCGCCGGCCTCACCAAGACCGAGCGGATGCAGATCGGCGCCATCCTGATCGACCTGGCCAGGAAGCAGGGCCTGTGCGTGCTGTTGGTGGAACACGATCTCGACTTCGTGCGGGAGATTTCCTCGCGCGTCATCGTCCTTCACCAGGGCCGCATCGTACTGGACGGCTCGGTGGAGGAGGTGGTGGCCTCCGAGCTGGTCAAGCAGGTCTATGCCGGCTCCGGCCATGCCGGCATCGACCACGAGACGGCGCCCGCCCCGAGCCAGGAGATGCGGGCATGAGCGCGCTTTCCGTCGACAATCTCTCCAGCGGCTATGCCGGTGCGGTGGTGCTACGCGAGGTCAGCCTTTCTCTCGCGCCGGGCGAAATCCTCGCCGTGCTCGGCAAGAACGGCATGGGCAAGTCCACCCTGCTGAAAGCAGTAATGGGTTTCCTGCCGAAGATGACCGGCACGGTGGCCATATCCGGCAGCGAGGCGACGCGCCTCTCCCCGCACCGCGTCGCCCGCCTCGGCGTTGGCTATGTGGCGCAGGAAAAGGCGCTGTTCCAGGACATGAGCGTGGAGGAAAACCTCCGCCTCGCCGTGCGGCGGCCCGACTTCGAGGCGGCGCTCGCCGAGGTGGAGGCCTCCTTCCCCTTCCTGCTGCAACGCCTCAAGCAGCGCGCCGGCACGCTCTCGGGCGGCGAACAGAAAATGCTGCTGATGGCCCGCTCGCTGGCCACGGGAGCGAAGCTGCTGCTGGTGGACGAGATCACCGAGGGGCTCCAGCCCTCGGTGATCGACCGCCTGGCCGGCGTCATCCGCAGCGCCCGCGACCGCCACGGCACCACCATGCTCTTGGTCGAGCAGCATCTGCCCTTCGCCCTAGCGGTGGCCGATCGCTGGGCGGTGCTGGATCGCGGCGAGATCGCCGAGATGGGCGCCGCCTCCGAGCCCGACGCCCGGGCTCGGGTGCTGAAGCATTTGAGCGTGTGAGGACCCGTCATGTATCTGACAGCAAGAGAACAGGAGCGGCTGCTTGTTTTCCTCGCCGCCCAGCTGGCGCAGCGTCGGCGCGACAGCGGCCTGCCCCTGAACATGCCGGAAGCGCGGGCACTCATAGCCGATGCAGTGTTCGAAGGCGCCCGAAACGGGAGATCGGTGTCGGAACTCATGTCGCTTGGCAGGTCGATCCTGTCGGAATCGGACGTAATGGAGGGGGTCAGGGAACTCGTCGACACTCTGATGGTCGAACCCTTCTTGCCCGACGGACAGAAGCTCGTCTGCGTACATGATCCCATTACGGCCGACGGCATGGGCAAGGTGGATGCCTTCACCAATCGGTGGCGCCTCGCCGCCGATGCCATCGAGATCAACCTCGGCAGGGCGAGCTTTTCAACCCTTGTGAGGAGCCTCGCCGACCGGCCGATCCAGGTAGGATCGCATTTCCATTTCTTCGAGGTCAATCAGGCGCTCGAATTCGATCGCCGCCGTGCCTTCGGCTTCCGGCTGGACATTCCCGCTGGAACCACCATCCGCTTCGAACCAGGCGACGAGAAGACCGTCGACCTCGTGACCATTGGCGGCCGTCGAGAGGTCCACGGACTCAATAGGCTGACCGAAGGCTCGCTCGACGATCCGGCTATTCGCGAGCGCGCTTTCGAACGCGCGGCGGCGCGCGGCTATCGGGGAATATAGGATGGCTCAGTCGTTGACCCGACGCCATTACCTGGAGCTCTACGGACCGACGACCGGCGATCGCGTCCGGCTCGGGGACACCGAGCTGTGGGCGGAAGTCGAGACGGACCTGACCCATTACGGCGACGAACTTGTCTTCGGCGCCGGCAAGACCATGCGGGCGGGCAGCGGATGTGACGGGGCGCTGTGCGCCTCCGAAGGTGTGCTCGACCTCGTCATCACCAATGCGCTGATCATCGATCCCGTGGTCGGGATCATCAAGGCAGATATCGGGATCAAGGACGGCCGGATCGCCGGGATCGGCAAGGCAGGTGATCCGCGGATCATGAACGGCGTCTCTGCTGAACTGATCGTCGGTGTGAACACCGACGTTCGGGCGGCCGAAGGGCTTATCGTGACGGCCGGCGGAATCGACTGCCACGTCCACTTCATCGATCCCGGCCAGTGTCAGGAGGCGCTCTCCGCCGGAGTGACGACCCTGATGGGCGGAGGGCTGGGGCCTACCACGGTCCCCATCGCCTCCACCGGAACAGTCAATCTCGGCCTGATGCTTCAGGCCTCCGAAGCCTTTCCACTGAACTTCGGATTCTTCGGCAAGGCGGCCTCCGATGTTGCTGCGCCGCTCGTCGAACAGCTTGCCGCAGGTGCGGCAGGTCTCAAGATCCACGAGGATTGGGGCGCGACGACTGCGGCTATCGACAGCGCGCTCGATGCGGCCGACCAAGGCGCGGTGCAGATCCAGCTCCACACGGACACGCTCAACGAGTTCGGCTTTCTGGAGCAGAGCCTCGAAGCCATCGGCGGGCGCACCGTCCACGCCTATCACGTCGAGGGAGCGGGCGGCGGCCACGCGCCGGACATCATACGGGTCTGCTCGCACCCGAATGTTCTTCCCTCGTCGACCAATCCAACCAATCCGTTCACGGTCAATACGTTCGAAGAGCACTTCGACATGGCCATGACGAGCCACCACCTCAATCCGAGGGTGGTGGAGGATGTGGCATTCGCGGAATCGCGGATCCGCAAGGAGACCATCGGCGCGGAGGATGTCCTGCACGATATCGGCGCCATCAGCGCGCTCGGCTCGGATTCGCAGGGCATGGGCCGCATCGGCGAGACCATCGCCCGAACCTGGCAGCTCGCCTCAATCATGCAGCAGACGCGCGGAGCTTTGCCCGTGGACGCAGGCAGCGGCAACGACAACGGGCGGATCAAGCGCTACATCGCCAAATACACCATCAATCCGGCCAAGATTTTTGGCATCGATCACGAGGTCGGGTCAATCGAGCGGGGCAAGCTGGCCGATCTTGTCTTCTGGAAGCCCGCACTGTTCGGCGTCAAGCCGGAGCTGGTGCTCAAATCCGGCTTTCCTGCATGGGCGGTGACGGGAGAGGCGAACGCCTCGCTGCTGGTCTGCGAACCGCTCCTCTATCGGCCGCAATGGGGTGCGTTCGGCCGGGCCGCGCGAAGCCTTTCGATACGGTTTCTCAGTCCACTGGCCTTGGAGGCCGGCCTGCCGCAGCGGCTTGGACTGGAGTCGCGTTGTGTCGCAACCCGCTCCACGCGCGGTCTGACCAAATACGACATGGTCCACAATGACTCGCTCCCGGAGATAACTGTGGATGCTGACACCTACCGTGTCTCCATCGACGGTGAGACCTGTGTGTCCAGTCCTGCCAGGACCGTGCCCCTCGGCTCCCTATACATGTTGAAGTAACCATGCAGAGACAGGCTATACGCATCGGCATCGGCGGCCCGGTCGGGAGCGGAAAGACCCGCCTCGTGGAAAGGTTACTGCCGCTGGTCCAGGCCGCCGGCCTGAAGGTAGCGGTCATCACCAATGACCTTGTGACGCTGGAAGACGCGGAGCGGATTCAGAAGGGCGGCCTGATTGATCCCCGCCTTGTCGTGGGCGTGGAAACCGGCGCGTGTCCGCATACAGCGATCCGCGAGGACCCTTCTGTGAACATCGAGGCGGCCGATCGGCTTGAACGCCAAAATCCACTCGATCTCATTCTGATCGAGAGCGGTGGAGACAATCTGGCATCGTCGTTTTCCCGGGAACTCGTCGACTACTGGATCTTCGTGATCGATTGCGGGGCGGGTGACGATATTCCGCGGAAGCGCGGGCTGGGCTGCCTTCAGGCGGACCTTCTGGTTGTGAACAAGATCGACATCGCCCCTCATGTAGATGCCGATCTCGATCGTATTCGAGCGGACGTGGCGATGATCCGGCCGGAGAGGCCGAGCCTGTTCACCAATTTGAGGGATGCTGCGGGAGCAGAAGCCGTTTTCGATCATCTCCAGCGCTCCCTGCTCTTCCATGCGCCCATATGACCGACGAGGCAACAACCGACGGATGGCTGCATCTCGACTTCGCTCGCACCGGCTGCGGGCAGACCGAGATCATCGGTCGGGACCAACGTTTTCCCCTTCACGTCACGTCGCCGTTGCGCCTGGATCCGGCAGTGCCGGACATGGCGTTCGTCTATGTGCACAATCCCAGTGGCGGCGTATTCGAAGCGGATCGGCTCATCGTCGAGCTACGACTGCGCCGCCATGCGCGGGTGCATGTTTCGACGCCGTCAGCGACCAAGATTTTTGGCGCCGAGGGTGGTGTGAGTGCAAGCCAGCGAATGACGATCGATATGGAGGAGGGGGCCTATCTGGAATATGTGCCCGATCCTGTCATTCCGCTGAAAATGGCCTGCTACGAGCAATATACGCTTATGAGGATGGCGACGGGCGCGACGGCCGTGCTGAGCGAAATCGTCGCCTGCGGGCGCTTCGCGGCGGGCGAGGTATTCGCCTATTCGCGGCTGCACTTCCGCACGACTGTCGAGATAGACGGCGTGCCGACGTGCAAGGACGCGTTCGAACTTGTGCCCGACAGCATGCCGCTCGGCGGGCCGGGGCTGTTCGCCGAACACCGCTTCATCGCCACAGTGTTGGTGCTTGCCCCCGGCACGCTGCCAGCGACCCTGGACCGGAGCCTTGATGATGCGGCTCGCTCCGTTGCCGGCGTCTATGGCGCGGCGTCGATCCTGCCGAAGGGCGCCGGTGTCATTGTGCGGGCGCTGTGCCGCACGCCATCTGCCGCCCGAGAGGTCGTCGATCTCGCCTGGGGCGAAGCCCGACGGTCGCTGCTCGGCCATCCGCCCCCTCCGATCCGCAAATGAGGAAAAGCCATGAGGCAAGTAAACGCCATCATCGGACACTTCGATGATCCCGGGTTCCGCGGCCGGGCGCGTGAAGTCGTGCTGCTCGATGCCGACAATGCCATGCGTCGCCGCCAGCTTGCTCTTTCCGAGGCCGGAAGCGAGGTCGCCATCGACCTTCCTCATGGCAGCTATCTCCGTCATGGCGCTGTGCTGGCCGACGACGGCGAGACCATCCTCGTGGTCGAGCGCAAGCCACAGCCGGTGATGGCGATCCGACTGAGCGCCCTGGACACCTCATCGCTGATCACTGCTGCAGCGCGCATCGGCCATTGCTTCGGCAACCAGCATGCACCCATTGAGGTGAGCGGCGGATCGATCTTTGTCCCGGTCACAACTTCGCCAACAGTCATGGCAGCGGCGGTCGAACGCCTCGGCCTTGAAGGGGTGACGTTCAGCTTTGTCGGCGTTCCGCTCGGCCTCGATCGGCCGCTGGCGACCGGGCACGCGCACTGAGATGCCCCCCTCGCCGCAGCAACTGCTGGCCGTGATGCAGCTCTCTGATAGCGGACTGCCAATCGGTCGCTTCGCCCATTCGGGCGGCCTCGAAGCGTGGCTGCATCCCCGCGGGGATGTCTGCGAAGGCGACCTCATCCGGTGGATCGAGACGAGCCTGCGGTACGCAGCAGCCCGGACGGACGGCGTAGCAGCGGCGCATGCTCACCGGTCGGCCGAATGTGGCGATGTTGCCGGCATGCTCCGCGTGGATGCCGAGTTGGGCACCTGCAAGCTGAGCGAGACGGCCCGGCGTATGTCGACCAGTTGCGGCCGCCAGCTGGCGGTCCTCGCTCCTCAGTTGTTCGATAATGGACCCGTGGCGGAATTTTGCGCCTCCATCCGCGCCGAGCGTTCCTCCGGTCATCTTGCGGTCGTGTTCGGCGCTGTGGCTGCGGCTTCGGGATTGACGGCGGAGCAGACGGTGTTGATGGAGGTCAGGAGCGTCGTCAGCCTGCATCTCTCAGCCGCGGTCCGCCTGGGGCGTCTTACCGCATCGCGGGCGCAGGTTGTTCAGCGCCTTCTGGAGCCTGCGGTGATCGTGGCCGTACAGGATGCGCTGAGCCGCGACCTGGATGCCATGAGTTCCAGTTCCTTCGAAATCGAAATCGCGATGATGGCGGTGCGTCGGCTCGACGGACGGATGTTCGCGACATGAGACACTCAGCCCCTGCGCAGCATCTCGATGACCGGAACTGCTTTTCCGGCGAGTATGTTCTCCGCGACGCTCGCCGCGGTGACGCGGCCTTCCATGGCGGCGCGCCGGATCGCCTGATGGCACGCTTCAAGTGTGCCGAAGCCCGAGGCGGAAAGAGCTTCGGCGGCGCGATCGATCAACCGCCGCGAGCGCAACGTTTCCTCGATCTTGTCGGTCTTCGCCTTCTGTCGCTGGCTGAAACGATGAAGCGAGCGGGTCAGCAGCAGTGTCGACAGGATACCGAAAGCTCGGATCGGCTTGGTGACGATTCCGTGGGCGTTCGAGTCCAGAAGGCTGCGCACGACGACCGGACTTTCGTATTGGAGGATCGCGATCAGCGCGACATCCGGCCAGTCGGGGAGCTGCTCTCCCGTCTCGGAGAGAAGGCAAAGCGCGATGTCGGTTTCGCGTGTCGGATGCGTCGGGATCGGCCAGTCGGCATAGACCGTGCAGCCTATGCGCCGGATGTGAAGCATCAACTCTTCGCGGTCGCCATCGGCCGGATGGAAGACCGCAACCCGAAGCGACCGCAATTCCCGGATCATGATTTGAGAGAAGCTCATCGGTGCGGCTCATTCACACCGTTCGGGCGCTTCATAATAGACAAGGTAGGGGTCGGGCTTGACCGGTTCTGGCGCCTCCTCGACGATCCTAAAATCGGCACGACCGGTCGTGACCGCGATACGCGGCCGGATATAGGTGTGGCTGTTGTCCGGATCGACGGTGATCAGTCCTTCGGGGGCCAGATAGTGCTGCCCCAGCACCGCCGCCCGCACCCGTTCCGGATCCGTCGTGCCTGCATCGGCAAGCGCCTTCGCGAACAGATGGACGGTCGAATAGGCCGCCTCGGCCGGGCCGTCGGCCGGCCGCGCGCTGCCGTACCGCGCGCGGTAGCGCTCCACGAAGCGGAGATTCTCGGCGGTCTTCAGCGATTCGAAATAGGGCGCGCAGACCAGGTGACCGGCTCCCACCGGCGTGCGCATGGCGCGCAGATGCACCTCGCTGGTGGTCAGCGCCGCGATCGGCATACGGCGCGCGTCGAGGCCGGCTTCATTATGCGAGTCGTACAGATGGGACGTCCCCGGCCCGATCACGGTCGAGAAGATGACGTCGGCATCCGCCTCGGCCGCGCACGCTACCGCCTCGGCATAGGTCTCGTATCCCGCGCTCAGGGGAACGTAGTGCTCGCCGAGGATGGTGCCGCCCACATCCTCGACGATGTCGCGTATCACGCGGTTGGATTCCCGCGGGAAAAGATAGCCCGAGCCGATGAGAAAGAACCTCTTCCCGACATGGCGGAAGAGGTAGTTGGCCAAAGGAAGGTGCGTCTGGTTGATGGTTGGGCCCGTGTAGATGATGTTGGGCGAATATTCAAAACCTTCATAAACTACCGAGTACCACAGCAGGCCGCCTCGGCGCTCGATCCATGGGAGGACCGCCTTTCGGCTGAACGAGGACGAGCAGCCGAAGATGTTGGCCGCCCCTTCCTCCAGTATCAGGTTGGCGGCGAGCCGTGCATAGGCCGTGGGATCGGACGCCGGGTCCTTGATGATCGGCTGGATCGCCCGCCCCCCCACGCCGCCTGCGTCGTTGATCTCGTCTATCGCCAGCAGCGTTCCCTGCAACTGCGAAATTTCCGACATCGACGTCACACCGGAATGAGAAAAAAGTACGCCTACCGGCCAGCCTTCCAATTCGACCTCCATCAGCCCGCTTCGGCCCTGCCTTCAGCCGCCAAGCGACCCTCCCCGCCATATAGCCCAATCCTTCCGAAACACAAAAAGAAAGTTAAATAAAATGGCCGCTTCAGAAAATACTCTAAATATAGGACTGGATTGGGAAGTCGATCTTATTGATCCTCCATGTTCATTTGGAGGCTGGAATACTGGGCGCGTCGTCCAAAACATATTCGAAAGCTTGATTGAGGATGATCTCGAAGGTGAGATCGGTGCCACCACGGCACTCATACCTGCACTCGCCGAGCGGGTAACGGTCTCGCCGGACGGCCTCACCTATCGTTTCGATTTGCGGCAAGGCGTCCGCTTCCACGATGGAGCCGCCTTCGATGCCGAGGCGGTGCGCCTGAACTTCGCCAGGATGCGGGACACTCTCAGTCCGGTCTATTCGCCGATCGCCGCCAATTACAACCGGATCGGCATCGAGTGGATCGACGCGATCAAACTGGTCGACCCCTTCACCGTGGACATCGAGCTCGGCAAGCCGTTCCCGGACTTTCTCCGCTACATGACCCAGGAGGATGCGCCCGGGGCGCAGGTGTTCGTCAGCCCTGCGGCGCTGGAGACGTTCGGGCCGGACCTGTCGGACCGCGCGCCGGGAACCGGGCCGTTCATCTTCGAAGAGCGCTTTCAGACATCTCGCGGCAGCGGAGTCACGCTGCGCCGAAACGATGCTTATTGGGGCGAGGTGGCAAAGCTGGAAAAGCTGCGCTTCCTTCCGTTTCCTGATGCGACCGAGCGCTTGACCGCCCTGCTCGACGGCACGGTCGACCTCGCCTATGGCCTCGACGGAGCCGATCTGGAGGACCTGCAGCAGCGCGGCTTCGTCGTGCATTCGGGCAGCGTTCCCTATGTCTGGTACCTGATCTTCAACATGAGCGATCCGGTGCTGGCGGACCGGCGCGTGCGTCAAGCCATCGCCCATGCCTTCGATCGGGAAGCGCTGAGCGACGAGGTGTTCAGAGGACAGACCCGTACGGCGAAGGGAATTCTACCTCCTGCGTCTCCGGCCTATGATCCAGAGTACGTCGATCCGTACCCCTACGACCTCGACCAGGCACGAAGGCTCCTCGCACAGGCGGCTCCACCCCCGGATTGGGCCCTGCGAGTCATGTTTGCGACGGCAGGCTCGGCCCAGCTCCAGCCCACTGCAATCATTGGTCGATTGGCCTCAGACCTCGCCAAGGTCGGCATAAATCTAGAGCTGTGTCCGCACGAGGATTGGGTTGAGTACTGCAAGCACTGGCAAAACGGTATGCCCGCCGGGGTAGGGATATCCGAGATGAGTTGGGGTATGTCCTGCGACGTCTGGCTTGATCAGGTTCTACATTCGCGGAACGTCTCCCCTCATGGGGTCAATGCAGGATACTGCCGTATATACGAGCTTGATTCACTGCTAGAGGCTGCCCGTCATGAGCGCGAAGATGCCGAACGGACGAGGCTTTACCGTTGCGCAAATGAGCTCGTCATGCGTGAATTGCCAGTGCTGCCGGTGCTCACCGTTAATACCGGAACGGTTGTGCACAGCCCTCGAGTATCCGGCTTTCGCTATGCCAGACAGAATTGGCATTCATTTCGCAATGTAAGCCTTTCTGGTGCCATCCGCAGGCCGCCACCCTGATGGAATGGCCGAGTCGGAGACATGGATTTACGAAAGGTCTCGACGAAGGCCAGGCTCGCGTTCTCCATCAGTCGCCAGCGATCAGCGACCTGTGTCGCTGCTGAAGGCGCCCTGGCCGCGGCCAGGGCATAGCGCCGCCCCGGTCCCGGGTAATGATGGGGCCCGTGGCTGTTGGTAAAGCCGTGTCTGCACAGCCGGATCGGCAACAATCCGCCGATCACGCTCCTGAATGGCTCTCCGGCGCCCGTGCCGGCATGAGGCTTAAACCCGGAATTTTCCAGCTCTGGCTGGCCCAAATTCGGGTTGCACCTGAGCCGATTGGCTCTTTCTGCTTGCGAATGCGGGGAGGGGGCGGTTCGGAGTCTAGCGCCGACGCCTTGTCTCGCTCGTCGCTTTGGAGCTTGTCGGCCAACTAAATAAGCGGAATCTCAATCATATACGTGTTCGCAGTTTCACCTTGGTCGGCGCGCCACTTCCGTAAAAACTGGTCACCGCGGCCACAGCCGCGCCGCTCATCACCAGACGCTCCAAAACATCGCGCCGGGCGTGCCGTTCGGTTCGTGCAGCCGGCGCTTCCATTCCATATCGGCAAGATGGGATCAGAACAAGAGCTGCTCAAAATCGTACGCTAAGGGCGAACGGAGCATGAACATCATGCCGCCCGTCGGATTAGTGCTGGCAGCCTGAGCGACCTGAAGCCTTCGGGCATCTGGTGCTCAGAATCCCAAGCGTAGATGCCTGTGAGGTTGATGTGTTCCCAACTGAGAGGCGAAATATGTTTGAGAAGGTCATCTGGGATAGTCCGACGCGCCATCCGCAGGTGGTTTGCAGCGCGGTCAAGATAGACCGTGTTCCAATGGACGATAGCGCTGACGACGAGATTGAGGCCAGATGCGCGGAATGCCTGGCTCTCGAATGACCGGTCACGGATTTCTCCGCGCTCGTGGAAGAACACCGCGCGTTTGAGCTTGTGCGCTGCCTCGCCCTTATTGAGGCCGGCTTGACACCGCCGGCGCAAGGCCGGGCTCGAATACCATTCGATCATGAACAGTGATCGCTCGATCCGGCCGAGTTCCCGCAGCGCCTTGGCCAACTCGCTTTCCTTTGGAGACGCCGAGAGCTTCTTCAGAACCGTCGAGGGAACGACGGCGCGCGTCGTGATCGACGCTGCCAGATGCAGCAGGTCATCCCAATGATCAAGGATCAACGCGGTGTTGATCGGTGCTCCGATGTGGCTCGTCAGCGCCGGGTAGGCATCGCCCTTCTCGAACGTGTGGAACTTTCGATCTTTGAGGTTGCGCAACCGAGGGGCGAAGCGCTTGCCGATCAAGGCGAACAGCCCGAAGACGTGATCGCTCGCGCCACCAGTGTCAGTAAAATGCTCCTGGATATCCAGGAGCGTATCCTGGTCAAATAGGCCATCGAGCACGTAGGCCGCTTCGCTTTCCGTGGGGCTAATGGGCAGGATGCTGAAATAGCCGTACTGATCCGACAAGTGGCTGTAGAATTTCGATCCCGGTTCGCTGCCATAGTGCAGATTGACATCGCCGCGTTTTGCCGCTCGGTCGCTCGCACGGAAGAACTGTCCGTCGGACGACGCGGTCGTTCCGTTGCCCCACAGGCGGGAATGCGGGTGACCCGTGTGGGCGTCGGTGATGCAGGCCTGGGCGGCGCGATAGGTTTCTGATCGGGCATGGAAGGTGCGCATCCAGCCAATCTGATGGGCGCTGATGCCCTTGGATGCGCCAGCCATCCGCTTCGGACCGAGATTGGTTGCATCGGCCAGGATGCCGGCCAGCATGGCAGAGACATTCCGTGGGGTGTCGCCTGTGCGGACATGTGTGAAATGATCGGCAAAGCCCGTCCACTCATGCACTTCCCTGAGGAGATCAGGAACTTCGACCAGCGGATACATCTCGCTGATCTCCGCGTTCAGTTCTTCGGCTGCCGCAGGAACGTCGCCGACGGTCGGCGTCACGATCAGCGTTCCCGCTTCCAGACGAACCCCCTCGAGGTTACGAGCGCGAGCGCGATAAGCCAGGCGCTTCAGATTGAAATCCAGCACCTGCATTACTTCGTTCAGCCAGACGGCGCCGTCACCGCCCACACCAAGGCCAAGCCGATCCTCTTCCTTCATCGTGGTGAACGTAGATCGCGGCATGAGGTGCTCGTCGATCGGGCGGAACGAGCGGCTGCCCTCTACCCATATATCCGCCGAGCGAAGGCGCTCGCGCAATGCGGCGAGCGTGGCTATCTCATAGAGCCGGCGATCAGGCTTCTGCTGCCCAAAGATCAGTTTTCGATCGGTTGGACTGAGATGGCTGGTCGGAACACGCTCGGGCAGTACACGCCGTCCCTCCGAATGAAGCCTTCGGAGCATGGCAACGGCTGTGAGCAGGGAATCGTGGCGGCGCGCCGAACGGAACGTAAAGGTCGTTAGGAACGCCGTCGCGTATTTGAGGACGCCCTTATACTGCTCGGCCGCCAGCATCAGCGGGGATACCTCATTTTCCTCGACCATTGCTGCAAGCTCCGGTTTCATCCGCAGCAGCCGGTGCCAACCGACCTTCTGGTCGAGTACTTCGAGTGCGTCCTGACCCCGATCGTTGGCCGACTGCAGCGCTGTTATCGTATCGAGGAACATGCGCAGGGCCTTGGAGGTGTCTGTCCGGTGGTCCATATGCCGCCGTTTCTTACGGCTGTTAGCCTGCGAGAACAGCCGCCCGATCAGCTTGATGAACATGGTCACGGCATCGTCGGTCAGCTTCTCACCGAGTTTGATGACCTGCGCGACGATCAGGGCGTGACGACGACTTGCATTGAAGTCGTTGGCCAGCCACGCTGGCGTGGCCTTGCCCTCGCGGACCATTTGGTCCCACCGCCCGGAAGCCACGCGCGCCCGGAAGCCGGGATCAATTCCGAACGTGCGCAGGAAGGCAATCCGTTCAGTGAGTCCAACCAGATTCGAAGCCGCGGGCGCTTCAGGCGCCGACCGCAACCAATGGAAGCGGGTCTGACCGATCGCCGCATCAACCTCGAGCAGCTTGTCGAGCGCCTGCAGTTTCTCTGGTGCCAGACCTTCGATAAGCGCACCCTCGGCGCGGCGGCGAGCTATGGCGCGAGCCGCAAACCCCATTCGCTCGATGATCTCCGCCGCCGGCAACAGTACTCCGCGTTCTCGCAGCGTGGCGACAATGGCGTTTACAATCGAAGCGCCGCTGTCGGACATCGCGGCCGCCTCAATTGCCGATAACAGCCCCGCGCGACGATCCTGAGATGTCGCGCTTCTGACGCCGAGATAGCTCATCAGGCGCGCAATGTGATCGCGACGTGTCTCTTCCCGCCGGGCATAGGTTGGGAACACAGGGGGATCGGCACCGATCTGGTCGGCGACATATTTCAGCATCGCACGCGGCGGAATTTCGCCGGCCGCCAGCACCCGGCCCGGATGTCTCATAACGCAAAGCTGAACAGCAAAGCCGAGCCTATTATGCTCGCGTCTGCGCAGATCAATCTCGAGGCGATCAGCGGCGGACAATGAATAGTGTCGGATCAGGCTGTCCTCATCAGCCGGAATGTCGAAAAGCTGCCGTCGATCCTGAGCTTTGAGAATCGTGCGCCTGGCCACTGCTCAACTCCGCATACAGCACCAACTACCGCTGAATGTTGCCGAACTGACCGGATGTGGAAACAGCAGCGATCCTGCTGGCACCGTTATCCACTGGGATCAGACGCACTGCCGCGGAAATCGCGAGACACAACCAAACTCGGTTCACGCTTCGTCCTTAGCGTACGATTTTGCACAGCTCTTGTTCCGACCCCATTTTGTGCTGACCCGCCCGATTGTCTCGGCCGGCATGATCGCAGAGCAACTGCGGATCACGCCGCGCGCGGCACAGGACCTGGTTGCGGAGCTCGGCCTGCGCGAGGCGACCGGCCGCGGAAGCTATCGCGCATGGGGAATCCTGTAGTCGAGTAGGGTGATGCCTACGCTCGAGCCGTCCTTGTGAACGTGCGGTGGACAGCGGATATCCTGCGGTCCGTGCGCAGTTCGTAGTCGTTGTTGATCAATCGGTCGTGGAACTCGCCCAGGAAATCTTCCGATCGCGCAAGCTCGAACCCAGCGGGATCGAGCCAGCGCACCAAAGCGCCATCGGCGATCGGGATGACGCTGTATCGCTGTCGATGACCGTCGGTGCCCGTGAGGGCCACCGGTTCCGGTCGTTCGACCGCGGCCTCCAGCGGTCGGCGTGGGAGCGTTCCTTGCCATTGGAGAAAGAGCTGGGGGTCGATGAGATCCTCAGACTCGATGTCTTCGAATTCGTCGTTGAGCCAAGCCTCAAATTCGTTGCGTCGCCCGGCCGCCGCTTCGCGCGTCTGGGCGAGATTTTGCGACAGCGCGAAGGCGACAAAAGGATCATGCGTTCCCCATCTCAAAAGCTCGCGCGCCCAAAAGCCGAACCAAGGCAAGCCCGTGGTGGCTTTCCATTCCGCGAGCGTAGGTACGGCGAAGGCGTCTGCTGCTCCCGCTGACCACGCCTGCGCAACGACAGCCCCGATCGCGACTCCAAGCCGAAACTCGAGATTGTCGGCGACGAAGCGCTGCCAGGCACGGAGATCATCCGCTTCCGGCACGATGGCGTCGGGTTCATGCATCCACCATCCCAACACGTCCGCCCAGCCCCGCAGTAGCGCCTGATCCGCATCGGTCTGACGCACGCGAAAGCCGAAGCCACGGTCAGCGGCGAGCAGGAGGCCGATCTCCTCGAACACGTCGATCCGCGCCGTGGCGTCGTCCTGACCGTAGGTGGTTGCTGCCGCAATGAGGTCGCGAAGGCGAGGTGCGATCGCTTCAAAGCGGCGACCCACGACGGGAGAGAAGCCATACTGGTAGAGCCGTCGGCGTTCATCTGCGTCGGGATAAACGGTCTCCACGATCGCGCGACCCCGCTGCACGAACGCTTGCTCCAGCCAAAGCTCTTGGGCGGCTGCGGCAGCCGTGAATGTTGTCCGCCATAGCTCCACGAGGTGAGCCTCGGCGCGGGCGCCTGTCATGGCGGCTCCATCGGCTCGCGAAACCTCCTCGACCGCCGTCAGGAGCACGCCGTCGAGTTCGTCGAGTGTATCGGCCAGGCGGGCACGAGGTTCGGTCGCGCCTTCACCGGCCGCGCCACTGATGTCCGGGGGCAATGCCTCCTCGAGCCACTCGACGAAGTCATCAGGATCAATGCCGAGCAAGCGCTCCGCGCGATCGCGGATCGCATTGAGGAGGAGCGCCAAAGGGCTTTCGACTTCATCCGCATCCATTTCTTCGATCAGAAGGGAGGCGCGGAGGCGCTCATAGTCGGTCTGCAGCTCGCGGAGCTGGCGACGTTGAACGGGAATTGTCGCGGCGGCGGTAGACGATACGTGCGTGGGCAGCGCCACGAGCGTCATGCCTTCAATCCCTTTCGCCGCGCCAGGTCTTCCGGCGCGACCCGCAAGGTTGCGGAATTCGGCGGTCGATAGCGGTGCGACGACCTGACTCTGCGTGACTTGATCCCAGGAGCGCCGTTTGAGCGACGTCAGGAAGATGAGATCGAACGGGAGGTTCACGCCTTCGGTGAGCGTCGCGGTCGCGACCGTAATGGGACAAATTCGACGCTCGATCATCTCCACCATCAGCCGCCGCAGGCGCTGCGGCATCTGTCCGTGGCTGCTCGCGATTCCTCGATCGAGGAGGAACAGCTCGAACGAGCCTTCGCCGCAATAGTCGATACAGGCCGCTCGCGCTTCATCGAAGCGTTCACGATCACGGCCCTCGGGAACCACGAATGGCGGGACCGCGGCCCAGGTATCGAGTTCCAGGGCCTCCTTGAACCAGCGCATGGTCTGTTCGGGTTCTTGCGCAACCGAGATCAGGATCCGTTGATCCTCTTCGACGAGGTGGAGCGCAGTCCAGAGAACGCTGAGGCAGTTGAAGCGATTGAGACTGTTGCGCATCGCTGCCGGGAGCAGGGGCATCGGTTGCATGCGCAGCGGGAGATAGACCGGTTGCTCCTGGCCGCGCACATACAGCGTCCGGCCGTTCATGATGTCGAGGAGAATTCGGCCGGTCGCGTTTGGTGCGGTTTCGAGAATGCCAATGACCTGCCGCGTACTGCGATAGCGTACGCCCACAGCGTCGGCATCCGCACGTCCCTCGACCCATCGAGCAACGGGAAGTGCGGCGCCGCCTGCGACGGCCGTCAGCGCGATCCGAACCACGTCGGGCCGCTGCGCAATCACACGAGAGACAAAGTTCTCCAGTCGGATTGATCGGTTGCTGTGGTCCGAAAAGCTGATGCGGGTATTGTCGTTCGCATCGGGCACAACCTGGTGCGCTTCGTCGAGGATCAGGAGCCGGACGCGAGCCGTGATAATCGGGCCGAGATAGCGCATGAGCGCGTCGGCTTTCTCGACGGTCGCGATCAGCACCGTCGGCTCATCCCCGGTGAGCCAGTAATCGGTGATGCCCCAATCAGCGCCGCCATAGAGGGCGGTGATGGTCATTTCGCTTCCGAGCTCGGCACGAAGCTTGGCTTCGACCTCGCCGGCGAGCGCCCGGGACGGGACGAGATAGATGGCAAGCGGAGCCAGGCCGTCGTGTTCGCGCAGCAGCAGCTCCTTCAGGAGCGCCATGTTTGCGACAAGCGTCTTTCCCGAACCCGTCGGCGTGCAGAGTGCGAACGACGAGTCTCGTAGCAGGCGCTCGAGCCCTTGGAGCTGGGATGTCCATAGAATTCCTCGACCACGGCTGAACTGGTCGCGAGCATATGACAAGAGCTTTCCGGTCCTGGCCGGGTTCAGCGCGGCAAGAGCGCGCAGCGGCCGGTAGATACTGGCCGCCATGTAGCCGTCTGCGACCTGCCGCATGAGTGCGATAACAAGCGAGGCATCGTCGCTGAACGTCCTCGTTGCCATTTCGTCGAGCGCATGGAGCTTCGACATTGCAATCTCCAGCCGCGCATCGTCGCCGCGGCGGAGGCTGTCAGCGATCAATCCGAGGCTGCGGACGAGTTCGACGGTGAAGAACCACGCAACGCGATGATCGTCTTCGTCCAGGTCAAACTCGTCGACTCCAGCCGCAGCGAGCCGGCGCGATGCATCCGGCGCAGTGAGATCGGGATGCGTATTCCAAAAGGTGGAGGATCGACGAATGACGCCATCGAAATCCGCTCTCAGAAATGCCGAATAGAGAGCTACACCTTCGTGGTCGGTCCCGATCTGCCTGAGAAGGCCTGACGCCATTGCTGGCAGACCTCCGAGTTGGTAGGCGGCGGCCGCGAGCAGCTCGATCGGGACGATCGAGCGAAGGCCGTCGGCGGCGCGGGAGAGCCATTCCAGGATCTCGCCTGTCCTGCGATAGCAGTCGATTGCGCGGGGCGAGGATGCTCCCTCGATCTGCCGAAAGATGTGCGCTGCGTGAAGCAAGCGGCGGGCATCCGCTAATTGTCGGGCCGACTCGCGATCGCTCCACTGAATGGCGGGAACCTGCCAGGTGGTTTGGAGGCAGCGCACATAGGCCCGGGCTTGCGGGCGTGAAAGTTCGTTTTCGATCGCAAGCGCACGGCGGAGGGTGTCGGCAACGTTCAGGCGGTCGGCGTCAAGTTCGGGCACTATTCCGCCTCCTGCCACAAGCTCGAATAGAGCCCGTCGATGAGACGCTCGCCATCGGTCAGGATGAGCTCGACGACCTGAAGATCATGAGGGGCAGTATATTCCACCGGCGCTTCTTCCCAGCCGATGAGCACGTCGAGTGGTTTGCGATCGCGAGCGCCATTGCCGGCGATGAGGATCAGATTGGTTCGCGGCAAGGGTGGCGCGTCTTCCAGCAGGACGGCTTCGTCGATCGACAGAATCGCTGCCTGATAGCCGTCGGGGTCGCGCAATTCGAGGAGTCGCTGGAGTTGCCGCAGGCCGTGCGGGAGCGGGGTGTCCCGATTGACCTCGAACCAGACACCGCGACCAGATCGCGCGCGCTCGCCGGTTTCTTCATCCTCCTCCCAGGGGCCGAGCATCAGGGAATCGACAGCAGAGTCGGTTAGCCGCTGGCGCCACTTTGCTTCACCCGCGATGAAGCGGACGACTTCGCCGTCTTCGTTGAGCGAGAGCCCCAGGAAGTCGGAGCCGAAGCGGCCGAAAACCTGGCGAACGCGTTCCGGATTGCGCGCCAGATCCCACAGGTAGGCCTCGACGTCAGCATGCTGTCGGAAAAGGAAGATCGGGATGCACCATTCGTGGCCGCCGACGAATTTTGCCTGGAATGCTTCTGTGACCATTCCGGCCATCACTTCGCCGAAGAGGCCGCGCCGTGCGGTTGACGGAAGGCAGCTCGGGTAACACGCGTGCGCCCCAGGCGCGTCCGCGTCGGGGTGGAGGTCGATGCCGATCTGGCGATGGAAATACTCGCGAGCGTCGAGATGCGCGGACTCGAAATACGGCCGCATGGCATCGATCAGATCGTCATCCGTGACGGCCTTTTGTTCGAGCAGGAGATGGCCGTATCTCCCCCTGATTGTTCCATTGGACGATAGCCACCGGTCAATTGCCTCTGTCGGGGGTTCACAGGTGTGCATAATCGGTGGCCTCACCCAGAAGACGAAGAAAACTCTCTGACCGATCCGGCTCAGGATTTGAGCGTCGGTCGCACGCTGTCCTCGTTTCGCGGGAATCGGCCAATTCAGGTCTTGCTGATTGGCAATGGCGGCCGCGGTGGCCCTTCTCGAGATGACCGACGTCTATGCAGAGCACTGCTTCGCCCCATCCTGCGGCCTTGTTTTCCCCGGAAGCGGGTTGATGGCCTTGACATACAATGCAAATGCATTACATGGAGAAATGCAAAGAGGCAAGGAGTCTCCGATGCCGAAAACGGCGGAAATCCTCGAAATCCCTGCGACCATCACTGACCGTGGCCAGACGACCGTGCCGGCGGCGATCCGGAAGATGCTCGCGCTCGGCAAGCGTGATCAGGTGGTGTTTCGTGGTCTGGCGGACGGGACCGTCACGATCGCGAAGAAGGAAGCGGACCGGCAGGAGGATGATCCGATGATCGGCAAGTTCCTCAAATTCCTTGCGGGCGACATGACGAACGAGCCGGCTCAGATCCGGCCGGTGCCGGCGTCGATGCTGGCGCGTGGAAAGGCGCTGGTCAAAGGCGTCAAGGTCGACCTCGACGCACCGCTCCCGGATGACGAGGCGTGAACGATGATATTGTCGAGATCAACGGCTGGCGAATTTTCGCGCATCCGTTGTTCCTCGACCAGCTCGAGGCGATGATCGCAACTGTCGAGAAGGCGCGAAAGAAAGACCCGAAGACCTTTACAAAGAAGCGTGCGGCGAAACTGCTCGCTGCTGTGCTCAAGGTCGCATTCGACGATATTCCCGGCGATCCGACGCGCGATGTCTACCGGCAGGGAAGCACGCTCGGCGGAGATTACAAGCACTGGTTCCGCGCCAAATTTCTGCAGCAGTTTCGTTTGTTCTTTCGCTACCAGCAAACGGGCGATGCGAAGGTGATCGTCTTGGCATGGGTGAATGACGACTCGACGTTGCGTGCCTATGAAAGCGCGAACGACGCGTACGCTGTATTCAGGAAGATGCTGGACCGCGGAAACCCGCCGGACACCTGGGAGGATCTGCTTGCAGCCGCCTCCAGCGCCGCATCCAAGCGGCGCCTTTCGCGTTCAACGCAGGGACGATGAAAAGCCCTGGCGAAGTTGGGGCATCGGCTGCGAGATTTGAACCGCACAAGGGACCTCGTCGAGAGGCCCCTGTCAGCAAACACGGAGCTGCAACATGGCCCCCATCGAGCTCACGGCGACGCCCAAAGGCAACGGCTACCAAGCGACTGTGACATTCCCCGACGGCGTTTCGATTAGCTCGCACGAGACCTATCCGACGATCGGTGAGGCTATCGCAGCCGCGGCGATGAAGCTGCTCGACATGCCTGAGCGCCTTGCAAGATTGGATCAGGACGCCGGGTGAGGCGGCCGCCGTTCGCGGCGCAACTGAAAGGCGGGCTGCGACTGAAAATGTCGCCGGACGTCAGTGTGCCTAGGCGCCGTGCTTACTTGCCGGCAGGGGCTGGCCCAGGAGCGCGAGGGGAATCCTTCGCAGGCCGAACGCCCGGTCGATCCGGTCGTTGGCGCCCTGCGAGATGGATCGTCACCCGCATGGGCGGAGACCGCATTGCGGGCTTCGCGAGCGGCGCACAGCGGTGCGAGTAGAGCCAGCCCGCCGCAGGCGGCTCGCCCAAATACATGCTGATGCTCGACCCATCGATGCGGTGAATCATTCGCGCTGGATCGATTCAGGAAATCCATTGGACGGTCGTCTCCGGCCAGGCGAGACTCTCGCCATGTCCAGGACGGATCAATACCCGCGCCATTTGCGCCGCATCGACCCTGCGCAGAACATGCGCCGCTTTTATTTGCTCGCGCTGCAGCCGACGCTGTTCGGGGGCGCTTCGGTCGTGCGGACCTGGGGACGCATCGGCACCTCGGGTCAGACGATGATGGAAACATTCGATCAACCGGCCGCCGCTGACAACGCCTTCGACCTTCTCGAGCGCAGGAAGAGGCGCCGCGGCTACCAGGACGCCGATTGTTCGAGCGGCGACTGACGTCCGGCGCGTCACGAGCGTGGCGAAGGCCCCGCCTTGCGGCGGGGCCCTCTTGTCGCCCCGATTAGTCCCGGTTCGGCCGGGACCAGATCAGCTGCAGGCCTTCCTCGCCTTCGACTTCGACCAGGGTCGCGTAGATCGGGGCAGGGAAGCTCGGATCGTCGAGCTTGACCGAGAGGTAGTCGCGATCCGTCTGGTCGGAGTGCTTCTGCCAGGCGGCGCCGAGCTCGACATTCGCCGCTGCGAAGATGCGGAAGTGCGGACCCTTGTCGGAGGGGTTCTCGATGCGGACCAGCCGAGCTTTGACGTTCAGGGTCAGGGTGCGGATGGTGCCCGTGAAGCCGTTTTAGGTCAGCCGTCAACTGTCATTTTGAGCGGAAGTCGTTGATGTCGCTTCATTATTTGTTGGATGACACGTTCAAGGTGCCCTTTTGCCGAATCGCGGCGCCCCGAGGTGGAGCGCCGCGTCCGAGGGTCGGGCTGCCTCAGCGCGACCAGAAGAGGGCGAACCCGTCCTCGCTCTCGACCAGGGTGGCGTAGATCGGAGCGGGGAAGCTCGGGTCGTCGAGCTTGACCGAGTGATATTCCCGGCCGGTCTCCTTGGCGGTCTTCTTCCAGCCGGCGCCGATCTCGATGGCGCCCGCGAGGGCGCGAAGGTCGGGCGACTTGTCGCTTTCCTTCTCGGCCACGACCAGGCGGGCCTTGATGTTGAGGTTGAGCGTCTTGATAACTCCGGCAAACGAACCGTCTTCGTTGCGGGTGAACGTGCCGATCTGAGCCATGGAACTTCTCCTTTGCTGTATCAGGTCGCGACCACCGCGGCCTTGATGGCGATCGGAGAACACCGGGCGACCGACCCGCACCCGAAGGGCTGGAACGCAGTGGAAGGCGGCGCAGAGCCGGGCTTCTTGCCTCGCGAGGAAGCCGCGCGCAGGCGTCAGCCGAGCACGGCGGGGAAGAAGATCGGCATCGCGCTGTTGCGGGATCGAGGTCGGGCTGCGCAGTAGCCGGACGCGGTGTGAGATACGCCAGCAAGAAAGGCCGCAGTGGACGCACCCCATTCAGCTTCGAAGGAGAGATCCTGGCTCATGACGCCGATATCCGGACGATGACGACATGCCGAGATCAGGCGCAACCGTGCATCACGCCCAGGCCGTTCACTGCGACAAGAAGGAAGACGAGTCTCGCTACTTTGCACCTGCGGCATCAGCTTACCGGCGCATGGCGATGGGCCGCATGGCATGAGCGGGGGGTGTCACGGCATCAGCGTCGCGCCGTGTCCCCATCTGACGATCGCAGCACTGTCGGGCGGCGGACGGCGTCGACCTCCTTCGTCAACTGAGCGCTGCGGCGCTCGGCCCTGTCGGCGCGACGTTCCGCCTCGATGGCTCGCCGCATGAGCCCGGCATTCTCGGTCGCGAGCTGTCGGATCCGCTGCTGCATGTCGTCGATCGCACCGCGCTGCTCAGTAATCTTGTCTTCCATGGTGGCGATCCGGTCGGGCACGCGCTGCCGCTGGCGGGCTCGGGTGAGATCGTCGAGGATATCGCGGTGATTGGCGTAAATGGCATTGCGACTGAGGCCGGCCTCGCGTGCCAGTGCGGCGACGGTCAGGCGCGCGATCGATGCACTGGAGCGCTGCCCGGCCCCTCCGACCAGGCGCTCGAGAGCGAGGCGCAGCTTCTCGGCCGTCGCCTCCATGCGCCGATCATGCGGGTTTGCGGCTGGCGGCTTGGCCATGGGGACCCTCTATTGCGGAAAGATCGGACAGAATGCGCTCGCACTCGGCAATACGTGTGTTGGCGAGTGCACGGCTCGCTCCGTCGATCCGTTGGTCGGCAATCAGCGCGAGATTGCGCTCGAGCCGGGCTTGCCAGACGGGCCGGTGGCGCTCGGTGACGGCGAAGTTCGCGCAGCTCACGCAGGCGCTCTCGGTGCGCCAGAGCGGGTTCGGGCCGCGTTCGTCACCCATGCAGGCGGCGGTCTCGGCGCGATAGACGCAATAGCCCCAATCGCAGACGCCCAGCCGCATGCCGCTGTCCTCGATCAGGAAATCGACATAGGCGGCAAGTTCGCCGTCGCGGGTACGGCCCCGGAAGCGCGATCGCGACGACAGCAGTCGTCCAGCCTTGCCGCCGAGACGCGAGGCGGTGAGCAGTTCCTCGAGAGCGGAGCGGGTCTCTTCGAGGGTTTGAGCGTCCACGAGCTCACCGAGATCGAAATCCGTGCCGACATAGGCGCTGTCGGTCATGATGCGGGTCACGTGCCCGAAATGATGCTGGAGGGCGTGCAGGCCGGTGCGGTCGCGCTTGCCGACGAAGCGGGCGAAGGTCTTGCGGCCCTGATGTGTGGTGAGATGCCAGGGTGAGCCATCGTCATTGTGAGGCAGATCGATGAAGGGAGCGAACCGTTTGTTCAGACGGACGATGAGCGAACTGGCTGTCATGACCTCGGGAGCTCGGCGATCGACGAGGCCGCTGCCGGAAAGAGAGAGCCAAAGCTCGGGTCGGCCCGCGTCGGCGCGAAAAGGCTCCGATAGGCGATGCAGAATCTCGATGGCGCGCAGGACAGGCGGCGGGACCGGCCACAGATGCGGTGTTCCGGCCTCGCTGGCGGCGGTCTTGAATATCCGACCGCGGAGGTAGGCGAAGGCTTCGCTGCCATCCGCGGATGGATGTTCCTCGATGCAGTTCGCCTCCAGCGTCAGGATCTCTGAGACCCGTGCGCCGACCAGATAGGCGATGGTGATGAAGCAAGCCTCCTGGATCCGGTTGACCAGCAGGCGAAGATCCTTGGTCCGGGTCAGCGGTGCATGCCAGGGGGTGTGCTCACCCTCGATGGTAGAAAAGCGAAACGACGACACGAGCGCGCGGACGGCCTGCCGGTGAGTGAAGAAGGAACGGCCCTGATCGTCCATGCGAAACGGCACGGCCTGGTCGCGCAGCGCAATGACGTCGTCGGCTGGCTGCCCGATCAACCGGATCGCAGCCGAGACAAGTGGAACGGCGATGGCGTCCGGCGTGAAGGGCAAGCGCTGGACCGTATGACGACTGAACCCGGAGAACCGGCTGGCGCGCTCATCACCGAAGGGATGCTCGGGAGGCGCAAAAGCGAGCCTGGACCGTTGCTGATAGAGGGCGAGAAGAAGGTTGGCGTAGTCGTGCCTGGTGCCGGGCCTGATCGGAGCTCCTGCAAGAGTTCGTCGTCCTGCCACGTGCTGCATGAACCGTTCGGCTGTATCGCGGTCCAGTTGGGCGAAGTTGCGCATCGCCTGCTCGGCCATCCATCGGATCAGGGCGCGAAGCCTGAGCGCGGTCGCGACGAGCGACCTTGCCCGCGCCTGTCGACGCCCTGGCGGCGGATCGACGTGAAGCGACCAAATGAAGGTGCGTGCGTCCTCCAGCCACCGGCCCCACGGTGGATCGGTGAAACGGCTGCCGTCAGGCAGTTCGAAAGCCCAATCGATCAAGAGTTGATGGGTTCGCAGGTCGGGCCGCGTGCTGTCGAAATGCCATTGAGGGTCTGCCCAAAGCGACCGTGACGATACGCGTTGCGGGCGGTCAAAACGGACGAGGTTCTGCGCTTGCGCTGGCATGATCACTCCAGCTCCGGCAGGGCCGGCATGCTGGCAGCGAGCGTGCGTGCGGCCTCATGCATATCCGAGGGGAAATCCGGGAGGATGTCCTGGGTGAGAATACGCCATGATGGTGCGTAGAGGAGGTTCCAGCGCCGTGGATCGAGCCGGTTGCGGGCCTGCTCGAACCGATCGATGGCAGCAAGAATGCGCGCGAGATGCTCCCGATCGACCGGGATGACCAGGCCGGGGCACGCGAGGCATCCGCCGAAGCGCGGGCACAGGCGTTCAGTGCCATCCCGACCAGGAACGACAGGTGCAAGGCAATCGTGGCCGAAGAGAACGGTGGCGCGAGCCTCGCCAGAGACCGGCGCCGGCTCGCTGTCAGGCCCGCGCACCCAGGCGATCATCAGGTCTTGCAGGCGGGCTATCGTCTGGCGCTGGAGGCGCGTGGTCTCCTCGCTCTTGAGATAGGTCTCGGTCGTGGCAGCGCTGGCATGGTTCAGGATCGATTGCGCTGCGAGAACATCGCCGCCGGACGCGCGGTAATGCTCGGTCGCCACGGTTCCGCGAAACAGCGCGGGAGCAAATCCGGCGATCGGCTCACGGGGCTTGTCGGAATGGGTGGTGTTCCACGCCTCGATACGGCGGTTGGCGCGCTCTATGAATCTGAGGATGGCTCGCCGGAGAACCGAGTGTTCGATGACTTCGGTGCGGCTGCGCAGCGAGCGACGGATGGGTTCCTTATGAATGCTGCGCGTCAGGAAGAGCCGATCCTGCTCGCCGGGTGGCGCCGTCGCAACGATCGGTTCGGTCAAGGCCAGCATCATCTCGATCAGGTTCGGAGCGGCGTATCGCCGACGCCGATCGAAGGACCGGCGCTGCGCCTTCTGGAGCCGGGCTCCGGTCTTGGCCTTGTTCCAGTCGACGATGACGCGATGTTCGTCGAGCGGGTGGGGAACGAGGCAGTCGCGGCGGATATGGCGCAGCGGCTCCGGATTGGCGGCGGTCTGGATGGCGATCGCCAGAAAGAACGGCACCAGCGTGTCGGTGGTGATGTGGAAATATTGGGACATGGTGCGCGAACCGCCCCAGAACCTGACCAACGTGCTGGACTTGATGCCGTGCTCCTCCAGGACGGCAGTGTCTGGCATGAGGCCGCCTTCGATCCGGCTGATCCGCCATATCCATCGGTCGAGCCCTTGGCCGCGCAGCGTCTTCGGCGGAAGCTCGGGACGCTGCCTGACCTTCTGCCCATGTTGAAACCGCCCCCAAGCCTCGGCTATCTCCTCGTAGCAGGCGCGTAGGATCGCCTTGATCTGATCGGCGGGAAGCCGCCGCCGCGGCTGCTGGTGTGTCCTCCTGCCGGGAAACGGGTTCCAGGGAATCTCCAGGTCGCGCGCGAGACCGCCCGGCCGATTGCGCTGGCACCATATGAGCAAGGGCCGAAGGACATCGAAGGCGACGGCATGCGCGCCGCGTGGTGCACGTGATGCGCCTTCCTTCCTGAGCCAGAGCACGTAGCGGCCAAGGGCTGCGGTATCGAGATCGCTGGCTGTCTCGATCATGCCGTCGTCGGCGACGAAGCGGGCAAAGCGACGGGCAGCTCCCCAGGTCGTTCGACGCGTGGCCGGCTGCTGGCCGGCGCCGTACTCACGGAAGGCGTCAACCAGGAGCCGGCGCAGATCGGCAGGCAGGCCGGATAACTGACCGGGATCGAACCGCTGATCGGGCTTGCCCCACGCATCTACGAAAACGATCGTGTCGGTGCTCAACGCGGATACCGAGGTCTCCAGCCCCATCGCGGCAACCGGAAGCCGGCGGTCGATCGCACTCCTCCTACGCCCGGTCATGGGGCACCAGCTCGCCATAGAGATAGGCAAGGCTCTCGGCGAGCGTGTCGGCGTGAAGCTCGACACAGCGTAGATAGATGGCCGTCGACTGGATCGACACGTGACCCAACAGGACCTGCACGATCTTCAACGGGTTGAGGTCGGGCGCCGTCGTCGCCTGCTTCTGCAGGCGCACGAGCATCGTCATCGCGAAGGTGTGGCGCAGCCAATGCCCCGACCCGATAAGCCCTGCCGCGCGGAACGCCGTGCCGAACGCCGCAGAGAGTCTCGCTCGGGAAACAGGCTTGCCCTTGCTGTTGAGGAAAAGTGCCGCCGGCACCCGATAACCGGGTTGAGCCCTGCGCAGGCGCTTCACGAGAGCAGCGCGTTCCTCTCCGACATACCAGTGGGTGCGATCGATCAATCGCAAGGGCGGATAGACCGATCGCGGCCGGTCGCCCTTGGTGATGGTCAGCGGAATGCTCACGAGCGGAGCCTGATCGACATCGAGATGGGCGACCTCCGGCACCTGATGAAGCTGCAAGCCGCAAAGCTCCTTGCGGCGCATGCCGGTCGCCAATGCCCACTCGGCGATCAGGCCATAGGGCGGATCGAGATGCTGGAACAGGCATTGGAGTTGATCGACGCGAAGCGGACGCGGCAGCCGTTCGGCTTCCGAGATCGTCAGGACGTTCGCCATCACAACAGGCGGACGATGATCCAGATGCGCCAGCATGCCCTGTCGGCGCGCCGATCGCAGCGACACGTCGATATAGTCGAACGGCAGCGCGTCGATCAGCCTGCGCCGATGCGCCCATGAATAGAAGCGGCAGACCGTCCGGACGCGGTCGTTGACCGTCGAACGGGCATAGGGACGGCCCGTATGCGGGCTTGGCGCCGACAGCATCCTGTTGCGGTAAGCTGCGATCGTCCCCTCATTGGCGAGACGCCAATCCAGTTCGCTCTGTTCCAGCGTGTCGAACCAGTCATGAAGATGCTCGCTGTAGGTCCGCAGCGTCTCCGTCGCATGAGAGCGGCCGGGGATTGTGGAAAGCTCGAGCAGATAGCTGAAGGCCGGCTCGACGATCGACATCCGTGCGTCGAGCAAAATGGGAAATCCGTTCGGAATCCCGTCAACACCGGCGACCGCCCGCACGATCGAAACCATCCTGCTCTCCGGAGGCAAGGCACCCGGAGGCGCAAAAGGACATCGACATCGTCCAAGTGGTTACACCGTCGATGAAACTGACAAATGACAGCACCTGAAGAAAAGATAAGCGGAGCGCCTACGGCGCGAGTCTTCTCATAGATGCGAGGGGTTCCCCTCGTGCTCTCCCGTTCGCCACGTGGCAGGGGTGCAGGACTTGTCCTGCACCCCATGGAAAAGCTTGTGGCGTCGCCGCCGCGTCAAGTGCTGTCCTCGCTACGCTGCGGGAACACTTGACCCGGACGTCTGCGTGCCAGGATCACAAGACAGCGCGCTAAAGGACACTTCCGTGCACGCAACCTAAGCCGTTGCCGTTCGAGGTGAAGGTGCCGATGGTCGCCATTGTCTCATTCCCTTGTTTCAGGGCCGGGCCCATCGCGACCCGATGGCGGTCGTGAGACCGGAGGCGATCGACCTGCACCCGAAGGGCTGAAACGAAGTGGAAGGCGGCCGGAGACGGCTTTTTTGCCTCGCGATGCAAAGCCGAAGGCGGCGGAAAAAAGTCGTCGCAGGACGTTGCGGGGACAAGATCGAGAGAACGCGCAGCGTGCTCGTCCTTCGGTCAGACCAGGCCAATCGGGTTCGTATTGGGGGTGGCTGTCGTAAACGCCTTGGGAATGACGACATGTGCGTCACTATCGCTGCCTCAATCACGCCCGACGGCACCATCACGGCGCACTCGCTCTCCCGTAGGCCGGCGTCCGGCTCGCCGACCGCAACCGCATCCACGCAGGGGTCCCACGATCACCAGCCTTCGCTCGAATGTCGTGCGCCTGCCGTTGCCAGACACCCGATCGGCCGGTCGACGCTCCTCAGTCCAACCAAGCCGACGCTCCGTACTCCCGGCCTCGCCAACGCCAAACGCCGGTCATGGCCGAAGGCCGGCGCTGCAGATTGCCTCTGCGCCGGCGGCGGGGGCACCCGCCCGACAAGGTCCACGCCGCAAGGCGTGATCTTGGCTCGAGGGACGCAAGCGCATCGGTCCCGATCAGCATCATCGCCGGCCATCGCCGACAAAAAAGATCCCATGCGGGTGGAAGGCGGCCGGCCTTGCTAGGCTGAGGCTGTCACACATCAGCTGGAGATTGATCGATGACCGATCAGTGCAAGACGGCCGCCATCCATCGGCAGGCTAACACGCTCTTCGTCTCTCTCGAACTCGGCCGGGCGCGATGGCTGGTGACAGTATGCGCGCCCAGGAGCGACAAGTTCTCGCGCCACACCATCGCAGGAGGCGACAGCGCGGGACTTCTGCAGCTCCTTTTGCGGCTGCGAGCTGCCGCCGAGCGCCGGCTTGGTGCGCCGATATCGGCCGCTGTTGTTCAGGAAGCGGGGCTGGATGGCTTTTGGCTCCACCGTCTGCTGCTGCGCGAGGGGATCGCCAGCTACGTCGTGGACCCGGCCTCGATTGCGGTGAATCGTCGTCACCGACGGGCGAAGACCGACGCGGTCGACGGCGACCTTCTCGTGCGCACGCTCATGGCCTGGTCACGAGGCGAGCACCAGGTCTGCTCGATGGTCGAGGCGCCAAGCCCGGACGCGGAGGACCGGCGACGGCTGTCGCGCGAGCGCGGTCGGCTGATCAAGGAGCGCATCGCACATACGAACCGCATCAAAGGTCTCCTGTTCGGCCAGGGAGTGGGCGATTACGACCCGCTCCGCGCGGACCGGCGCACGCGCCTTGCCACCCTCCAGACCGGAGATGGCCGCCCCTTGCCGGACCATCTCGGCAGAGAGATCAGCCGCGAGATCGACCGTCTGGAGCTCGTACTGTCTCAGCTGACCGCGGTCGAACGCGAGCGCGATACGCTTCTCGCACAAGCCGGAGAGATGGCGCCGGCCCTGCTCGTCCGCCTACGGGGAATCGGACCTGAGTTCGCCTCGCTGTTGTGGCTGGAAGCCCTGTTCCGGCGCTTCGACAACCGCCGTCAGATCGCAGCTTATGCAGGATTGGCCCCAAGCCCGTGGCAGAGCGGCGGCATCGACCGCGAGCAGGGCATTACCAAGGCGGGCAACCCTCGCCTGCGTCATACCATGGTCGAGCTGGCCTGGTTCTGGGTCCGCCATCAGCCCGGGTCGGCGCTCAGCCGCTGGTTCGCCCAGCGGGTAGGCCCAGGGCGCGGCCGGGTTCGACGCATTGCCATCGTGGCGCTGGCCCGCAAGCTCCTCGTGGCGCTTTGGCGCTACGTGACCCAAGGCACCATGCCCGAGGGCGCCGTACTCAAACCATAGCCTCTTCAGCCTTTCTCATCCTGCGCGCCGGATCGACAACTGGCGAGCTGGATCCGGGTGAGTGGTGACCGCAGTTGAGCCCCCTGGCTGGAACATGCCGCCAAAAAGGATGGTCCGCTCTTCCGAGCCGACGCCCTCAAGCATGAGGGATCATGGTGCGGGCGCCTGCGCGCCGACCGGATGTGAGGTGATGCGGCTGTCCGGCTGCATGCAGAAAACGGCTCGGCCCTGATCATGATGAGGAGTGCCATCATGATCGCATGAAGAACCCTTGACCAAAACCACCCCATGTGAGGGGGCTAAGCCCCCTCCGCCTCGCGCTCCCGGCGTTCGGCTTCCGTGAGCGCCTGATCGAGGCGTTGCTGCGTTTCGCGGCGCTCTTTCCGCGTCAGGATGCAATGCGCAAGCTCAGCGCGGAGCTCGGCGATTTCGGCGTAGATGTCGTGAACGTTTTCCATGTGAACCTCCTTCGTCTCGAAGACGGAGGCAGGCCGCCTGGCGTTGGAGGGCCGGGTCAAGGATCGCGCAGCGACCGGCAGAGCCGGTGCGCGGGGGTGCCGATTTTCTGTCGCCGCCCGGCGGGTGGCGGCGGAAAATTGGGGGACGACCGCGTGTCCTTGACGCGGTCCGACTGCCGGTATCATCGGCCGTCACTGAGAGAGAGATGGCCCTGGCACAACGGTGCGGCTGGCTGCCTCTTCCTTCCCCCGGCCGCGCAAGGCCGCGGTCGTCGCGAAGCAGCAGTCGAGGCGCCGCGTCGCGCGGCGCCATCGGAACCGGCTCAGTGAGCCGGGCCGCGCTCGTAAGGATCAAACTCGTGGATCAGCTCGAGGTCGTCGCTGTCGTCGAGCTCGTTCGAGGGCAGCGCGCCGTAGGCATCGCCGGATTTGAAGAGCGTCACCGGGACCATCAGAGTACGAGCGAGCTGGAAGGCGTGGTTCTGGGCAAGGGAAAGATCGTGCGACATTTCGAAGGCTCCATCCGGAGCGGGCCAATTCCCGCTCGATGGCTCCTCGAAGGACCGCCTTCGGTCGCGATCACCGCGAAGGCGAAGCCGTAGCGGCGGCAGCTTGCTAGCCGACCCCTTGCGGGTTGATCGTGGAAGACCCGGAGGCGGGCCAGGACGCCATCGCTGAAGAGCGGGATTGGTACGCGCAGCCGAGACGAGCCGCGGCCAACGCTCCATCCCTTGTACAGCGGGAGCCATCAGTTATCGCATCTGCAATCATCTCGAGCTTTACGCCCCGACTCATCGAACGGGGGGCAACGTCGCACCGTCAGCGATCTCGCGAAGACTCGCCGGCTACGAGCGGCAGAAACAGATAGACATCGCGCTACAGGAGATCTGATGGATCATGCCCACGTTGTTCATGCTCGACTGCCGCCGCGCAGATTCCCAAGTCGCTCTCCAACGCGCGCGCACGCTAGTGATGATACCGCACGAGAAACATCTCTACCTCCGTCACTATCACGCGACCGGTGGCTGCCCGTGTTGTGCGGCCCCACAGGGTAGATATAGAGCGATGCTGGTGCCTTCAGTCGACGTGCTTTCGATTGACGCCTGTCCCCCCAGTGCCCGCGCGAAGTCCGACACGATGGCAAGCCCCAGTCCGTTCCCGCCGGCGCGCGCACTGAAGCGGGGCTCGAAAGCCCTAGCCGCAACGGCCTCGGACATGCCGTGACCCGTGTCTGAGAATCGCAGAACAATTGCCTCGTCAGCATTCGAAGCGACCCCGACAACGCGACAGGCCTCGACCTCGACGTGCCCCCCGAACGGCATCGCCTGGCGCGCGTTGATGACGAGGTTCAGTAGTGCATTCTCGAGCTCGGTCTCCACGCAATGCAATGGAGGGAGATCATCCGAGGCCCGCACCCGCAACGTCGACTGCGAGCCGAGAGCCAAACGCATCGGAGTTTCCAGTCGACGCAAGAAAGCATCCATCTCAACGCGTGTGAACCGCGAGGCGATCGCCGTGCCGCGTTGCAGTGTCTCGCGTGCGAATCCGCCGGCCCGATGTACTGACGCGTCGACCTGTGCCAGGAGCGAGATCGCGTCGTCGCGTCGTCGCTTCGCCCTTCCCGAATGCAGCGCTCAGCGACCTTGATTCCACTCGATACGATCTGAAGAAGATTGCCTAGGTCATGCACCGCGCGGTCACGCGATGCGCTGTCCGTCGGATGAGACCGAAGCGCATTTCCATCCTGCTGGAGGGGCCCGAATGGAATGTGATCGAGCTTAAGCTGACCGGACCACTCCGCAAGATTCACTTCCATTGTCTTTACCCCCGGCCAGATAATTGCGAACTCATCTCCGGGCGCAGGATCGATTATGGGACTCAATGACTCAATTCTACGGGCGTTTTACCGATTTCAACTGTGGGATGTTTGTCTAATATTTTTGTATAGGGCGGGACCTTGAATACGCCATCGCTGGGGACGGAATTGGTGCGCCCGGATCGAGGCGAGCAGCGCGTCACGTACGTGTATTCGGCAAGACAGTGGACACTAGGGCGAGAAATATAGCCCACGTCGACATGGTCTTGATGCCGACCTGTAAATTTCACCGCGCCAACAAGCGCAGCCACGATCGCCAAGATGCCCAACCGATGGCGAATATTCCACACGACAACCGCGGAGGCGCGACGCCGTGGCAGCGTTCCCTTACGGAAGACATCTCGAAAAAGTGGGTCGCGCTCCCCGGGGCGCTACAGCAGCGCGAGCTGCCCTTCTGAAGCCGCCTTCGCGTTCTCGAGCGATGACACCGTGACGCCGACCAGCCGAATCCCCTTCTCGACCGGGAAGAGCGAATCGAGCAGCGCGCGCGACAGCTCCTCAACCTCCGCAGCGGTTCGGAACGGCAGGGAAACGGTCCGGCTTCGCGTTACCTGCTGGAAGTCTGCATACTTCACCTTCAACGTCACCGTGCGAGCCCGGAGCTGCTTCGACGCGCACAGACGCCATACCTTCGCGACCAGAGCGTTGATCTCGGGATAGACGCTCTCGCGGGCGAACAGATCGATGCGGAAGGTGTCCTCCGCCCCAATCGACTTGCGTGGCCGGTCCGGCTCGACAGGGCGGTTGTCGATGCCGCGGGCAATGCGATAGTACCAGCTCCCCGCTTTGCCGAAGTGCTGCTGCAGGTAGGCAAGCGGCTTCGTCTTGAGATCAGCGCCGGTGTAGATTCCAAGCCGTTCCATTTTCTCTGCCGTCGCTGGCCCGACGCCGTGAAATTTCTTCACGGCAAGCGCCTCAACGAACGAAGGACCCTTGTTCGGCGTGATGACAGCCTGGCCGTTCGGCTTGTTGAGGTCACTCGCCATCTTCGCGAGGAATTTGCAGTACGAAATACCGGCGGAGGCGTTGAGACCCGTGACTTCCTTGATGCGCGCACGAATTAGCGTCGCGATCTCGCTCGCGATCGGAATGCCGTGCTTGTTCTCCGAGACGTCGAGATAAGCCTCGTCAAGCGAGAGCGGCTCGATCAGATCAGTGTGCTCGGCGAAGATTTCGCGGATCTGCGCCGAGACGGCACGATACACATCGAAACGGGGCGGCACGAAAACGAGGTCGGGACAACGCCTTTTCGCGGTGACCGACGGCATCGCCGATCGGATGCCATAGACGCGGGCCTCGTAACTCGCCGCGGCAACCACGCCACGCACCTCCGAACCCCCGACAGCGACGGGCCGACCGCGCAGCCCGGGATCGTCGCGCTGTTCAACCGAGGCGTAGAACGCGTCCATGTCGACGTGGATGATCTTTCGCGGGATGATAGCCGATTCCGTCACCGCCACGGCTCATCGTCAAAGTGCGAGCATCGGTTGAGCTCGCCGCCGGTGAAGGCGGGACATCTGAAAGCTTCCAGCGGGCAACGCCCGCAGCGGGTCAGCCTCAGGTCGCCCCAGGTCGAGCCAGCTCATGCGCTCCTCGCGGCGGAGCACCACCATTTGCCGATCGTGGTACGGCGCGATGTCGCTATTCGATTCGATCGTGATGATCGCATAGGCTTCGGGCCAGTCGCGCATAGCGGGCCGCCAAATCCCGGCAAAATAAAACCAATCGCCGTTTGCGAGTTGGAAGCTGTAATCCTTACCGTTGCTGCGATGTCGAAATTCGGATGCAGGGACGAGACAGCGGTAGCTTGGAAACGTCCGGCCTTCCGCGCGAACAACCGTAAAAGGCCGCGCGTGCGGATCGCGCGGCTGAAGACCCCACGCCAGCTCGACCATTTCGACGTCGCCGCCTGAGCGTCTGACGACGACTCGGCGTTCGTCGAGCGGTGCATCGGAATTGAAAGGCTTCACGTTCATAACGATTTAGAACATAATAGGAACAGCGCGTCGGCGCAACGCCAAGAAAGGAGGAGTGATGTGTAATGACTATCGCCTGATGGTGGACGTCGCCTCGATCGTCGAGGATTTCGCCGACCTCAAGATCAAGATCCGGTTCAGCGAGGGCTCGCCGAACATTCAGGCGCGGGAGGATATCAAGATCATCGACGTGGCCCCGATCATCCGCTCGGTCGAAGGGGCGACCGGGGAGGGCGATCTACTGCAGCGCCGCTGGAGCTGGCCGGGACAGAACAAGCGACCGGTCTACAATTTCCGCTCGGACGGTCGCGAGTTTACCAGCAACCGGTGCCTGATCGTTGCCAATGGCTTCTACGAGTTCACCGATCCGACCGAGAAGGGAAAGAAGCGGAAGGATAAGTGGCTCTTCACGAAGCGCAACGAGCCGATCTTCTGTATCGCCGGAATTTGGCGTGAGACAAAGGATGTGGGAGAGGCCTTCACCATGTTGACGATGGAGCCCGGGCCCGACATCGCGCCCTATCATGACCGGCAGATCGTCATCCTCGAGCGCGAAACCTGGGCGGATTGGCTCGATCCGACCGTGCCGGCGCGAGACTTGATCAAGCCACTCTCGGCAGGGTCGCTTTTGGTCGAACAGGTGGGTTAGGACAACGTCGTGATGTCAACTCCGCCTCCTCCGATCATGCGCTTCATCGAGAAGGTGGATGCGGCACACAAGGTCTTTCGCTCCGTGCTCGGCGCTGCCATCCCGGATCAAGTTTTCACCGAAAGAGCGGTTACCATCTCGGACGATGGTCAGCGGCTCTACGAATTTACGGGAAACAATCGCGTTCTCGCCGAAGCGGTGCTCGGAGTGGATTTTCCGCGCGCGGCAGGTCCGATCGAGCTGGATCACTACACAACGCTTACGGGCCTCAAGGACATCGTGGCTTCACGGCAGATTCATCTCCGCGCAGTCGCGACCTATCTGCATGAAGGTGAGTTTGCCACGTTCGCGCAAGAACATGGGCTCCAGGGATATTTCGACGACAATGGCCGCGGCAAACAGGTCCTCGAGGATCTGTCGGATAATTTGTTCTTCATCTCGCTGACGAGGCCGGACAACCCGGACAAGGCGACCCTCTGGGATGCATTCGCCAATGAAGGGCGGGGCGTCCGGCTGCGCCTGCGGGTCACCCCAACGCCAGTGGGCGATTTGCGGACCATGAGCTATCAGACGGGCCATCCGACGGCGCTCAAGCAGATCAACGACGCCCTGGCCAGCGAGGGTCTCGTCTACACGCCCTGGACGATCTCTCGCATCTGCGCCTTCTATCTGCCGCTCGGCTACCGCGTAGAGCGCGAGGTGCGGCTGCTTGTGAAGCGCCATGAGGGCGGCGTGGATCGTACGATCCAAAGGGGCCTCCACACTGTCTGGCCGGTCGCGCTTGCGGCGCCGGGTGCGACCACAGGCGATCCGGCGTGCGAGATCGAACTTGTCGAGGTGACGGCTGGACCGCGTTGTATGGCGACGGCGGTTCAGGCTGCGCTGGCCGGCGGCGTCTATGCCGGGGTAGTGGTCTCATGATGACCAGCGGGCCGCGCGGCGTCACGTTAGACTAATGGAAATTCCGTGACTTCACCTTGATGGTGTCGATGTGGAGGTCGGGAACTTATCCCGAGCCGGAGACTATGCCGAGCAGGATGCCTAAGCCCCGGAACTTCCGATAGACCAAACTTGCTGACTCGGCATAGTTCGACCGGAACGAGAGGCGGAGATTTGGTAGCTTGGCTGCTAGCTGTCGTGGTTCTCGCAGGCCTCGACGCCGCAGGCGGTCTCCCGCAGCAATTCGTGGGCCAACACAAGCAGATCGTCCAGGCGCGGATCGCTCAGGCGATAATGAACGAAGCGGCCGCGCTGCTCACCAACCACAAGACCGCATTCGCTGAGGCACCGCAGATGGTTCGACGCGTTCGACTGCGACAGGCCGGTCGTCGCGACGATCTCGCCCACGGATAATGGTCCTGCGCGCACGGCGTCCAGGATCGACAGCCGCGATGCATCCGCCAGCCCCCGAAACAGCTTCGCCCGCAAGGCGAGGGTCGGGACATCAACCCGCTCGATCAGTTCAGCATCGCTCGACATATCAGCCACGAATGATATATAGCCCTTCACGATTAGGGAAGATGGCCATGAGCGTAGCAGCTTCAACGAGTGATGCCGAGACGACGCGCTACCGCGTCACTGGCATGGATTGCCCCTCGTGCGCGGCGAAGATCGAGAAGGCCGTGCGCTCGGTTGGAGTCGAGGACGTGAAGGTCTCGACCGCCACGCAGATCATGACGCTTCACGTCGATGATCCCGATACCCGTCTTCCGGAGGTCGAACGGGCCGTGACGGGCATCGGCTACCAACTCAATCGGCTGGACCGCCCGTCAGCGCAGGCAGGCGACGATGATGACGACTTACCGAAGGATCTCAGCCACATCACCCCGGCCTATAAGCGGGCGCTTTGGATCGTCGTCGGGCTCAATGCCGGCTACGGTGTTATTGAGATGTTCGGGGGCTTTCTCTCGGGATCGCAGGCCCTGAAGGCCGATGCCCTGGATTTCCTAGGCGATGGGCTGATCACGTTCCTCGGCCTGCTCGCCATCGGTTGGAGCCTGCTCTGGCGCGCCCGGTCGGCTCTCATCCAGGGCCTGTTCCTCGGCGCTCTCGGCCTCGGCGTGCTTGGCACGACCGCTTATCGCGTGCTGGTGCAGCACCAACCTGAGGCGGAGTTGATGGGTCTGTTCGCGATCATCGCGCTCGTGATCAACGTCGCGGCCGCGCTCGTCCTGATCCCGCACCGGACAGGTGACTCCAATGTGCGGGCGGTCTGGCTGTTCTCGCGCAACGACGCGATCGGCAACGCGGCCGTTGTCGTGGCGGCGGGGCTGGTGGCATGGACCGGCACACCCTGGCCGGACCTCGTCGTTGCCGTCGTGATCGCTGGGCTGTTCCTGCAATCCTCCTGGTCGATCATCCGCGACGCACGCTCGGACCTGCGGGAAGCTACCCCGGCGACCGGCGCCAGCGCCTGACGGGAAATAGTCGTGGACCTCTCCGGCGTCGGAATAGCCACGGCCTTTGCCGCGGGCGTCGTCTCATTTCTGTCCCCTTGCGTGCTGCCGCTCGTGCCGGGCTACGTCTCCTATGTCGCCGGGCGCACGATCAGCCCGGATGGTCTTGCCGCCGAAGCAACCTTCAAGGAGGCGGGCCGGACACTCGGCCTCAGCGTCTGCTTCGTGCTCGGCTTCACCACCGTCTTCGTCCTGCTCGGGGCCAGCGCGACGGCCCTGAGCGGGGTTCTGCGCACGCACCTCTATGAGGCCAACCTGATCGGCGGCGCGATCGTCATCATCTTCGGCCTGTTCACGACCGGCCTGGTGCCCATGCCGTGGCTCGAACGTGATGTGAGGTTTCATTCGGGCGCGCATAGCGGCGGCCCTTGGGCGAGCTATTTCCTCGGCCTCGCCTTTGCCTTCGGCTGGACCCCCTGCATCGGGCCGGTCCTTGGCGCGATCCTGGCGCTTTCGGCTGCGAATGCCACTGCCGGAAGCGGAACGGTCCTCCTGGCCGTCTATTCGCTCGGTCTCGGCCTGCCCTTCATCCTCGCTGCCCTGTTCATGCGCGGTTTCATGGCGCGGATGACGGCGATGCGGCGAACCGGACGCGTTCTGAAGATCGTCGCCGGCGGGATCATGGTGGTGATGGGCGTCGCCATGATCACCGGCCATCTCACCAGCTTCGCGATCTGGCTCCTCCAGACCTTCCCAGCTCTCGGCCAGATCGGATGAGCCCAACAACGGAGAACGCAACGCTATGCTGAAGCTTGGGCTTCCAATCATGTTCCTCGCGTTCGCGGCCGATCAGGCGTCAAAGTGGGTGATCCTCAACCACGTCATGGCGCCGCCGCAGGTGATTCCGGTCACCGGGTTCTTCAACCTCGTCCTAGGCCGCAACACGGGCGTAAGCTTCGGGCTGTTCGGTGATGCCCCGCCTTGGATGCTCATTGCCTTTACGCTCGCGATAGTGACCGGACTCCTTGTCTGGATGAAGCGCGCAGACGACCGCCTGACAGCCGTTTCGCTCGGGCTCATTGTCGGAGGCGCGCTCGGCAACCTTGTTGACCGGCTACAGCATGGCGCCGTGACGGACTTTCTGGATTTCTATCTCGGCGCCTATCACTGGCCAGCGTTCAACCTCGCCGATGTGGCGATCGTCAGCGGCGTCGGCCTTCTACTACTCGAAAGTGTATGGCCGAGAGACGAGATGAGGGTCCGAAAAGCTGACCCGAAATCCGTCCGATGAAGGCGCCCTGATGCCCCAGGTTCCCCGCGACAACCGGCCAGACGCAACGCTCGCTTTCCTCGCTGATCCCTACAGGTTCATCTCGAAGCAGTGCCGCGCCCATGGATCGGATCTGTTCGAGACCCGGCTCATGCTTCGCAAGACAATCTGTATGACGGGGCCAAAGGCGGCCCGGCTCTTCTACGATCAGAGCCTGTTCATGCGGCAGGGCGCCATGATCGGGCGCATCCAAAAGACGCTGCTCGGAAAGGGCGGCGTACAAGGGCTGGACGACGAGGCCCACCGACACCGCAAGCAAATGTTCATGTCGCTGATGACCCCTGAGCGGATCGAAGGGCTGATGGCGACAAGCGGGGAGGAATGGCAGGCACGCGCCCGCCTATGGGCGCTGAGGGACGAGATCGTCCTATACGACGAGCTTCACGAACTCCTGACCCGAGCCGCCTGCGCCTGGGCCGGGGTGCCGCTCCCCGAGGCTCAGGTTCGACAGCGTACGCACGAGATCACGGCGCTGTTCGACGCCGCAGGATCAGTCGGCCTCGCGCATTGGCGGGCGCGTTGGGCGCGCAAGCGGGCCGATCGCTGGATCGAGAACATTGTCGGGCAGATCCGTTCAGGGCAAATCCGCCCGCCGGAAGGATCGGCTGCTTCGATCATTGCGGAGCACCGGGACTTGAACGGCGAGTTGCTGAGCCCGCACGTTGCCGCTGTGGAAATCCTCAACGTGATCAGGCCGATCGTCGCCGTCGGCGTCTACATCACCTTCGTTGCCCACGCCCTCCATCAGTTTTCTGAATGCCGGCGCAAGCTCGAAGCTGGCGACGACACGGGCTATACGGAACTGTTCGTGCAGGAGGTTCGGCGCTTCTACCCCTTCTTTCCCGCTGTCGCAGCTCTGGTGCGCGGCGACTTCGAGTGGAGGGGGTACCGTTTCCCCGGCAGAAGACGCGTTATCCTGGACCTTCACGGGACGAACCACGACGCCAGGACATGGGACGCGCCTGAAGTGTTTCAGCCAGAGCGATTTCGCGAATGGGACGGAAGCCCCTTCAGCTTCATTCCCCAGGGCGGCGGGAATCACGACGTGAACCACCGCTGCCCGGGCGAGTGGATCACGATCGGGCTCATGAAGCAGGCGGCGGACGTTCTGGCCAGGCGAATCGGATACCATGTGCCGGAGCAGGATCTTCAGCTTGATTATTCCAGGCTGCCGGCCCTGCCCCGAAGCCGGTTCATCATCTGCCGGGTGAGGGAGGCTGCGAGCGCTCCTGTCTAGTGCCGAGCCTTGTTCAGCTCATCACATGGCCGTCGGTGAAAGCGCCTCGATGATCCGGCATTCGGCGATCGTACCGCAGCCGCACTGGCTGAGGATGCTGCCGAGTTCGCGGCGCAGCGCCTGAAGGTCGCGGATCTTGCGCTCGACCTCGGCCAGATTCTCACGCGCGATCGCGTCGACGGCCTCGCAGGACCGGTCGCGCTGGTCGGACAGCCCGAGAAGATCACGCACCTGGTCGATTGAGAAGCCGAGATCACGCGCCCGGCGGACGAAGCTGAGGCGGCCGAGATGCGCAGCCGAATAGCTGCGGTAATTTCCAGCGGTCCGCTCCGGCGTCGGAAGAAGCCCGATCCGCTCATAGTAGCGGATCGTCTCCACCTTCGTGGCCGTCGCCTTGGCCAGATCGCCGATGGAGAGACTGTCGTGCACCATGGCCTTGACCCTGTAGTTGCTACAGGGTGCATATAGGGTTTCACATTGAAGAAGTCGAGGTGACACCCATGGCAGCCGAGGCCGCCACTGCGCTCAAGCTCCGCGTCGAAGGCATGGATTGCGGAGCCTGCGGACTAAAGATCGAAAACGGATTGAAGCGCCTGCCCGGCGTCAGCGACATCAATGTGAATGTCGGGCTGGAGATGCTGTCCCTTGCCCTGGACGAGGATCGCACGTCCCGCAAGGCGATCGAGGACCGCATCCGCTCGCTCGGCTATACGCCTCATCCTGTGCCCGGCGAGATCCCCACCGGCGCAAACATCGCGCGTAACCATCCTGAAAGGATCGACCGGACCTGGTGGCGCACCCGCAAGGGACAGCTCGTTGTCGGCACCGGCGCCCTCCTGGTCCTCGCCTTCCTCATCGCGACGATAGCACCGGAATTGGCCGAGTGGGCCTATGTAGCGGCGGCGCTTCTCGGTCTGGTCCCGATCGCCCAGCGCGCTGTTGCCGGGGCGCGCCATGGCACACCCTTCAGCATCGAAACCCTGATGACCGTCGCCGCGATCGGCGCCCTCGCGATCGGCGAGGGCGCGGAGGCGGCGGTTGTGATCTTCCTGTTCGCCGTGGGCGAGCTGCTGGAGAACGTCGCCGCAGGCCGGGCACGCGCCGGGATCGCGGCGCTGATGAACCTCGTGCCACGCGTCGCCCGCCTCGAACGGGACGGCGAGGTGTCGGAAGTTCCGGTCGAACGGCTTGGCATCGGCGATGTCGTCGTGGTCCGGCCCGGCGATCGCGTTCCCTCAGACGGCGAGGTGATCGAGGGCACGTCCGAGCTGGACGAGGCGCCGGTCACGGGCGAGTCCGTGCCGGTCCTGAAGGAGGCGGGAAGCGCCGTTTATGCCGGCAGCATCAACGCCAATGGCGTGCTGCGGGTCCGCATTACGCGCACGGCGGCCGACAACACGATCGCTCGCATCATCCACCTCGTGGAGGAGGCGCAGGGCTCGAAAGCGCCGACGGCGCGCTTCATCGACCGGTTCAGCTTCTTTTACACGCCCACGGCTATGGCGGTCGCGGCGCTCATCATGGTCGTGCCGCCGCTCCTCACCGGGGCGGAGTGGTCGACCTGGATCTATCGCGGCTTGGCGACGCTCCTGATCGCCTGCCCATGCGCGCTCGTCATTTCCACCCCGGCGGCCATCGCCTCCGGCCTGGCTGCCGGCGCCCGGCGGGGCCTTCTTGTGAAGGGCGGCGCTGCGCTGGAGATCCTGGGCAAGGTGCGCACCGTCGCCTTCGACAAGACCGGCACGCTGACGCTCGGTCGACCGCGTGTGACCGACATCATCGCTGTAGAGAGTGACGAGGCCGAAGTCCTCGCGAAAGCCGCCGCGGTCGAGCACGGGTCCAGTCACCCGCTCGGCGCCGCTATCATCGAAGCGGCCGAGGCGCGCGGCCTGGAGCTGCCGAAGGTCTTCGGCGGCGCGATGGCGATCCCCGGCAAGGCTGTGACGGCGCGCCTGCGTGAGGGCTTCGTTTCGGTCGGGTCGCCGCGCTATGCGGCTGAGCAAGTCACGATCCCGGACGAGTTCGGCGCTCGCTTGCAAGCGCTGGAGGCGGAGGGCAAAACGGCTGTCGTGGTGCTTGCCGGCAAGCGCTTTCTCGGCATCATCGCCCTGCGCGACGAGCCGCGCGAGGATGCGGCCGCCGGCGTCGCCAGACTCAACGCGCTCGGCGTCCACACTGTCATGCTGACCGGCGACAACGGGCGCACCGCCGCCGCGATCGCCGGCGGCCTTGGCCTGGAGGCGAAGGCGGAGCTTCTGCCCGATGCCAAGCTCGCCGAGATCGGCGCGCTGAAGGCGCACGGCGGCATCGCCATGGTGGGTGACGGCATCAACGATGCGCCGGCGCTAGCCGCCGCCTCAGTCGGTATCGCCATGGGCGGTGGCACCGACGTTGCGCTGGAGACGGCCGATGCGGCGCTCTTGAAGAACCGCGTAACGGGCGTGGCCGAGCTTATCGAGTTGTCGCGTGCGACGCTTGGCAATATCTGGCAGAATATCGCGCTGGCGCTCGGCCTCAAGGCTGTCTTCCTGGTGACGACGCTCACCGGCACGACGACGCTCTGGATGGCGATCCTGGCCGATACCGGCGCCACCGTGCTCGTCACCATCAATGCACTGCGCCTCCTGCGCTTTCGTGCCGAAGGCTCCTCGGCGAGCCGCCGGACGGGTGCGGGCGCGGCCACAGACAAGACAATCGGAGTGAATGGACGATACTTGTGAAAGCCCTCACGCTCGGGCTGGTTCTGACCGCGGCAGCGCAAGGTGCGCTCGCCCACGACTACACGGCCGGGCCGCTCGCCATTGCCCCTCCCTGGGCACGGGCGACGCCGCCGGGCGCGCCGGTCGCCGGTGGCTATGTCACCATCACCAACACCGGGACCGAGTCAGATCGCCTGCTCGGCGGCTCCTCGGGGGCGGCCGAGGCCGTCGAGATTCACGAGTCCACAATGACCGATGGCGTGGCGCGGATGCGACCTGTCGAGAACGGGGTTGCGATCGCGCCCGGCGAAGCCCTCGAGCTACAGCCCGGCGCTGCCCACATCATGTTCGTCGACGCAGCCGAGCCGCTGAAGGACGGCGGGCGCTTCCCGGCAACGCTCACCTTTGAGAAGGCCGGTGACGTCGCGGTCGAGTTCGCAATCGTGCCGATGGGCGCGACTCCAGAGGCGCCTCAGAACCATGAAGGCCATGGAGCGGCCGCGTCGCAATGAGGGCGTTGAAGATCATCCGGATCGCCGCCTGGGGCGCGGTGGCCATCGTCGGGGGCGTGCTCCTGGCGTTCAGCGGCATCCTGCCCGGCGTGGAACGACCCGGAGCAGTCATGTCCAGCACGGCTACGGGCGTTGCCGAGATCGGCGGCCCCTTTGAGCTGACGACGCATGGGGGCAAGACGCTGACCGACGAGGACCTGGAGGGCAAACCGTTTCTCGTGTTCTTCGGCTTCACGCATTGCCCGGACATCTGCCCGACGACGCTGTTCGAGCTGACGGGTCTGCTGGCGGATCTTGGGCCCGCGGCTGAACAGATCACGCCGCTGTTCATCACCGTCGACCCCGAGCGCGACAGCCAAGAGCTGCTGGCCAACTACATGACCTCCTTCGACGCCCGCATCCTCGCCCTTCGCGGCACGAAGGAGCAGACGGACGAGGCCGCGAAGGCGTTCGCCGCCTATTACGAGAAGGTGCCGCTTGAAGGCGGCAACTACACCATGGACCACACAGCCGGCGTCTACCTCTTCGACGCCGAGGGCGACTTCGCAGGAACGCTCGACTTGCACGAGCCGCGGGAAACCCAGCTGCAGAAACTTCAGCGCCTGGCCGAGACGGCCGCCTAAACACAAGGAGAAGACGCCATGCCATTCCTTCGCAGAACCGGGCTCGCCCTCGCCACCTCGCTGATGTTGGGCGGAACGGCGATTGCCGCCGCAAGCCATGTCGAGGTGATGTCCACCAACGGCTGCGGCTGCTGCATCGCCTGGACGAAGCATCTCGAAGAGAACGGTTACACGGCCGAGATCGAGAACCTGCCGATGGCCGAACTAATGCAGAGGAAGCTCGCCGCCGGGCTAAAGCCGGGCCTCACTTCCTGTCACACAGGCATGATCGAGGGCTATGTGATCGAGGGGCATGTGCCGACCCGCGAGATCGACCGGCTGCTGGCCGAGCGTCCCGAAGCGATCGGCCTGACCGTTCCGGATATGCCCTATGGTTCACCCGGCATGGGCGAGCCGGGACCAGACGCCGATCCCTATGACGTGCTGCTGGTGCGCCATGACGGATCGACGGAAGTGTTCGCGAGCTATCCCTGATCGGCGAACTGCAGAAGCCTTTATGTCGGCGATCGAGACCGTCTGCGCCGCGGCCGTCCTGGCCTATATGGCGCTGTTCCTCATCCTGACCGCGCGCGCGGCTCGGGCCTCGGGGCTTTCGCTCTGGCTGTTCGGCAAGGGATCGGAGAAGCAAGCGCTCCCGGCGCTCCTGTTCCGCCTCTCATTCGTCGGTGCCGCCCTTTATGCGCTGGCGGCGCCGTTATCAGGCGACGCTCTGGCCGACCCAATGCACGACGCGCTCGATGGCCGTGCTGGTGATCTGGTCGGAGGCGTCCTCGTCCTGGCCGGAGCCGCCTTGGCTCTCTATGCACAGGTCTACATGGGCCGGTCCTGGCGGATCGGGGCGGCATCGGGGCAGCTCGGCAGCATCGTGCGAACGGGGCCTTTCGCCGTATCGCGCAACCCGGTGTTCGTCGGCCAGGTGATGCTCTTCATTGGCCTCTTGATTGCGCTGCCGAGCCTCATTCAGCTCGCCTTGACCCTCATGCTGATCATAGCCGTGCACCTCCAAGTCCGCATTGAGGAGCAGGTATTGGATCGGGATCTCGGCGCTGACTATCGGGATTACCGATGCGAGGTGCGCCGCTGGATCTGATTACCCTCCCAACGCCTCGATGATCCTACGGGAGTATCCGTAGTATCATCGAGTCAGTTGAGCTCAGAGCGCGTCGAGGAACGCGAGCAACTGGTCATCCGCCTTGAACCGCCCGCCGGGCTGGCCGGTGAGCGGCTCGACCTTGGCGAGTGCTGCCTCCTTCAGCGCAAGATGCGCATGAAGGTATGGCTGGGTCGAGCGGGTGGACTCGTGCCCGAGCCACAGGGAGATGACCGTGCTGTCAACGCCTGCGTCGAGCAGCTCCATCGCCGCGCTATGGCGCAGCACGTGCGGAGAGACCCGCTTCTTGCGAAGCGACGGACATTGCTCACCGGCCGCCGAGACATGCTTGGCAAGGAGGTACTGCACGGCGTCTGCGCTCATCCTGTCGCCATGTACGGTCGGGAAAAGCGCCGCGGCCCTGCGGCGTGGTGCTTCCTCGAGCCAAGCCTGAAGAGCGAGCCGGGCGATCTTGGTCAGCGGTGTCGCGCGCTCCTTGCGACCCTTGCCGAGGCACCGGATATGCGCACCCACGCCCAGGCTGACCGCCTCTCGGTCCAGCCGGACCAATTCCGCTACTCGCAAGCCGGTCTGCACTGCGACGAGCAGCAGCGTATAATCCCGCCGCCCAAGCCATGTGCTCCGGTCGGGGGCGGCGAGAATGGCTTCGATCTCGGCGCGCACGAGGAAATGCACTTCGCGCTTGGTGACGAGCTTGCCTGGAATGGCCAGGACTCGCTGGATTTGACCGCTATAGGCGGGCTCTTCGAAGGCCACGAACCGAAAGAAGCCCCGGATGGCGGTGAGCCTGAGGTTGTAGGTTGCAGTGCTGGCGCCGCGGCCGACATGCAGATCCTCCATAAACGCGACAATCAACGACGCGTCGAGATCTGTGAGCTCCAGATCGGAGGGTGCCTTGCCGAGCCGGGCACGCGCGAACTTGAACAATAAACGAAACGTATCCCGGTAGGATGCGACCGTATGCGGACTGACGTTCCGCTGTTGCATCAGCCGCTGATTGAAGAAGCGCTCGATGAGGCTTGGCAAAGGGTTGGTCATGCTGTCGCCTCCCAGCGCGCCTCGAGGCGCAGTCTGGCGTGGTCGAGCAGCTCCGGAGACGCGGTTAAGTACCAGTAGGTGTCGCGCAGATGGGTATGCCCCATATAGGTGGTGAGGGCTGGCAGGCGGCGCTCGACATCCTCGCCGTCATGATACCAGCCCAGCAGGGTGCGCACTGCGAAAGTATGACGGAGATCATGGATGCGTGGTCCGCTGCGTTGCTTCAAGCGTAATCTTGCCCTGCGCGTCCAGACGGCGAAGGATTTGTGCACGTTGGCGTGGTTGAGGCCGGCACCGCGATCGCCGGTGAAGAAGTAACGGCCCTTCCGCCGCACCGGACAAGCGTCGCGTTCGGCCACATAGGCTGCGAGCGCATCGATCGTGGTCGGGTGCAATGGAATGATGCGCGACTTGCCGAACTTGGTCTCGCGGATGGTGAGCACGCCCTGCTCGAGATCGGCATCGTGACGCGCGAGGTTGGCGGCCTCGCTGAAGCGAAGTCCTGCGACCGCCAGGAGCCCAAAAAAGCACTGATATGTTCTTCCCTGCAGGCCGGAGCGGTGCAGTGCCGGCATTGTAGCCAGGAGATCGTCGATCTCGGCATCAGAATAAATGTACGGGCGCGGCCGGCGTTGCGGCGGGTATATGCCTGATGGCGGGATCTCGGTCCGCGGTTCGGTGTTGGTGAGATGCTGGGCGAAGGACCGAACGGTTGATAGCCGCGACGACCAAGTTGCAGGCCCGCATTGCGATCCCGCCCACGCGACTGCAAGCTTCGCCGTGACGACCGTTGCGCCGCGCGCATCCATAAAGGTAACAAAGCTGCGGAGCCGTGTCTCTTGTCTCTCCAGCTTGAATCCGAGCGCGCGTCGCACCGTAAGATAGCTTTCCAAGACTTCGTGGAGCTCGCTCATCGCGCACCTCCCGGCCAAGGCAGGCTGAGGCGGCGAAGGCTATCGACATCGACCTTCGCGTAGATGCGGGTCGTGTCCGGTTCCTGATGACGGAGAACCTCGCCGATCTCAGTGAGGCTTGCGCCCGACCGGATCATGCTGGTGGCGAGCGTATGGCGGAAGATATGGGAATGTCGCCGCCCAAGGCCGGTGACGCCAGCACGCTTCAGCGCTCTGCGCGCGACCAGGATAACCGGCGTCGCTGATGCGAAGGGTACGCACGGCGCGTCGACCCGGTGGAAAACGGCGCGGGCGGCCGAGGCGGGCCGGCCATGCTGGATGTAGTCCGCGATCGCCGCACCCACCTCGTGTGGCAGAGGCATGCTGTCCTTGCGCCCACCCTTACCTTCGATGCGCAGGACTCCAGAGCGCCAGTCGATGTCGTCGAGCGTCAACATGGCGACCTCGTTCGCCCGCAAGCCGAGACGGGCAAGGAGCAGGAGGATGGCATAGTCGCGCCGGCCAGCCACGCTGGCGCGGCTGCAATGCGCCAATACACACGTGAGCTGGTCGGGGCTCATGAAGGAAGGTAGCGCCGCGAGCCGCACATGCCGTGCTGACGGAATGCAATCGGCCAGATCCTCGTCAACGTGGTCGTCGGCGTGCAGGAATCGGAGAAATATGCGAAGCCGCGAGCACATGATGGTCGCGGTGGTCGTGCTCCGGTCGCTGGCGCGGTGCTCCACATAGGCGAGCACCGAGGCGCGGGTAATCCGGGTCAGACCCACTTCGGCGTCCCAGACCTCCTGTAGGAACGGTCGACAGAACCAAAGATAAGAAGCGATCGACTTCTCACGATAACCGCGTCGTTGCAGATCGGCTCGAAACTGTTCTAGAAGCCGCTCGCGTGGATCTTCGGACGGCAGTGGCGCGGCGATGATCCCGGCGTCCAGCAAGATGCCCCGCAGCCGCTTCAGCGCCTTCCGCTCGCCGTTGCGGAGCTCGCCTGCGCCGGCGCGATGGGCGACGTATCGATCGACGGCCGTGTAGTCCAGCTCACCGGCTTGGCCTTGTTGAGCCCCGAGCCACTCGACGAAATAGCCGGCTATGCGCACGGTCAAATAGATGCACTTGGGGCTGTAGTGATGCTCTTGCATCGACGCGATCAGGACATCAATGCATGGCCGATGGGGCCAACTGTCGAAAGGTCTCCAAAGCTTGGGGCTCACCAATGAGTAGGTACGCATGTGTCTCCTCCACTGCTGTTGCTGCAGTGGAGAGGAGACGTGTAACTATGCCGAGTCAGCAAGTTTGGTCTATCGGAAGTTCCGGGGCTTAGGCATCCTGCTCGGCATAGTCTCCGGCTCGGGATAAGTGCCGTTATGCCGAACTCGGCATAAAGGCACGTAGATGTCGCGCGTGCGCGCCGGCTTCGGCGGCTGTTCGCGCGGATCGGGACCAGATCCACCGTTGCGGACCTGATCGCCGCGGCCATGGGGCAGGGGAAAGCCTGCCTCGCGTTCCCCGACGCTGGCCAGCTCGGCGGAGAGGTCGACGATCCGCTGCGCGACGAGGTGGACTACCTCGCCTTCTCGCTGGATGCGACCCCGCACAGCGATCATGCTCGCCGACAGGATGGCGCGGCGGTTGGCCTCGAACACCTTTGCCCAGACGACGAGGTTGGCGATACCGCTCTCATCCTCCAACGTGATGAATAGCACGCCTTTTGCCGATCCCGGCCGCTGGCGGACAAGGACGATACCAGCCGTTTCGAGCCAGCGGCCGTCGCGCGATTCCATCGCCTCCGCGCAGGCGACGATCCTGCGGCGTCGCAGGTCGCTGCGAAGAAAGGAGACCGGATGACTGCGCAGCGACAAACCGACATGATGATAATCTTCGACGACTTCGCCGCCTGTCTTCATGGATCGCAACGCGATTGCAGGTTCATTGAGTTCGGCGCTCGGTCCGTGATCGCGCGCCGCCGCGGCCACGAAGAGCGGCAAGGGTTCGTCGCGCAGAGCCTTGATCGCCCACAGTGCCTCGCGTCGCGCAAGCCGGAGCGCTGGCCGGAAGGCGTCGGCCTCGGCGAGTTGGACAAGCGCCGCCTGCGGCACATCGGACCGGCGCCAGAGATCGTCGACCGTCGCGAAGGGCTGACCGCCGCGTGCAGCGACGATGCGGGCGGCATGCGCATTGGCAAGGCCCCGCACCATGCGAAGGCCGAGCCTGACCGCGAAGCGCGCTTCATCGCCGGTCGGCTCGAGTGTGCAATCCCATCGCGAGGCCGCGACGCAGACGGGGCGCACCTCGATGCCGTGCTCGATCGCGTCCCTGACGATTTGAGCCGGCGCGTAGAAGCCCATCGGCTGGCTATTGAGCAAGGCCGCGCAAAATACATCCGGGTGCCAGCATTTGAGCCAGGCACTCGCATAGGCGATCAAGGCGAACGATGCGGCATGGCTTTCCGGGAAGCCATATGAGCCGAACCCCTCCAGCTGTCGAAACGTCTGTTCGGCGAAGGCGCGCTCGTAGCCGTTGGCCACCATGCCGTCGATCAGCTTAGTCTTGAAGGAGGAGACGCCGCCGGTGAATTTGAACGTGGCCATCGACTTGCGCAGCATGTCGGCCTCGCCCGGCGTGAACCCCGCGCAAGTAATCGCGACCCTCATCGCTTGCTCTTGGAACAAGGGTACGCCCAGTGTTTTTCCGAGCACCTGTTCGAGCTCGGGCTTGGGGTAGTGGACGGGCTCGCGCCCTTCGCGACGACGAAGATAGGGGTGGACCATATCGCCCTGGATCGGACCGGGCCGAACGATCGCCACCTGAACGACCAGGTCATAATAGGTGCGAGGCTTGAGGCGCGGCAGCATCGACATTTGCGCGCGACTCTCGATCTGAAATGTCCCGAGGGTGTCGGCCTTCCGGATCATCGCATAGGTGCGGGGATCCTCGGCGGGAATCGTCGCGAGGTCGAGCTCGATGCCCTTGTGATGCGCGAGGAGGTCGAGACCCTTTTTCATGCAGGTGAGCATGCCCAGGGCCAAGACGTCGACCTTCATAAATCGCAGCGCGTCGATGTCGTCCTTGTCCCACTCGATGACCTGGCGGTCCTTCATGCTCGCAGGCTCGATCGGGACGAGATCGTCGAGCCTGTCGTGGGTGAGGACGAAACCGCCGGGGTGCTGCGACAAATGTCGTGGCGCGCCCATGAGCTGACGCGCCAGGTCCAGGGTCAATCGCAGCCGTCGATCAGCAAGATTGAGATTGAGCGCCTCGACATGGCTGTTTTCCACGCCGTCCTCGGACCAGCCCCAGACCTGCCCGGAGAGCGAGGAAATCAGATCCTCGGGCAGGCCGAGGGCCTTGCCGACGTCGCGCAGCGCCCCTTTGGTCCGATAGCGGATGACGGTGGAGCACAGCGCCGCGTGGTCGCGACCGTAGGTTTCAAAAACCCACTGCATCACGATCTCCCGCCGCTCATGTTCAAAGTCCACGTCAATGTCGGGCGGTTCGCGTCTCTCTTCGCTGACAAAGCGTTCGAACAGCAGGTCATTGCGACCGGGATCGATCGAGGTGATCCCGAGCACATAGCAGACGGCGGAATTCGCGGCGGAGCCGCGTCCCTGGCACAGGATGTCGCGTGAGCGCGCGAACCTGACGATGCTGTTCACCGTCAAAAAATACGGCGCATAGTCGAGCTTCTTGATCAGGCGCAACTCGTGCTGAAGGGCGGCGCGCACCTCATCGGGCAAACCTTCGGGATAGCGGAACGCCGCACCTTCCCAGGTCAGCTTTTCGAGCGTCTCCTGCGGCGTAAGCGAAGGATCGTCACGCTCCTCAGGATATTGATAGGCCAGCTCATCGAGACTGAAGCGACACCGCTCGGCGATCTCCAGCGTGCGCGCCAGGGCCTGCGGGTAGCGGGTGAACAGGCGGTGCATCTCCTCTGGCGGCTTGAGATAGCGATCGGCATGTCGTTCGCGGCGGTCGCCGAGCCCGTCGATCGTGACGTTGTGGCGAATGCAGGTGACGACGTCCTGGAGGATCCGGCGATCGGGTTCGTGAAAGAGCACGTCGTTGGTCACGACGGTACGGACCTTCGCCGCGGCAGCGGCATTGGAGAGCTCGTGAAGCCGGAGCTGGTCGTTCGGCCGGCGTCTGAGCGTCAGCGCCAAGTAGGCGCGGTCGGCGAAGGCATCGCGCAGCTGGCGCAGGTGAAGGCGACAATCGTCGTCGGCCATGTCAGGCACGAGCACCGCGATCAGACCCTCGCCATAGGCGACCACGTCGACCCATGCGAGGCTGCATTTGCCCTTGCCCGCGCGCCGCTTGCCGAGCGAGAGCAGCCGGCAGAGCCGCGCGTAAGCGGCTCGGTCGGTCGGATAGACCAGGAGAGACATGCCGTCGGACAGATCAAGGCGGCAGCCGACGATCAGGCGCACGCCGGTTGCCTTCGAAGCTTCGTGTGCGCGAACGATACCGGCAAGGCTGTTGCGGTCGACGACCGCAAGCGCCTCGATGCCCTGGATCGCTGCCTGTGCGAAGAGCTCGTCGGCCGACGATGCCCCGCGCAGGAAGCTGAAATGCGATGTGACCTGGAGCTCGACATAGCGATGGGTGCTCATCCGAACACCCCATGCACGAACCAGCGATGCGACCCCGTCACAGCATCCTCGCCGTCGCCGGCACGGTAGATCCAGTACCGCTCGCCGGCTTCGTCCTCGACCCTGAAATAGTCGCGCACCGTCGCGAGTTCGGCATCGCGCTTCCACCATTCCCCGAACACGCGCTCGGGCCCGTCGGCCCGGCGCACACGGCGGCGAATGCCGCGCCAGGTGAAGGCGACCGGGGGATGATCGGGCAGGAGCGCGACGGTCTCGATCAGTTCGGGGCGTTGCAGCAGGCGCGCGGGCCGCGGCCAATGGCCCGGCCAGATGGCGCCGGTGTCGGGCGCCATTGCCGGAATGCGGGCGACGGCGCGCTCGGGCACGTCGCTGGATAGCGGCGCCGCGCGATAGACGGCCCGTTCGCCGACGCGGTTGGCGAGCGTGTCGATCAGATCGGAGACGTCGGGGATGGCCTCTTCGATCAGCGAGCTGACGGTCTGCTTGCGGACCAGGGGTTCGGTGCTGCTGGCGACGAGCGAAAGGAGCTCGATGCCGAAGCCCGGATCGATGGTTTCGATCTTGTCGCAGAGAAGCCGGGTGAGGCGCTTTACGTCGCGCACAGGCATTGCCATGCCGACACGGATCGCCTGGCGCTGATTGTCGACGCGCCGAAGGTGAAGGTCGAGCCGCCGCGCACCGAGATCGGCTTCCTCGAGGCGTTCGCAGAGCGCAACGACGAGTTTGCCGATGTAGCGCGCGATTGTCTCGGCCGCGGAGATCGGTTCGGCGAAGCTGCGCCGGACCTCGATCAAATCGGCTGGCCGGACTGGATCGATCGGTTCCGCCGCCGCCCCGACCGCCTGGTCGAGCCGCCGGCCGAGCTCGTGACCGAAGCGAAGCGTCAGCGGTGCGCGCGGCTGCGCCAGAAGATCGCCAACCTGCTGAAAGCCGAGCACGCGCAGATCGTGGTTTATCGCCGCAGGCAGACGCAGGGCTTCCAGCGGCAACGAGGAGACCATGTTCGGCCCATGCCCGGCTGCCGCCACGAAGCCCGGGTTGGCAAGGTAACGGGCAAAGGCATGCGCGGCGCCCCAGCTGTCGGCCACGGCGGCGCACGCGGCGATGCCGGACATGGCAAGGCGACCGATCAGGGCATCGAGCATCGCTTCTTCACCGCCATGGAGATGATCGGCGCCCGTGGTGTCGATCACGATCCCGTCGTCGCCATCCACCGCGACGATCGGGGCAAAGCGCTGCAGCACCCACAAAGCGAGGCGCTCCAGCGCCTCGGAATCCGCGATCGGGTCGGCATCCTGGATGAGCAGCTCCCGGACGAGGACCTGCGCCTTGGCGACCGGCATGCCGGGCCGCAAGCCAGCCGCCCGCGCGGCGGCATCCGCCGACACCACTACGCGCCGGCTTCCTTCCCGGCCGATCAGGATGAGCGGGGCCTCAACCGGAGGCGCCGCGTCGCCGGCCTTCCGCCGCAGCCGATCGGTCGACCAGCTGGGCAGGAAGAGCGAGACAACCCGTGTCATCGCAAGCCTCCAACTCGAAATCTGCACTCTCGCCCGCGCGGGCGCGGATCAACTCGACAAGCCACCGATGGCGGCCGACACCAGGAACGGGCAGCGCCGCCGAGGGCAGCACCGAGATCCTCCAGCGCGTCATCGCCGCGGTTGGCTGTCCAAAATCGGCGGCCTCAGTCTGGCGCCGCCAGCGCCGAAGGGCGATGCCGATCGTCCCCGTGCCTTCAGCCGAGAGCTGCAAGCGCCGGGAGGCGGTCATGGAAAGACGGGCGACCTCGCCGACGACGGCGCCCAGCCCGCCGTGCCGGAGGCCTTCCTCCATGCACGCGAGGATCGCCTTGTCGTCGCCTGCCTCGACGTAGATCACGCGATCCGGCGGCAATCCTGCCTGCGCAAGCGCCGGCGCAAAGAGGTCTGGACGCGTGATGCACCACAGGACCTTGCCCTTCGTCCGCGCGGCGATGCCGCCGGCGAACAGGGCGGCGGCGGCGCCGTCGACGGCACCAAATCCGCCGCCCGCAATCTCATGAAGAGCGCCGCGCGCTAGCCCTCCGCCGGGGAGTCGCGCGTCGACCTCGGCAATTCCGAAAGGAAGCACCGATTTCGCGCGCAGGGTTCGACCCTCGATCTTCTCGATCTGCGCGCGCAACGACTCTATGGCGGGCTCCGGCCGCAAGCTGGTCCTTGACCTCCTGGGATGGCTCTTGCATCATGTTCTCTATTTGTTCTCCAAACAGGAGGCATGAGTCAAGAGCGGCGATGACCTTGCCGCGAAGCGAGGCGGCCGCGCGACGCGAAAAAGGCCCCGCCTTTTCGGGCGTGGCCTTGGGAGCGGGTCAGTCGCGGTTGGGCCGCGACCAGATGAGCTGGAAGCCTTCCTCGCTGTCGATCTCGACCAGAGTGGCATAGATCGGAGCCGGGAAGCTCGGATCGTCCAGCTTGACCGAGAGATAATCGCGCTCGCTGTCCTTGGCGGTCTTCTGCCAGGCGGCACCGAGTTCGACGGTGCCGGCGAGGATACGGAAGTGAGGACCCTTGTCGGAGGGGTTTTCGATCCGGACCAGCTTGGCCTTGACGTTGAGCGTCAGGGTGCGGATCGACCCGGTAAAGCCGTTTTAGGTCAGCCGTCAACTGTCATTTTGAGCGGAAGTCGTTGATGTCGCTTCATTATTTGTTGGATGACACGTTCAAGGTGCCCTTTTGCCGAATCGCGGCGCCCCGAGGTGGAGCGCCGCGTCCGAGGGTCGGGCTGCCTCAGCGCGACCAGAAGAGGGCGAACCCGTCCTCGCTCTCGACCAGGGTGGCGTAGATCGGAGCGGGGAAGCTCGGGTCGTCGAGCTTGACCGAGTGATATTCCCGGCCGGTCTCCTTGGCGGTCTTCTTCCAGCCGGCGCCGATCTCGATGGCGCCCGCGAGGGCGCGAAGGTCGGGCGACTTGTCGCTTTCCTTCTCGGCCACGACCAGGCGGGCCTTGATGTTGAGGTTGAGCGTCTTGATAACTCCGGCAAACGAACCGTCTTCGTTGCGGGTGAACGTGCCGATCTGAGCCATGGAACTTCTCCTTTGCTGTATCAGGTCGCGACCACCGCGGCCTTGATGGCGATCGGAGAACACCGGGCGACCGACCCGCACCCGAAGGGCTGGAACGCAGTGGAAGGCGGCGCAGAGCCGGGCTTCTTGCCTCGCGAGGAAGCCGCGCGCAGGCGTCAGCCGAGCACGGCGGGGAAGAAGATCGGCATCGCGCTGTTGCGGGATCGAGGTCGGGCTGCGCAGTAGCCGGACGCGGTGTGAGATACGCCAGCAAGAAAGGCCGCAGTGGACGCACCCCATTCAGCTTCGAAGGAGAGATCCTGGCTCATGACGCCGATATCCGGACGATGACGACATGCCGAGATCAGGCGCAACCGTGCATCACGCCCAGGCCGTTCACTGCGACAAGAAGGAAGACGAGTCTCGCTACTTTGCACCTGCGGCATCAGCTTACCGGCGCATGGCGATGGGCCGCATGGCATGAGCGGGGGGTGTCACGGCATCAGCGTCGCGCCGTGTCCCCATCTGACGATCGCAGCACTGTCGGGCGGCGGACGGCGTCGACCTCCTTCGTCAACTGAGCGCTGCGGCGCTCGGCCCTGTCGGCGCGACGTTCCGCCTCGATGGCTCGCCGCATGAGCCCGGCATTCTCGGTCGCGAGCTGTCGGATCCGCTGCTGCATGTCGTCGATCGCACCGCGCTGCTCAGTAATCTTGTCTTCCATGGTGGCGATCCGGTCGGGCACGCGCTGCCGCTGGCGGGCTCGGGTGAGATCGTCGAGGATATCGCGGTGATTGGCGTAAATGGCATTGCGACTGAGGCCGGCCTCGCGTGCCAGTGCGGCGACGGTCAGGCGCGCGATCGATGCACTGGAGCGCTGCCCGGCCCCTCCGACCAGGCGCTCGAGAGCGAGGCGCAGCTTCTCGGCCGTCGCCTCCATGCGCCGATCATGCGGGTTTGCGGCTGGCGGCTTGGCCATGGGGACCCTCTATTGCGGAAAGATCGGACAGAATGCGCTCGCACTCGGCAATACGTGTGTTGGCGAGTGCACGGCTCGCTCCGTCGATCCGTTGGTCGGCAATCAGCGCGAGATTGCGCTCGAGCCGGGCTTGCCAGACGGGCCGGTGGCGCTCGGTGACGGCGAAGTTCGCGCAGCTCACGCAGGCGCTCTCGGTGCGCCAGAGCGGGTTCGGGCCGCGTTCGTCACCCATGCAGGCGGCGGTCTCGGCGCGATAGACGCAATAGCCCCAATCGCAGACGCCCAGCCGCATGCCGCTGTCCTCGATCAGGAAATCGACATAGGCGGCAAGTTCGCCGTCGCGGGTACGGCCCCGGAAGCGCGATCGCGACGACAGCAGTCGTCCAGCCTTGCCGCCGAGACGCGAGGCGGTGAGCAGTTCCTCGAGAGCGGAGCGGGTCTCTTCGAGGGTTTGAGCGTCCACGAGCTCACCGAGATCGAAATCCGTGCCGACATAGGCGCTGTCGGTCATGATGCGGGTCACGTGCCCGAAATGATGCTGGAGGGCGTGCAGGCCGGTGCGGTCGCGCTTGCCGACGAAGCGGGCGAAGGTCTTGCGGCCCTGATGTGTGGTGAGATGCCAGGGTGAGCCATCGTCATTGTGAGGCAGATCGATGAAGGGAGCGAACCGTTTGTTCAGACGGACGATGAGCGAACTGGCTGTCATGACCTCGGGAGCTCGGCGATCGACGAGGCCGCTGCCGGAAAGAGAGAGCCAAAGCTCGGGTCGGCCCGCGTCGGCGCGAAAAGGCTCCGATAGGCGATGCAGAATCTCGATGGCGCGCAGGACAGGCGGCGGGACCGGCCACAGATGCGGTGTTCCGGCCTCGCTGGCGGCGGTCTTGAATATCCGACCGCGGAGGTAGGCGAAGGCTTCGCTGCCATCCGCGGATGGATGTTCCTCGATGCAGTTCGCCTCCAGCGTCAGGATCTCTGAGACCCGTGCGCCGACCAGATAGGCGATGGTGATGAAGCAAGCCTCCTGGATCCGGTTGACCAGCAGGCGAAGATCCTTGGTCCGGGTCAGCGGTGCATGCCAGGGGGTGTGCTCACCCTCGATGGTAGAAAAGCGAAACGACGACACGAGCGCGCGGACGGCCTGCCGGTGAGTGAAGAAGGAACGGCCCTGATCGTCCATGCGAAACGGCACGGCCTGGTCGCGCAGCGCAATGACGTCGTCGGCTGGCTGCCCGATCAACCGGATCGCAGCCGAGACAAGTGGAACGGCGATGGCGTCCGGCGTGAAGGGCAAGCGCTGGACCGTATGACGACTGAACCCGGAGAACCGGCTGGCGCGCTCATCACCGAAGGGATGCTCGGGAGGCGCAAAAGCGAGCCTGGACCGTTGCTGATAGAGGGCGAGAAGAAGGTTGGCGTAGTCGTGCCTGGTGCCGGGCCTGATCGGAGCTCCTGCAAGAGTTCGTCGTCCTGCCACGTGCTGCATGAACCGTTCGGCTGTATCGCGGTCCAGTTGGGCGAAGTTGCGCATCGCCTGCTCGGCCATCCATCGGATCAGGGCGCGAAGCCTGAGCGCGGTCGCGACGAGCGACCTTGCCCGCGCCTGTCGACGCCCTGGCGGCGGATCGACGTGAAGCGACCAAATGAAGGTGCGTGCGTCCTCCAGCCACCGGCCCCACGGTGGATCGGTGAAACGGCTGCCGTCAGGCAGTTCGAAAGCCCAATCGATCAAGAGTTGATGGGTTCGCAGGTCGGGCCGCGTGCTGTCGAAATGCCATTGAGGGTCTGCCCAAAGCGACCGTGACGATACGCGTTGCGGGCGGTCAAAACGGACGAGGTTCTGCGCTTGCGCTGGCATGATCACTCCAGCTCCGGCAGGGCCGGCATGCTGGCAGCGAGCGTGCGTGCGGCCTCATGCATATCCGAGGGGAAATCCGGGAGGATGTCCTGGGTGAGAATACGCCATGATGGTGCGTAGAGGAGGTTCCAGCGCCGTGGATCGAGCCGGTTGCGGGCCTGCTCGAACCGATCGATGGCAGCAAGAATGCGCGCGAGATGCTCCCGATCGACCGGGATGACCAGGCCGGGGCACGCGAGGCATCCGCCGAAGCGCGGGCACAGGCGTTCAGTGCCATCCCGACCAGGAACGACAGGTGCAAGGCAATCGTGGCCGAAGAGAACGGTGGCGCGAGCCTCGCCAGAGACCGGCGCCGGCTCGCTGTCAGGCCCGCGCACCCAGGCGATCATCAGGTCTTGCAGGCGGGCTATCGTCTGGCGCTGGAGGCGCGTGGTCTCCTCGCTCTTGAGATAGGTCTCGGTCGTGGCAGCGCTGGCATGGTTCAGGATCGATTGCGCTGCGAGAACATCGCCGCCGGACGCGCGGTAATGCTCGGTCGCCACGGTTCCGCGAAACAGCGCGGGAGCAAATCCGGCGATCGGCTCACGGGGCTTGTCGGAATGGGTGGTGTTCCACGCCTCGATACGGCGGTTGGCGCGCTCTATGAATCTGAGGATGGCTCGCCGGAGAACCGAGTGTTCGATGACTTCGGTGCGGCTGCGCAGCGAGCGACGGATGGGTTCCTTATGAATGCTGCGCGTCAGGAAGAGCCGATCCTGCTCGCCGGGTGGCGCCGTCGCAACGATCGGTTCGGTCAAGGCCAGCATCATCTCGATCAGGTTCGGAGCGGCGTATCGCCGACGCCGATCGAAGGACCGGCGCTGCGCCTTCTGGAGCCGGGCTCCGGTCTTGGCCTTGTTCCAGTCGACGATGACGCGATGTTCGTCGAGCGGGTGGGGAACGAGGCAGTCGCGGCGGATATGGCGCAGCGGCTCCGGATTGGCGGCGGTCTGGATGGCGATCGCCAGAAAGAACGGCACCAGCGTGTCGGTGGTGATGTGGAAATATTGGGACATGGTGCGCGAACCGCCCCAGAACCTGACCAACGTGCTGGACTTGATGCCGTGCTCCTCCAGGACGGCAGTGTCTGGCATGAGGCCGCCTTCGATCCGGCTGATCCGCCATATCCATCGGTCGAGCCCTTGGCCGCGCAGCGTCTTCGGCGGAAGCTCGGGACGCTGCCTGACCTTCTGCCCATGTTGAAACCGCCCCCAAGCCTCGGCTATCTCCTCGTAGCAGGCGCGTAGGATCGCCTTGATCTGATCGGCGGGAAGCCGCCGCCGCGGCTGCTGGTGTGTCCTCCTGCCGGGAAACGGGTTCCAGGGAATCTCCAGGTCGCGCGCGAGACCGCCCGGCCGATTGCGCTGGCACCATATGAGCAAGGGCCGAAGGACATCGAAGGCGACGGCATGCGCGCCGCGTGGTGCACGTGATGCGCCTTCCTTCCTGAGCCAGAGCACGTAGCGGCCAAGGGCTGCGGTATCGAGATCGCTGGCTGTCTCGATCATGCCGTCGTCGGCGACGAAGCGGGCAAAGCGACGGGCAGCTCCCCAGGTCGTTCGACGCGTGGCCGGCTGCTGGCCGGCGCCGTACTCACGGAAGGCGTCAACCAGGAGCCGGCGCAGATCGGCAGGCAGGCCGGATAACTGACCGGGATCGAACCGCTGATCGGGCTTGCCCCACGCATCTACGAAAACGATCGTGTCGGTGCTCAACGCGGATACCGAGGTCTCCAGCCCCATCGCGGCAACCGGAAGCCGGCGGTCGATCGCACTCCTCCTACGCCCGGTCATGGGGCACCAGCTCGCCATAGAGATAGGCAAGGCTCTCGGCGAGCGTGTCGGCGTGAAGCTCGACACAGCGTAGATAGATGGCCGTCGACTGGATCGACACGTGACCCAACAGGACCTGCACGATCTTCAACGGGTTGAGGTCGGGCGCCGTCGTCGCCTGCTTCTGCAGGCGCACGAGCATCGTCATCGCGAAGGTGTGGCGCAGCCAATGCCCCGACCCGATAAGCCCTGCCGCGCGGAACGCCGTGCCGAACGCCGCAGAGAGTCTCGCTCGGGAAACAGGCTTGCCCTTGCTGTTGAGGAAAAGTGCCGCCGGCACCCGATAACCGGGTTGAGCCCTGCGCAGGCGCTTCACGAGAGCAGCGCGTTCCTCTCCGACATACCAGTGGGTGCGATCGATCAATCGCAAGGGCGGATAGACCGATCGCGGCCGGTCGCCCTTGGTGATGGTCAGCGGAATGCTCACGAGCGGAGCCTGATCGACATCGAGATGGGCGACCTCCGGCACCTGATGAAGCTGCAAGCCGCAAAGCTCCTTGCGGCGCATGCCGGTCGCCAATGCCCACTCGGCGATCAGGCCATAGGGCGGATCGAGATGCTGGAACAGGCATTGGAGTTGATCGACGCGAAGCGGACGCGGCAGCCGTTCGGCTTCCGAGATCGTCAGGACGTTCGCCATCACAACAGGCGGACGATGATCCAGATGCGCCAGCATGCCCTGTCGGCGCGCCGATCGCAGCGACACGTCGATATAGTCGAACGGCAGCGCGTCGATCAGCCTGCGCCGATGCGCCCATGAATAGAAGCGGCAGACCGTCCGGACGCGGTCGTTGACCGTCGAACGGGCATAGGGACGGCCCGTATGCGGGCTTGGCGCCGACAGCATCCTGTTGCGGTAAGCTGCGATCGTCCCCTCATTGGCGAGACGCCAATCCAGTTCGCTCTGTTCCAGCGTGTCGAACCAGTCATGAAGATGCTCGCTGTAGGTCCGCAGCGTCTCCGTCGCATGAGAGCGGCCGGGGATTGTGGAAAGCTCGAGCAGATAGCTGAAGGCCGGCTCGACGATCGACATCCGTGCGTCGAGCAAAATGGGAAATCCGTTCGGAATCCCGTCAACACCGGCGACCGCCCGCACGATCGAAACCATCCTGCTCTCCGGAGGCAAGGCACCCGGAGGCGCAAAAGGACATCGACATCGTCCAAGTGGTTACACCGTCGATGAAACTGACAAATGACAGCACCTGAAGAAAAGATAAGCGGAGCGCCTACGGCGCGAGTCTTCTCATAGATGCGAGGGGTTCCCCTCGTGCTCTCCCGTTCGCCACGTGGCAGGGGTGCAGGACTTGTCCTGCACCCCATGGAAAAGCTTGTGGCGTCGCCGCCGCGTCAAGTGCTGTCCTCGCTACGCTGCGGGAACACTTGACCCGGACGTCTGCGTGCCAGGATCACAAGACAGCGCGCTAAAGGACACTTCCGTGCACGCAACCTAAGCCGTTGCCGTTCGAGGTGAAGGTGCCGATGGTCGCCATTGTCGTGTCCCTTTCAGGTTCCGGGCCGCGCCTATCGCGACCTCGATGGCGGTCGACAGACCGGAGGCGATCGGCCCGCACCCACGGGGCCGCAACAGCGTGAAGGGCGGCCGGGGCGCGACTTTGTTGCTCGCGAGGAATGACGGCGCAGCCGGGAGGGGAAGAAAGTCGCGACCGGCCGTTGCGGGTGTGACGATCGAGGCGGCGCCACAGCGCCGATGCCCTTCGGTCAGACATGCCTGATCGAGGACGACGTGGGCGTGCCCTCAGAACCGACCGGGGACATGCAACCCGACCATCGGCATTCACGGTTCGTGACGCAGCCGCAGGGCGATCCCATCATCTTGCAATTGCGAACAAAACAGGAATCTGGGATCGTGCAAACACCGAAACAGGAGGTGATTCGAAACTTGTCCGCTGCCGTCGCCTATCTCGATAGCCTGAACGCGGAACAGCGCCGCGCGGTCGAGCACGGCGTCGTTGACGGCAAGGCGACGGCTGCAAACCTGCTGCTGATCATTGCCGGCGCCGGTTCGGGCAAGACGAACACGCTGGCTCATCGCGTCGCGCACCTGATCGTCGGTGGCGCGGATCCTCGCCGCATCCTGCTGATGACGTTTTCGCGTCGTGCGGCCGCCGAGATGACCCGGCGTGTCGAGCGCATCTGCAATCGTGTCATGAACGGCAACGGAAGCGTGATGAGCGATGCCCTGACTTGGGCTGGCACCTTCCACGGCATCGGAGCAAGGCTCCTACGCGATTACGCCGAGCAGATTGGTCTCGATCCCGCCTTTACGATCCATGATCGCGAGGATTCGGCCGATCTGATGAACCTCGTGCGGCACGAGCTCGGTTTCTCGAAGACGGAAAGCCGCTTTCCCGCCAAGGGCACCTGCCTGTCCATCTACTCGCGCGCCGTCAACGCCGAGCTGCCGCTCGACGATGTCCTGCGACTGGCCTTCCCGTGGTGTTCGGGCTGGGAGAAGCAGCTGCGCGAACTCTTCGCCGCCTATGTCGAGGCGAAGCAGGCGCAGAACGTCCTCGATTACGACGATCTCCTGCTTTACTGGGTTCAGCTCGCGAGCGAGCCGGCGCTTGCCGACGACATTGGCGATCGCTTCGACCATGTGATGGTCGACGAATATCAGGACACCAACCGGCTGCAGGCTTCGATCCTGCTGTCACTGAAGCCGGGCGGTCGGGGATTGACCGTAGTCGGCGACGACGCGCAGTCCATCTATTCGTTCCGTGCCGCGACCATCCGCAACATCCTGGATTTTCCCCAGCAGTTCAGCCCACCTGCCGAGGTGATCACGCTCGACCGCAATTACCGGTCGACGCAGCCCATTCTCTCGGCCGCCAATGGCGTGATCGAGCTTGCCAGCGAGCGCTTCACCAAGAACCTATGGACCGAGCGCCAGTCGGCCGACCGGCCGCGGCTCGTCACGGTCCGCGACGAAGCGGAACAGGCGCGCTATGTCGCCGATCATGTCCTTGAATTTCGCGAGGTGGGCGTCGCGCTGAAGCAGCAGGCCGTGCTGTTTCGCGCCTCGCATCACAGCGGCCCGCTCGAAGTCGAACTCACGCGACGCAACATACCCTTCGTCAAATTCGGGGGACTGAAGTTCCTCGACGCCGCGCACGTCAAGGACATGCTGGCGGTGCTGCGCTTCGTGCAGAACCCGCTCGATCGCGTCGCGGGCTTCCGCCTGATGCAGATTCTTCCGGGCGTCGGGCCGACCTCGGCCCAGCGGGTGCTCGACCGAATGGCCAGCGAAGCCGAGCCGATCGCCGCATTGTCTTCGATCCCCGCACCGGCGCGATCGGGCGACGACTGGACCGGCTTCGTAGCGCTGCTCCAACAGCTCCGGTCCGGCGCAGGGGGTTGGCCGGCCGAGATCGAGGCTGCACGGCTATGGTATGAGCCGCACCTGGAGCGAATTCATGAGGACGCGGCGATCCGCAACGCCGATCTCCTGCAGCTGGAGCAGATCGCGTCGGGCTACGCCTCGCGCGAGCGCTTCCTCACCGAGCTGACGCTCGACCCGCCCGATGCGACCAGCGATCAGCCCGGCGTGCCGCATCTCGACGAAGACTATCTGATCTTGTCGACAATCCATTCGGCCAAGGGGCAGGAATGGAAGAATGTCTTCGTGCTGAACACGGTGGATGGCTGCATCCCGATCGATCTCGGCGTCGGCAGCAAGGAAGAAATAGAGGAGGAGCGACGGCTCCTCTATGTCGCGATGACGCGTGCCAAGGACAGCCTGCACCTCATCACGCCGCAGCGTTTCTTCACGCACAATCAGAATGCGCAGGGCGATCGCCATGTCTATGCGTCGCGCACGCGCTTCATCCCGGCCGCGCTGCTGGTGCAGTTCGAGTGCAAGGGCTGGCCCGCCGCGGCGGCCGAGACGGCGCGGCGGGACGTTCGCGGAGTGCGCGTCGACGTCGGCGCACGCATGCGCGGCATGTGGCGCTAGCTGCGTCGGCGATCTCGCGCCTGTGAGGATCGTCGATCAGACGCCGCACATTCCCTCGCACTCATTGCCGAAAAGGTCGAGCTGGCCATGATCGGCGGCGGTCGACAGATCGGTAAGGTCGAGTGGCACACACGAGCGATGCAGGAACACATCGCCACGGATGCCGCGAAGACCGGAACGCAGGGCGCGATCCACCTCAACGGCATCGGCCCATGCCTCAGCATCGTGATCACGCATGTCGCGCCAGCGCGCATTGTCGTGGAATGGACAGCCGATGCACGCGCTCTTCGGCGGGATCGGATAGCCATGGCGGCGCAGCCACGCCATGCAATCCTGTCGGCACATGCGTCGCTCAATCAGGGGAAAGCGCTTGATCTGCCAGGCTTCGAAGCTCGGCTTGGCCCGGATGACTTCGTCCGTGCTGATGCCGATCCATTGCTCGACGACAGGGAAGGAGGGCGAGCGCTTACGGGCAAGGCCGGCGAGCTCGCGGACCTTGCGCCGGATCGGAACGATCTTGAACTCCGTCGTGCATTGCCGGCGGATCATGCCGATCGAGATAATGTCGGCCGCACTGCGGCGTTCGCCGATCTCGATCAGCTCGCCCTCGTCGTCGTCGAGGATGGGAATGCGCGTGCCGGCCGGCCGCACCGTGCGGGTGAACGCCGGAATCGATGCCCATCGACGGCCCTCGCCGGCGGCAAGAAGATGGTCGCGGATATTGCCGGCCGACACGACGTGCACGGGAAAGGGCAGGACATTTCCTGACATGAGCCAATCGAGGTGCTCGTAGACGGCGGCAGGCTCCCAGCCGGTATCGGCAAAAATCGCGCAATCCGGCATGGGGCCGATTTCGCCATGGGCTGCGAGCAGCGCCATTGTCGTCGATTGGACGCCGGCGCCGAGCGAGAGCACGCGCAAGCGGATCGGGTAGGGCGAAAGCCCCTCCCCAGAAACAGGCGGAACGTGAAGCATCACGCTGCCTCCCGCGCTGCGGCTTCCGTCGGTTGGAGACCATGCAGGAACGCGGCGGCGCGCTGCGCGTGCGCGGCGGCCTGGAAGACCGCGCGCTTGTCGCCCTGCAGGACCTGCAGCCACGATTCCACGTAGCTTGCGTGGTCGGGCCGCGGTTCGAGCTCGGGCACGATGCCGAGGTCGGCGCAGATCAGCGCAGATCCGATTTCGGCGACGAGCTCCTCGCGCGCGCGTTCGCTGCGATCCTTCGCATAACGGCTGAGGTCGCGCCCGACGCGGCGCGAATCCGCCGTCCAGTGGACATGCTCGTGGCTCAGCACCGCCACGTACGATGCAGCGTCCCGAAACGTCTCGAACGGCGGCATCTGGATGTGATCGGTCGACGGCGCGTAGAAGGCCCGCGCGCCGCCATGCCGGATCACCGAGCCAGTATTGGCGAAGAAGCGATCGGCATGATCGATCCGCTGGATCGGATCGCTCGCCGGCGCCGGCTGCCGGTAGAAGTGGTTGGGCAGTCCGGCGATCTGCTCGACATTGAAGACCGAATAGGTCTTCAGGAACGGGATGTCGCGTTCGACCTCACCGCCATTGCCGTCGTTCTCCGTCCGGGTGAACCGGCTCGCATAGATGACGGTCGCGCCTGACTCGCCCTTGCGGACATGGGCGTCGAGCTCGATCGCCTGCTTGAACGTCATCCAGGTCGGCGAGGTGAAACCGCGCGCGAGCGCCTCCGACCAGAGCAGGAGCACGTTCATGCCGCTGTACGGTTCGCCGTTGTGGCGCAGCGGCCTTGTGATGCGCCGTCCCGCGTGTCCTGCGCTCCACGGCTGGATCCAGGGCCGGACACCCTTTTCAAGATCCGCGACGATGCGATCGGTGATGCGCGCATAGACGTCGGCGCGCGAACCGTCCTTCTTCTCAGTCATTTTCATGAACCTCCGTTTGGAGGTCGCGCCCATCGCGACCCCGTCACGGCGGTCCATCGCCAGGGAATTCAGGGGAGCGGCGCACCCTTGGGCCGCAACGAAGTGGAGGGCGGCGAAGCCGCTGCGCCGTGCCCCGGCCCTGGCAGGACCAAAAGCCGGACGGGTGTCGCGATGCGCACCGGCTCACTTTCTCCATTCCATCTTCTTGAGGAGCGGACGCATGGCGATTGTCGCAGTCGTCGTGCGCCGCGGCCGCGACAGCGACACGAAAAAGGGGCCGGCCCCATCGGGGCCAGCCCAGCGTCGTGGTATCGAAGACGGGCGAGGCCGAAGCCTCGCCCGGTGCGATCAGCCGAAGGCGGCCAACTGGGTTTCGGCCGCCTTGCGATCGAGCGTGTGGCCGGGATTTTCGACCGGCCGCTCGAACGGCTTCCAGCGCTCGCCGACGACGTGCTCATAGGCAGCGACGGCGCCCTCGGCCGCCATGCGCAGGGCGTGCGACTGCAAGGCCATGTCCGCGGCGAACTCGCGCTTGCGCTGCGCGGTGCTGTCGAAACCGACGGGACCGTCGAGGTCCTCGTCGCGCAGGTCGTTGGACGCCTTGGCCGTCGCGTCGCGGGCTTCGGTCACCGCGCGGCTGTAGAACTGGCCGGCGCCGTGCGCGGAGCCGACATAGGCGCCGACGATCCGCTGCAGATGAATTTGCATCGCTCTCTCGCCGAGGCCTTCGCTCAGGCTGTCGGCCGTCTCGACGATCATGCGCTGATGGAGTTCGCGGATCCCGTCGCTGTCGAGAACGGGAAGACCGAAGCTCTCGGAGATGAGCGTCGCCTGGGCGGCGTCGGGGCAGGCAAGCCTGACCATTTCGAGCGTGGTGCTCTTGCGGAGCTGGACGACCTTCGCGGGCTGACGTTGGGTGCGAGCGGCTTTGGTCATGAGAACTTCCTTTCTTTCGGTTCGCCTGAAGGCCCGGATCGGCTCCTGCCGGTCCTCCCTTCGGGTGCGATCGACCGAAACCGGCGGAATGACGGGCGCTTCAGGGTCCGGGGCGGCCGGATCGAGCGCAGTGGGTTTGCGCGCAACCAGGGCTTCCAGCCCTCGCGCGGCGCGCGGGCCCGCTGTGTCGAGATCGGCAGCTCCGGCCGCAACGCGGCGCGGCACGCGGCCTTGAAGCGACCGGCCGCCGGTTTAAGAGCGCAACAAAACCCGAGGGGAGGCCGGCGGGCCGGAACGGCCAACAACAAGCGAAACCGACAGGCAAGGACCTCATGTCCCCCCGCCGCACCCCATCACCAGGCCGCCGGCCGCGACGCATGACACCCGCCGGACCGTCCGGCCGGTTTCGCAACGTCTTGGCACTTCATCGCAGACGGCCGGTTATCTCTCCCGCCTGCGCCTGCGAGCGCGCGTGCGACACCAGCGCCTGTCGTCTCGCCGACGGCCCGAGCGGAGGTTCTCACGAGGCGAATGGATTCAATCATCGGCGAGATCGCCGGGAGTGTCGGAGCCGCCGGCGATGGACATTCTCGGCTGAGTACCCGACGCCGTCGCAGGCCACGGTGATTCCAACGTTGCCCCGGCGTCGACCGGATAGCGTGAGGGAGCGAAAGCCCGCGCTGCCTCACGCGCCGCTGACGATGGCCGGCGCGCGCCGTGCCGGCGGCGCGGGCTCCCTCTCGACCAGCACGCTGTCGGATGCCGATCATCGTGAAATCGAAGCGCCGGCTTCCGGCCACAACGCCGATGCCGGGCCGGCGTCATGATGGTCCATCGTCGTGCCGGCGTGTTCGTGGCGGACAGCGGGTCGACCGTCACGATCGATACCGAGGCGCTGCCGCAACGCCTCGATTGCATGGTCCCGCCTCGCGAGCTTCCGGGCCAAGGCATCGATTTCCGGTTGGCGCTCCGCGGTGAGCGCCGCCAGGCTCGCTCGATAGCGCTCGAGAAAGGTACCCGGATCCGGCGGCTTGCCACGACGATAGCCGCCCTGCTTGCGCCCGAGCGACGGGATCAGCGCGGTCATCCTCCGCGTAATCTGCCGATCGATCATGTCGAGCTGGCGCTGCGTCTGGCGCTGCGCCTCTTCCATGCGGTGAAGAAGATGACGACGATCGGAGGAGGGGGTCATGCCGCCCTCCCTGCCTGCAAGCCGATAAAATCCGACTCGCCGCCATAGACGTGGTGGCGAGCGGGATCGACCACGAAGCCGAAGCGGCCGACGCGATATTCGTCCGAGGGGACGAGGAAGCGGCGCTCCTCGGTCCCAAAGCCCCGCTTGCCGCCCGGCGTCGCGACAACCTCGACAAAGCCCGCGACCTGCTTCGACGTGATCGCCGAGATCACGATCCAGTCGTGGACATGGGCCGCTTCGAAGGCCCGGCGATCCTTCTCGTGCGATTCGCCCGGCATCAGGATCGTGCCGAAGATCGTCTCCCAGCCGTCGGGCCAGCTGTCCTTGATGGTCCGCTCTGCACAGCGACGCTCGAAGGCGGTGAAGAGATGCGGAAAGGTGATCGCGACGATCGCCCATTCGGCATCTTCCTCGTACCATCCGCCGGCCGAGCGCAGCATGCGATGGACCTTGCGGTTTCGCTCGGCCGAGAGCTTGAACCCGCCGTGCCCGGCGGTCGAGTGCGACGTGACGCCCTCGGCGTAGATCGTCGCACCCTGCGAGGTACCCCACGGCGTGTGGGCACGCGAATATTCCTCGACACGGCCGAGCATCTTGCGCTCACGCTGATGTTCGGCATTTTCGAGCACGCGCGCGCGAAACGCCGCCTCGTCGGCGAGTTCGCCGGAGTGCCCGTAGAAATCGCCGCGCGTCCACTCGCCCATCGGACGCGCAAGGCGCCAGGCGGTAACGAGATAGTGCCGATCGTCGCGCGCCATCGACATGGCGAACGCCGTGTCGCCGACTAGCGCGACGGGCATGCCGTCGGCGCTTCGGCCGAAAGAAACCCCCGGAAATCCGGGGGTCTCGGTCTGAGGACAGGCAGGAGAGGGGGCGTTCATGCCGCGGTCCTCCCCTCGACGATGTCGGCGCCGACCTCGTCGGCCGTCACCTCCTGGAGCACGGCACGCGGATAGCCGTGGCGCGTCATCCACTCACGGGCGTCGGTCTCGTGTGCTGCGAGATAGACCAGTTCGGCGTCGTCGCCAGCGCGATCGAGGACGCGGAACGATCCGATCGACGGGCGCTCGACGATGGTAAAGGCCAGTCGCGAGTCGAGCGAGAACGTCCGATGGACGCGGATCGCAATGACCCCGCCGGCCCCGTGGTCGGCCTCGTGCAGGGTGAAGCATGCCGAGAGCGAGAGGTTGCCGACGCCGCGCGCCCCCTGCTTGCGGATCAGCCGGCCGCGACTGTTGCTGGTCTGCCAGGCGGCCAGCTTCTTGTTGAAGCGCGCCGGCGGCTGGGGCGTTCCATCCGACCAGGCGACGATGGACCCGATCGGTGCGTTGTCGAAGATTGTGTGCGCGGACATGGTGTCCTCCTTGGATTGCGCGGGTGTGGAAACGACACCGCCGCCGGAGGCCGGCGGCGGCGAACCATTCGAAATGGTGGGATGCGGCGCTACTCCGCCGCTTCGCGGAAGGCCTCGACGTCCTCGTCGAAACCGCCCTCGCCGATGTCGGCGATATCCTCGTCTGCCTCGTCCTCGTCAGCCGCGACCGCGCGGGAGGACAGCCAGTCGGACAGCTTCGCCGGATCGGGGGCGAAGAGTGCGTTGGGATGGACGAAATGCCCCTCCTTGTAATGCTCGACGAGAGCTGCGCGCGTGTCCTTCACGCGCTGGCGCGGCAGGACCGGCGTGTCCTTGCACGAGCCTTCGAGCGCCGGCCGCGACAGGCACGAGAGGAAATCCTCCGTGCCCATGTTCGGCAGGAATGCGTCGGCGCCGATCATCTCGCCCGCGATGCGCGCGACGATGCCGCTGTTGGTGGCGTTTTCCCGGCACGAGAAGACGTCGACCAGCATGGTGCGGGCCGCAACGCGCAGCGTGTCCATGTCGAAGGCGAGCTTGCCGTCGGCGTCGAACAGCACCGCAGCGTTCTTCGCCAGCCGGCTGTGGCCGGAATAGACACCGCCGCTCCCCGTCGTCACCGAGACGTTCTGTCCGGCGAAGGCGAGGATCAGTAGCGCCATCAGCGCATCATCCTCGATCGGCGCGCGGCCGAGCGCTTCGCGCAGCGCATCGGTGCGGTAGTCGCCGATCATCTCGACGCCCTTGCGCGTCACGTCGGGACGCGGCTTCGACACCTCGCCGACGTCGTCCGCGGCGTTGTCCGGGCCGGTCGCGCCCTTGGCCTTCGGCTTCTTCGCCGCCGGCATGCGGTAGTGGACGGTCTGCACGCGGCCGTCGCGGTCGAGGTACATCGCCGTGCAGTCCGACTTCGTCGGCTTGCCGTAGACGCGCTCGGCCTTCGGCGGCAGCTTCACCTCGCCCCAGTTCGTGGTTTCGGCGATGACGCCCTTCTTGGGCAGGTTCGCCGTCATCCATTCCTGCTGCGCGCCGAGGAAGCCCTCGACATTCGTGGTGTAGCGGCTGTCCTCGTCGGCCGGAGCGAACAGGTCCTCGACCCACTGGATGCCGTAGGCCTGGGCGAGATCGTCGCCAAAGCTTGCATGGCGCGCATACATGCGGGTCTTCTGCAGCCCCTGCGCCACGCTCCACCACGAGACCTGCGGATCGCCCTTCGACGGCTTGTGCTTCTTCCAGACCTCCTTCTGCTCGTCGAGCGAAGCTGCCGCAATCGTGCGCAGTTGCTGCTCGTTCGGCATGTCGCCCTTGGCCATGTGATCGAGCATCGCCGGCAGGACGTTGGCGAGCAGCCGCAGCTTCTTGATCTGGCGCACGGGAAGCGCGAGCGCCACGCCGATCGCCTCCTCGGTCCAGCCGAGCGCGACCAGGCGCTCGATCGCACGCCACTGATCGACCGGGTTCATGGGATCGAAGGCGATGTTCGTGACCATCGATCGCATGGCGCCGTTGTCATTCGACGCCTCGTCGACGAGCACGTCGATTTCCTCGAGACCCGCCGCGATCGCCTGCTTCACGCGGCGATGTCCGGCATTGATGATGTAGCCGTTGCCGCCGCCGGCTTCGGGCGTGATGACAGGCGGCTGGACGATGCCGACCGCCTTGATCGTGGCGAGCAGCAGCGCGTCGGCCTGCGGCGTCGATTTCGTCTGGCGCAGGGGGTCGGGATTTTCCTTCAGCGCACGCGGATCGACCTTGATGAGTTGCATGGGAATGCTCCTTTTGGGGTTGCGGACCGGCTTCCCGGCCCTTTCTCGTCTTCTTCCCGAAGACATCCCCCGGCCCGCGGAGCGGACGGGCCGGTGCAACTGCGGCCGAGCATCCCTGCCCGGCAGGACCAGCAGGGCTGAAGCCCTGCGCAGGACGACGGGCCGGGATCGCGCAGGCGGCGGTTGAGCTTCAGCGTCGACGGCCCGCCCGATCTGCGAGCGGGCATTTCTCCCTTCTTTTCCTCTCCCTTTGACATTTCAGGCGGCCACCGCCATCTCGCCGCGGCTTCCGTCATCCTCCGCCAGAGCCTTCTCCACGTCAGCGAGCTGCCGGCGCTTGTCGGCGAGCTCGCTCGCGAACGCGAATTCACCGCCGTCGCGCGATGCGTAGGACGCCAACCGCCGCCGGGCATCGGCAAGGCGCTGGGACATGCGCTCGCGTTCACCCTCGAAGTCGTCGATCGCGTGCTCGAGGCGGGCGATCGCGCCGAGCGGCGTCACCGTCACCGGCAGCTCGATCTCGTAGTCGGCGCCGGTTCGCTGCAGCATCGTGGTGTAGCGGTAGCCATCGCGGCCGAAGCGCTCGCCGCTATATTCAAGGTCGAAGCCGCCGATCGATGCGATCACGCTCTCGCCCTCCTGCTGAAGCTGGACCAGCGTCAGAATCTCCTTCAGGAGCGCCCGGCCTGCGGGCTTGCGCTCTGCGTGCGTGTCGCCCGTCACCGTCATGGTAAAGGCGTCGCCCGAGGTCGGGATGCGACGCGCGATGTCCTCGCCGATCTCACCGATGCGGCGCGTCGAATATTCGATGTCGCGTTCGGCGTCGCGAGTCTGGCGGCGCACCGCGTGCTGATCGTCGATATGGGCAGCGCGCAACCGTTCGAGCCGTGCGATATCGGCTTCGAGGCCGGCCTTCTGCATCAGGCGCGGATCACCCGACGCGATCGCCTTGGCCATCGCGAACTGATTGGCCTGGCTCTCGCCCATATCCTCGAGCCGGCGGATCGAGGTGTCGCCGGAAAGGGCCGCCGCGATGAAGCGGGCCTTACGCTCGTTGTTCTGCCACATCTGCGCGTCTAGCGAGCCCTCGGTCGCATAGGCGAAGATATCGACCTCGTCGTGCTGGTTGCCCTGGCGCACGATGCGGCCCTCGCGCTGCTCGATCTGCGACGGTAGCCACGGCACATCGAGGTGATGCAAGGCCTTCAGGCGCAGCTGCGCGTTGACACCGGTCCCCATCGTGTCCGAGCTGCCGATCAGGAAGCGGACCTTGCCGGCGCGCACGTCGCCGAAGAGACGTTGCTTCGCCTCGGACTTCTTGAAATCCTGCATGAAGGCGATTTCGGAGGCCGGCACGCCCATGCGGACGAGCTCGTCGCGGATCCAGCGATAGGCCGAGAAGCCGCGCGATTTCTCGACGCTGATGGTGCCGAGGTCCGAGAAGATCATCTGCGCCGCGCCGGGCAGATCGAACGGTTTGCCGTCGGAGCGGACATAGGTGCGCTCGGCAGTGTCGCTCCAGATGCGGAAGGCGTTGCCGACGAGCTGGTTCAGCTTGTTGTCGGCCTCGTTGTCATTGTCCGGGTCGACCAGGCGCAGATCGATCGCCGCATGGCGGCCATCAGTGATGACCCACAAGAGGATGTCGTCGCCGGGCTCGGGCGCGCGGTCGCGTTCCTCGATCGCCTTGATCCGCTCGCCGAGCAGCGTCTGGTAGCGCTTGAACGCCGCCGACGGCTTCGCGGTGAGGATCTGCCGCTTGCCGGTCGAGATCGCCGGCACCTTGACGTACTGGCGCAGGTCCTCCGGCATGACGACGTCCGCGAAGGAGCGGAACATCGCGATGAGCTCGGGCACATTGACGAAGGTCGCGAAGCGCGTGACGGGCTTGTACTTGCCCGATGGCTGCAGCTCGAGCTCGGTCGTGACGTCGCCGAAGGTCGACGCCCAGGCGTCGAATTCGTGCAGGCCGCGTTCGAGCAATGCCGCATATCCGAGATAGCGCTGCACGGAGAACATCTCGCCGAGCGTGTTAGTGATCGGCGTGCCGGAGGCGAGCACGAGTGCACGGCCCGGGTTCTTCACGTCGACGTAGCGCGACTTGACGAATAGATCCCAAGCGCGCTGCGAGCCGTTCGGATCGACGCCCTTCAACGTCGACATGTTGGTCGCGAAGGAAAGCTTGCGGAACTCCTGCGCCTCGTCGACGATGATCTGATCGATGCCGATCTCGGAGATGGTGAGCAGGTCGTCCTTGCGCGTCGACAGCGCCTCGAGCCTCTCCTTCAGGCCCTCCTTGAGCCTTTCGAGCCGCTTGCGCGAGACGCGATCGTCGTTTTCGACCTTGGTCAGCAGCGTCTCGTAGAGCTCCAGCTCGTCCTGAATCATCTGTTGCTCGAATGCCGATGGCACCGAGATGAAGCGGAAAGCCGAATGGGTGATGATGATCGCGTCCCAGGTCGCGGTCGCCGCGCGCGACAGGAAGCGGTGGCGCTTGTCCTTGCTGAAATTGGTCTCGTCCGCGACCAGGATCCGTGCGTTCGGATAAAGTGCGAGGAATTCGCGCGCCGCCTGCGCGAGGCAATGGCCCGGCACGACGAGCATCGCCTTGGCGATGAGCCCGAGCCGGCGCTGCTCCATGACGGCGGAGGCCATCGTCATGGTCTTGCCGGCGCCGACGGCGTGCGCGAGATAGGTCGAGCCCGCCGATATGATCCTCCAGATGCCGCGTTTCTGATGCCCATAAAGAGAAAAGGCGCCAGAGGCGCCCGGTAGCTTCAGGTGCGATCCGTCGAAGGCGCGTGGAGCGATGTTGTTGAAGCGGTCGTTGTAGACGCGCGCCAGACGGTCAGTGCGGTCGGGATCGGACCAGATCCAGCGCTGGAATTCGTCCTTGATCTTTTGCAGCTTCGTCTTCGCCGCCTCGGTGTCGACGACGTTGAGGACCCGCCGTTCGCTGTCGCCGTCCTTCACGGTGTCGAAGATCTGCGGCACGCGGCTGTTCAGCGCGTCGGCGACGAGCTCGCCCGCGTGGCGCCGATCGGTGCCCCATTCGGATGTGCCGGCCGCCATCCAGCCGAGCTGGCGCGCCTCCACCGTCCACGAGGCGAGCTCGGGCATGTGGTGGATCTTGATGTCGGCGCCCATCGTCTCCTTGACGAAAGCGACGACGTCGGCGGCCGGAATCCACGGCGCGCCGAGCCGCGCCGTGATGTCGGACGGACTGAGATCGGCGGGCTGGACGCCTTGCAGCGCAGTGACATTGCGCTCGTACTCAGCGTCGAGCGCGGCCGCCGCCTCGGCCGTCTTGAGCTTGTCGCGCACAGGACCCGACAGATAAGCATCCGCTGTCTGGCATGAACCGTCGGCCGGATCGCGGAAGATGGCGCTGCCGAGCTCGGCAACGACGTCCTCGCATTCGCGATGCAGCAGTTCGGCGATATGTTCGAGATCGACGCGGCCACGCTCGTTCAACACCACGGCGAGCGCATCCGCCGCGCTGGTGATCACCGGCGGCGCCGGCGGCGCAATCACGCGCTCGGTGAAGATCAGCCCGGGTTTGGCGGTGTTTGTCTCGATGTCGTAGTCCTCGATCGAGGCCACCAGCCAGCAATCGGGATCATCAAGGAACGGCTGCAGGTTCGGCCGGCGATGTGTCTCGCGGACCTCGCCGGTCTCGTCGTCCTCGGTCATCGAGACGGTCGTGAAGTTGATTGGGCCGAAATCGCGCACGAAGTTCGACCAGGCAATGCGAAGACGAACCTGCGCATCCTTCCACGGCCGGTCGGTTTCCTGGCATTTGAGCACCTCGCGCACCGCATCGCGGATCGGGATCAGCTTGCCGATGATCCGCACATGCTTTTCGGGCACGCCCTCGGCGCTGCGGCCCTTGCGAACCTTGACCGCGACGGGCCTGCCGTCGAGGACCTGCATGATGCCGTGGACCTTGTCAGCGAAATAGCTGCCTTCGCGCACATGGCGATCGGAGGGAGAAGCAAGATCCGCCAGCTCGCCGTCTTCGTCGAGATCAGGATCGATGACGTCGGGCTCGCCGTCGTAGATCGCCTGCGGGAGAAGAGCGATCGCGCCGGGAAGAAGACCCTCGAGCGCCTCGCCGGCGCGCGGCAGGCAGGTATAGGTCTCGCCGAAGGGACCGGATGTCAGCGCATGCGTCCCGAGCACGAAGGCGGGATGCTGCACGAACCAGCGGTTCACGCGGATCGCGCTCTCGTCTTCGCCTGCCGGACGTACCTCCTGGGTGTCGAGCCAGGCTGGATCGCCTGCGGCTTCGCCGATCTTGCGCTTGCGGAAGAAGAGGAGGTCGACCACGACATCGGTGCCGGCGGCCGCGCGGAAGCTGCCTTCGGGCAGGCGAATGGCCGCGACGAGATCGGCCGATCGGGCGATGTGCTCGCGCGCGGCGAAATCCGCCTTGTCCATCGTGCCGTGCGAGGTCACGAATGCGGCAAGTGCGCCGGGCTTCAGGAGATCAATCGCACGCGCGATGAAGTAATCGTGCAGGCGAAAACCCTTGGAGCGATAGGCCCGGTCCGATCGGACGGTTCGGTCGGAAAAGGGCGGATTGCCGATCGCGAGATCGAAGGCGGCCGGCAGCTCGGTCCGTGCGAAATCGCCAGTGAAGATGCGTGCTCGCGGCTGGAGTAGGCGGGCGATCCGCGCCGTGACCGCATCGAGTTCGATGCCGGTGACATGCGAGATGTCGCGCAGTTCCTCCGGCATCAGCGCCGGGAAGAGCCCGGTGCCGATACCGGGCTCGAGCACGCGGCCGCCGCGCCAGCCGAGACGCTGCAACGCCATCCAGATCGCGCGAACGATCAGCTCGGGCGTGAAATGGGCATACTGCGTGCAGCGGGCGAGCGATGCATAGTCGAGTTCGCCGACCGCATCCTCAAGCGAAGAGCCGAGCTCCTGCCAGCCTTCGCGGAAATCCGGCTCGCCGGGCCGGCGAAAGACACCATTGGCAAGGTCGGACGACCCGAAGCCGGTGAAGCGGATCAGCTGCGCCTGCTCCTGCGGCGTGGCAAGGCGTTGATCGGCCTCGATCTCGGCCGCGAGCCGGATGGCGGCGATGTTGTCGCGCCCACGCTCTTTCCAGGTCCTGGCGAGCAGGCGATCGCCGACGAGAAGGAAATTCGTCCCGCGCGCGGGACGTGCCGGTGGAATGGGGCGTGCTGTGGCTGCGACCGGAAGTGCCGGAGCGGGCGTCGAGGGATCGGGCTCATCGTCGTCGTCGTTCGCGAACGCGCCGCCAAAGGCGGTCACGCCGAGGCCGAGGCCCGAGGAGAGAGCGGTGTTGCCGACGAGGTCGAGAGTGAAGGGATCGTCGTGCGCCATGATAGGTCTCCTGTGATGAAGGCGCGCGCCATCGACCGCGCCGGGGACTCCGGCTGGCGCGATGGTCGCGAGAGGTTGCGGGAACGGGCTGCGCGGTCCGTGAGGTCAGCGACGGATCGGCGTGATCGACATGCTGTCGTCGGTCATCGTGATCGTGAGGTGCGTGGCCAAGGGCATTGCCCCGATCAGCCGCACGAGCATTTCGGCGTCGAGATAATCGATGCCGTCATCGCCGCCGAAATACTGGCGCTTGTAGTGCCAGTAGTCGGGGTTGGTTTTCGGATCGCACTCCTCGGCATAGACGACGAGGGAGCGTTGCCCTTCGGCGAGCTTGCCGTTGGACATGATGTAGACGCCTTCGTCGCCGACCAGCCAGACGCCGGGCTTTTCATCCTTTCCGGGCGCAAGGCCGTAGTGCGGATTGCGGAAGCCGCCATTCATGAGGGCGTCGGTGCGCCCGCGCGTGATCGCGGCGTGGACTGCCGTCACGGAGAAGGTGAACATCGCGGCACCTATGCGGCGATCGCGTCGGGCAGGTAGCGCAGATGCACCGGAAGCTTCACGGCGATATCCGCGTCGGTCAGCCGGTCGAGCAGCCGGAAGTCATGGCTCCGATCCTGGCCGTAGACGATGACAATGCGCTTGCCGCGCTCTGCGGCGGGAAAGCGCCGGTCGGCATAGCCACGATAGGGATCGTGTGTGCTCGACCAGATGTGCTCGAGGCGCTCCTCGCGCGTCATGGCGCGGACCGGACGCGACTCGCGCTCGATGATCGCTGCGCGCATACGCTCGGGCGACTTCCGGTCGCCAAGATCGCAATAGGCGTGAAAATAGCGGACGCGGCCGTCGATCCTCAGTTCGAAGAACACGCTCGTGATGTTGCCGGTGAGGAATTCGCGCATCGCGAACATATCGCCGCGCATCCACAGCGGCGGCAGGATCTCGAACATGTAGTCGTGCTCGGCTGCACCGATCTCGAACCACTCGCCCGCGTAAAGCGCGGCCGCGTCATCGTCTGTGCGGTTCGGTCGCTGCTTGTGCCGATCGAACATGCGAAACATCTGCCGGCGGTCGGCAGCGCCTTGATAGACCTTGCGGATCGAAGAGGGGGTCATGGTGGGCTCCTTTCAGCCTCGTCGGGCCGGAGCGCGGCTCCCCCTTCCGGTTCGCCATCCTCTTCAGCCCTTCTGACCCCTCCTTCGCGGCCGCCTCTCCGGTCCGGCGGGTCAAGGGCCGCGAAGCGGGCGAAGCCTCCCTTGACGCGCCGGCCGGGCATGCGGCACGTCATTTCTCCTTTCCCCGTTCCCCTTCTTTCCTTCCTTCCATCGCGCGCCGCGCGACCGACCGGATCGCGGCCAGCGCGGCCCTGAACACCACTGAGCCGCGCTCTTCCGACAGGTCGGCGGCGGCGGCGACAGCGACGCAAGCAGCATGGATATCATCGTCGCCGATCGCATCGGCCGGGAGCGCGGCGAAGGTCTCGTCGCCGGCGATATTTTCGCCAATCGTTGCGCGCACCTCGCTCTCGTCGAAGGAGAGCAGGATATGCGGCCGCGGCATCGGCGCATCCGGATCGGGGTCGCGGGCGCCGGCAAGGATCGCCTCCGCCTTGGCGACGGCTGAGGCGGCACGTTCGACCCAATAAGCGCTCTGCTTCGCATCGCCCGCACCGGCCAGGACCTTGACCAGGCCGAGCAGGATCTCGAAATGATCCGCCTTGCGCTGGACGGTCTCGTCGAAATGCGACGGCACGGCCAGTGATGGGCCGCTATAAGCGCAGTCGCGGCCGTCCCAGGCGCCGGTGACATAGGTTTCGCCGGCGCATTCATAGTCGTGGGTTTCCTTCTCCCAATCATCGTCCTCGATCGCGAGGCGGCAGGCCTCGGCAAGGCTTGGCGCCTCATAGGAGCGGTGGCGGTAGACCGGCAGGTGGTAGGTGGTCTCGATCGTGTAGATGGGCATGGTGAGCCGTCCTTCCCTTCGGGTGTTGAAGACACCTTCGGGGCAGCCGCTTCTCCGGTCCGGCGGGTCAAGGGCCGCGCAGCGGGCGGAGCCTCCCTTTACGCGCCGGCCGGGCATGCGGCAGCGCTCACCCATTTCCTGTCCGGCCCTCGGCTTCTCGCCTTCATCTCATATCCGCGCAAATCGGACCCGGCTGATTTCCGCCGCCGGTTCGCAACCTCGGATGATCAGCCGGCCGCCGCGAGGGGCTCTTGTGCAAGTCGGCCGAGAAGCACGAGCAGGTCTTCGTTCCAATCGCCGGCGCGCGGGCGCGCTCGCGCGTAGGAGGCGCCGGTCTCGTCAGCGATCTGCCGGATGCGTTCCGCATAAACCTCGCCCTGCCGATTGTTATCGGTCGCGCCGACAAGACGAGCATTCGGCCTACTGGCCAGGCGGCGAATGGCTTCCTCACTGGCGGGCGACCAGCCGCCGCCGGTGCTGACATAGAGCGTGTCTGGCCTCAGAACCTGGATCGCCGCCAGGCTCATGGCGTCGATCGCTGCCTCGGTGACGCAGATCCTTGGCGCTGCCGAAGGACCCAGCCGAAACAGTTCCTTCGCACCGCCGGTCGCGAATCCACGCCACTCAGGGCCACGCTCTTCCCAGCCAAGCAGACCGCCATCGTCGCTGCAATGAGCCGCCCATATGCTGCCGCGAGGGCCCTCGCGGAGCGCGCCCTGTCCGACGGCGGCAATCACAATCGTGTCGGGTATGCCGCGCACCTCGGTGAGGTAGCGCCAAGTCTCGGAGCCGAGCCGTGGGATCGCCCGCCGGTGCCAGCGATCAGCTACCGCCGCGAGCGGCGTGGACCGGACCTCACGCTCCCACGCAGGCGGCCTCGGAACAAAACCGACAAGCGCGGCGACGTGTTCGCAGGCTTGCGGAAAGCTATGCGCGCCCAGATGCCCGGCCAAATCAAACACGTCACCTTTCGCGGTAGACAAGGGATCGAACCAGCCGCGATCGTTGTGAATGACGATAATGATCTGGGAATCGCGACGGTACTTGACGGCGCGCCGCGTGCTCTCTTTCAAATCGACCTTCCAACCGCCCTGCTGGAGCAGGGCGGCGCAACCCACCTTGGCTCGCAACTCCTCGATTTCGCTTTTCTCCATGATCCTTCACCTGGCGCGCTTCCCGCCTGGTCCTTTCTGTAGCTGACCCTCCGTTGCCCCTATGGCGACGGCAATGCCATCCGCCCGCCGCGAAGCGTGCCGGATGCAAGGGCGCGTTGACAAGTCGTCTAAAAATGAGATCCCGGCCGCGGCACAGCCTCCCTTGCATCGGGCATCGCGCCAGCGGCATTACCCCGGCTCAGCGAGCCGGGGCCATGGATCGTGCTGTTGGGCGAGCCTGACATCCTCTTTTCGCGCTTCGCCGACGGCGAGATCGAGCGTCGATGAGCTGGGCGGACCTGTGGCGGGACCTTCTGAGCGACGAGGCAGATGTCAAGGGCGTGGCGCTTAAGGGGGAGCCTCCTTCGAATTCATTCACGCGATGTGCGTCAGGGATGGCTGCCCGAATGGGGGAAGACCCGCCAGCGGGGGGCGCAGCCGCCAGTCCGGCCCCGAAGGGGAGACGCCCAATCCTGTGGTCGCAAGCGAAGCTTTACGAAAACCATCTAGAAGCCGCTCGAACGAGCGGTTATGAGTCGTATGGGGCAGTACGCGCTGCCCTGGGGCGTCGAAACCCCTGCTAGCGGTTGGTGCCGGCCGTTACGGCATCAAACTCCTTGACCTTATGGTCGGGGAGCCTGTGGCGTATGCAACAGGTTCTTCCCGAACTAAAGGCCACAGGGCCGTCTAGCACGGTTTCGAACTCCCCGATCACCAAGAGTCAGAGAGGGTTCGTTTGCGGGGGCGTACCGCAGACACGATCCCAGTGGGGAGCATCGGGGTGGTTCAGGACGGAGAGCACGTATCGTCCCTGGAGTCGCAGACGGTCGCGGCTCATCGCGCCTATGTCGAGGCGCTGGCGGCGTGGGAGAAGGTCGTGCATATGGCCTCATGCCCCATCTGTCGCCCGGAGGGTCTTACCGACAAGGATCACGAACGGCGCTGCGACAGCGCCGAGCTCGAGAAGGAACGCCGTCGGATCGCTTTTCGAGATCTCTGCGACGAGCTCGGCTATGTCCCCGAAGGTCATGGGATCGGGCTTCGTACATCCACTTGTCCGACTGAGTCATGCGTCCGCGGTGGATCGGATGACGCATGAGAGCGCCGTATAGCGTGGTCTGCAGCCACCTTCGACGGCCAAGGGCCCAATAACTACGCGCATCGCCTCAATCCGGACATAGCCATCACGATACTGGCCTCACTCGCGAAATCGCAGAGGTTGGGATGGCGTCGTTCGGCACCGTGCGGCCAAGACATTGGGGACACCGGCTGCTGAGCTGGTTGTTCATCGCATCGATCGCCGTGTACGGGCTGACGTCTAAGCCGGTCGATATTGTGGCGCTTTCGACCTTGCATCCGATCGTTCATCTCGTGGATGCAGACGAGACGAGTGGGAGCGGGCAATCCCAGTCGAAGTCCCATGTGCATGAATGCAGCGGCGTGGCATGTGCCTTGTGGATCCCGCTGCTACCTAGCCATGCGATGGCGATTCAGCGCGATCTGAAAGCAGTCTTGCGCGCGCCTGACGAAGACGGCGCGGGTCTCGGCCCCATGGACTTGGAGCGACCTCCACGCGCCGTCGCACTCCCCATCCGATAGCGCTGGGACGCGCGACGCCATCTGCTGGCGTGCGGTCCTGTTCAGACAGCATTCCGGCCGCGGTCTTACGCGTCGCTCCGCTTGGCTAACGTCACGCGCGGCGCGCGAAGTCCCGCGCCTGCGCTCCGCATCGGAGCATCGCAGATATGCCGGGCGTTCAGAGATCAGCCATGAAGACATCCACACTTATTCGACGCATCAACCGCATCAGAACCTTAAGGCTTTGCGTAAGGATCGCTGTTATTGGAACTGCGACGGTCGGCCCTGCGAGCGCTAGCGACGCGCCGCTCAGTGCAGCGCTGCTGGCGGCCAAATGTCCGGCGGCGAACATCGAGGAAGCTTACAAATCGGACGCAGTCTCCGTCTTCAAGGTCGATTGTAAAGGCCTCCGCGTCCGACGCGTGATCGCCACCTGCACCCGAACAGCTTGCAGCGTGTCGTCCGAACCCGGTGATGATGCGGAGGACCGATTTTGATTGCGGGGCGCGAAAGCGCGGCGAAGGCGCCGCTCACCGAAGCAGTCCTCGCTGCTCTTACACATACGGCCGGCAAGTGTAGCCCGAGCGTGGTTGCTGTTCCATGCGGCGATCACATTCTAAGGCAGGGCAGCCGGCTCAACGAAGTGTTCATCGTCCGCACTGGCCGCCTACGAGTTGTCATGGTGTCGCGCAGCGGATGGGAGGTGGCTTGCAGCGAGTGCCGACCCGGCGATTGCTTCGGCCGCTCGGACCGTCGCCTGGTCGGAGCGTTGCTGCCTCTGTGGTCGCCATGGAGAACTCCGTGGTGTGGAGGATGAAAGCCTGCGAGTTTCATACATTGGCAACTCTCTCGCCGGCAGTCGCGATGGCGGCACTCAGTCAGATGGCGGAGCGTCTCGAACTCGCCTTCCAGCAATGTTTTGAAACGACTGCGCTCTCGGTGCGCGCGCGTATCGCCAACAGCTTACTGCGATCGGCCCGCCTGGAAGATGGGCGCTACGTAATAGACCCGGTCCCAACCCATGCAGACCTTGCTCTGCGTATAGGGTCGAAGCGAGAGGTTGTCAGCCGTGAACTCGCGCGAATGCACGAGTTAGGGATCATTGCAAGATGCCGACCACGCATCATCGTTACGCAGCCGTCGCGGCTTGCAGCTCTAACGGAATTTCCGGAAGGAATGATACCATAGGCGACGGGATGAACGGCGGTCCGCCGTTCATCCTTTTTAACAGAATCTCGCGGTCCTTGATGAGTTCCGGTTGGGCTAAGGAAGACCGCAGCAGCCGGTCAACGAAGGGCAATTGCAAAGGCTGCGCCGACGAAAATCTACGCGCACAATGCGAGAGGTATCGCCGGCGTGATCTTCCAAACTAGTGACAGCAGAGCCCACCCTTGCGGCCAATGACAGACGGAAACGGGATAGCGAGCCAGGTCCGCAGGCGTGCTTGGATTCGCTCAAAGGCCAGACACCGTTCGCACCCGCCTCGCTGAGCGGCGCTCAGCGGGGTCACCACCCGCAGGGTGGATGACACGCGAGCCGGCTACGACGCAGCGATGATGGGGCGCGAAAGCCTTGCAGAACAAGTTGCACCCCTGCTGGCGTGCGCTCTGCCGAAGGGTACACTGGCGCAGTGGCAGGAGGCGGAAGACAGGGCCATCATGCTAATCGAGAATCATTGCCCGACCCGTGCCGCCGCAACGCTCGCAAGATGCGCAATACACGCCAGAATCTCTTTTGGGTCGCCTCTAAAATGAGCCTGATACTGGTCGCTGCCGGAGCACTTTACCCTCGCGCCGGCACTTTGTTGCCCCCAATGCTCGCGGCCGGGGCGATGGCGCTTTCCAGCGTATTTGTGTTCGGCTACGCGCTAAGGCTACGCGCAGCGGTCCCCTCACTGCCGGCGGAGCTCTCGGGAGCCTGAACGGAAGCAGGCCGACCGGCAGATGCCGGGGTCGTGCCCCTTCTGTTCGCTATCTGGGAGAGCGCTGCGGACATGCGTTTGAGCGGCGACAAGAAATCCGGGATGGGGAGGAGAGCGAGAAGTAGGGCAGCGATCCAGTAGGCATTATTGTGAGTGAACATCGCAAGTGACGTTGCCCCCTGAAGCGTCCTCGGTTTGAATTGGACTCCGTCGGAAGGAGACGGAGATGAAGAAGAGCCGGTTCAGCGAAGAACAGATCATTGCCGTGCTGAAGGAGCATCAGGCCGGGATTGCGGTGGTGGATATCTGCCGCAAGCATGGGATCAGTGACGCGACCTTCTACAACTGGCGCAATCGCTACGGCGGCATGGAGGTGTCCGACGCGCGTCGCCTGAAAGCGTTGGACGACGAGAACCGTAAGCTCAAGAAGCTTCTGGCGGAATCGATGCTGGACGTCGCGACGCTGCGCGAGGCGCTCGGAAAAAACTTCTGAAGCCCGGATCGCGGAGAGCGTTCGTGACCTGGGCGATCGAAGAGAAGAGCTACTCGCAGCGGCGGGCCTGCGGCCTGATCGGGCTCGCTCCAAAGACCTATCGCTATGCCTCGCGGCGATCAGACGATGTGGAGATCCGGGAGCGGCTGAAGATCCTTGCGGGCCAGCGGCGGCGGTTCGGCTACCGGCGGCTGCACATCCTGCTGAGACGCGAGGGCATTGCGCTGAACCATAAGAAGCTGTTCCGGCTCTATCGGGAGGAGCGGCTGACGGTGCGCCGGCGTGGCGGGCGCAAGCGCGCGCTCGGGACACGGGCGCCGATGACCCTGCCACAGGGACCGAACCAGCGCTGGAGCCTCGACTTTGTCGCGGACCAACTCGTCGATGGCCGGCGCTTCCGCGTGCTGGTCATCGTCGATGACTTTACGCGCGAATGCCTGGCGCTCGTCGTTGACACCTCGCTCTCCGGCCAGCGTGTTGTCCGGGAGCTCGATGCACTCATCGCCCTTCGCGGCCGCCCGCTCATGGTGGTCAGCGACAACGGCACCGAACTGACCTCGCGCGCGATCCTGCAATGGCAGGAAGACAGCCGGGTCGAGTGGCACTACATCGCACCCGGCAAGCCCATGCAGAACGGCTTCGTCGAGAGCCTGAACGGCCGCTTCCGGGACGAATGCCTGAACGAGCACATGTTCCGAAATCTATCGAGCGCTCGCCAGCTGATCGAGGAATGGAGAACGGACTACAACGCCCACCGGCCGCATACGAGCCTTGGCGGCCTCACCCCGAGCGAGTTTGCAACCCGGTCCAGAACGGACCAGAGCGAGAACAGAGTCCAGTTATGAACGAGGGCAAATAGGGGGCAACGTCACAAGAAGCGTAAGTACGGAGACCAGTTGAAGCTGAACCCGACCCGTACCTGCAGCTTTATGAGCTGGCAGATGGTGTAGCCTTAGATACAGGACGCCCACGAGCATGGTGGCGGTGACGAGAAATACGCCTGCCCCGATGAGAAGGTAATCTGTCTCGTTTGGGCCTGTCTGTTGATTTCCGTTGAGAAGTGACCCTGGATTTCCAGTGAGAAGTGACCCGGGCTGATGGTGGTCTTGGGGTTAGGTTGCGGTCAAGTTTCGCGGCTTCTCCCTGGTGGGTTTGGGTGGCTTTGCCGAGCTGCTCTTGAAGCGGAAGCTGTCATTGCCGGTCTCGAGGATATGGCAGTGATGGGTGAGCCGGTCGAGCAGGGCCGTGGTCATCTTGGCATCGCCGAAGACGGCAGCCCATTCGGAGAAGCTGAGATTGGTGGTGATGATCACGCTGGTGCGCTCATAGAGCTTGCTCAGCAGGTGGAACAGCAAGGCGCCGCCCGAGGTGCTGAACGGCAGGTAGCCGAGCTCGTCGAGGATGACGAGGTCGGCATGGAGGAGCCGACCGGCGATCTGACCCGCTTTGCCTTGGGCCTTCTCCTGTTCGAGAGCGTTGACGAGCTCGACGGTAGAGAAGAAGCGGACCCGCCTGTGATGATGCTCGACGGCGTGGACGCCGAGAGCCGTGGCGATGTGGGTCTTGCCGGTACCGGGACCACCGATCAGGACGACGTTGTGCGCGTCGTCGAGGAACTCGCAGCGATGGAGTTGGCGCACGAGCGCCTCATTGACCTCGCTGCTGGTGAAGTCGAAGCCGGCGAGGTCGCGATAGGCCGGGAAGCGGGCGGCCTTGAGCTGATAGGCGGTCGAGCGCACCTCCCGCTCGGCGGTCTCTGCCTTCAGGAGCTGTGAGAGGATCGGCATGGCGGTCTCGAAGGCGGGAGACCCCTGTTCGATGAGTTCGGCAGCGGCTTGCGCCATGCCGTGCATCTTGAGGCTTCTCAGCATAATGACGAGGGCTCCGCTGGCCGGATCATGACGCATGGCGCGCCTCCCTGGCCCTGCGGAGGGCGTCATAGCGTTCGACATTGGCTTGAGGCTCGGTGGTCAGCGTAAGGGCGCCAGGAGCTGGGATCGTCGGCGTGCTCAGCGGTGTACCGTCGATCAGGCGGTGCAGCAGATTGAGGATGTGGGTCTTGGTCGGCACGCCTGCTTGCAGCGCGAGTTCGACGGCCGTGAGCACGACCTGCTCGTCATGCTGGAGGACCAGGGACAGGATCTCCACCATCTCGCGGTCACCGCCCGGCCGCTTGAGCAGATGCTGCTGCAAGGATCGGAACGCCGGCGGCATCTCGGCGAACGGTGCGCCGTTGCGCAATGCGCCGGGCTTGCGCTGGACCACGGCCAGATAATGCCGCCAGTCATAGACGGTCCGGCTCTGGCGATCATGGGAGCGAGCGAACACCCGACCATGCTCACAGATGGCCTGTCCCTCAGCGACCACAACGATCCGGTCGGGATAGACACGCAAGCTCACCGGGCGGTTGGCGAAGGAGGCCGGCACGCTGTAGCGATTGCGCTCGAGGTGGACGAGGCAGGTCGGGGAAACGCGCTTGGCGTGTTCGACGAAGCCGTCGAACGGCCGCGGCATCGGCATCAGGTGGCGGATCTCCTCAGCCCACACATCGGCGATCGAGCCGGGTTGCGAGCCGTGCCCGGCCTGCGACCACAGCTCCCGGCACCGGGTCTCGAGCCACTCGTTCAAGGCCTCCAGCGAGGGGACGTTCGGTATGGGTTGCCAGAGCCGATGACGGGCATCCTGTACGTTCTTCTCGATCTGCCCCTTCTCCCAGCCGGAGGCCGGGTTGCAGAACTCCGCCTCGAACAGGAAGTGGCTGACCATGGCCGAGAAGCGGATGTTGACCTGGCGCTCCTTGCCCCGGCCGACCTTGTCGACGGCCGTTCGCATGTTGTCGTAAATCCCCCGCCGCGGCACGCCGCCCAGTACCCGGAAGGCGTGGTTATGGGCGTCGAACAGCATCTCGTGGGTCTGCTGCGGGTAGGCTCGCAGAGTGAAGGCGCGGCTGTAGGACAGCTTGACGTGAGCGACCTGCAGCTTGGTGCGCTCGCCGGCGATGATCGCCCAGTCCTCAGACCAGTCGAACTGGAACGCCTCTCCGGGCACAAAGGCCAGCGGCACGAAGGTGCCGCGGCCGCTGGTCTGCTGCTCGCGCAACCGGGCGGCCTTCCAGTCGCGGGCAAAGGCCGCCACCCGATTGTAGGAGCCCTCATAGCCCAACGTCACGAGATCGGCGTGCAACTGCTTGACGGTGCGCTTGTGCTTGCGCGACTTGCCGCTCTCCACCCGCAGCATCGCCGCGAGCTTGTCGGCATAGGGATCGAGCTTGCTCGGCCGGTCCGGAACGTGAAACCGGGGTTCGACGCTGTCCGCTCGCAGGTACTTACGCACGGTGTTCCGTGAGAGCCCGGTGCGGCGGGATATCTCCCGGATCGAGCTACGATCCCTATGATGCCAGCGTCGGATGACGCTCAATAACTCCATGTCGATCACTCCGCTGTCCCCCGCGTGTGCCGCGTGAGACGTGGTGAAAACATGGGTCACTTCTCGATGGAAAAATCCGCTCCTGCAGGGTCAGATCTCAGTGGAAATCAACAGCCTGTCACAAACCACGGTAGCTGTTGTGGGCCGGCCTGATCGGCTGATGACATCAGCGCAATATACACCCGTGATTGGTAAGCGATAGGGGCAAGCTTGTGAAAACGGGACACAGATGAGGAACAAAGCTCAAGCCAGTCGGTTTTGGTCCCAAGGTGCAGTGTTGTAACGGCACGGCCGCTCGCGGCCAGGCTTGCGCCGGCCGCTGCTGTCTTTCGCACTGTTTGACGGCCCTGCCGCCCGTTTTCCCTACCGCTGGAATTCACCGCTTCGCCGGCCGTTAGGCAAACGCCAAAATCGAGCTTTGAAGGAGGGCGTATCCCGCGCATCGAACGTCCGCCCCGAAACTAGCCTCCGTTCGAAAAGCCTGCTCCGTGCTGGGGAACTGCTTCCAGCGCGTAATCAATCCATGGAGATTACACATATGAGTATTCACAAAACTCTGGTTATTGCCGCTCTCGCTATGGCTCCGACTACCGCCGTTATCGCACAGGACAGCATGTTGCCCGCCGCCTGTACCGCTTCATCGCCCATGAAAATGGACAGCATGAATATGGATAACACGGCCATGGGAGAGGTCGACGAAGCTCATAAGGCGTTTATGAACGCGATGATGAAGATGCATCCGGCCATGATGCAGGGCATTTCTGCGAAAGACACCGACGTGGCGTTCACTTGTGGAATGATCGCGCACCATCAGGGCGCGATCGACATGGCGCGCGTTGAACTCAAGTATGGAAAGGATCAGGACGCTAGAAAGAAGGCGCAGATGATCATCGATGCGCAGACCAAAGAGATCGAGGAATTCACCAAGTGGCTTTCTGTTCACGCGCAGTGAGCCGAATTCCTGTTCAATGACTTTGTCTGGAGCATATGATGCACCATCCCACTGATCCGAAAATGAATATAGTTCTGCCCTAGCAAGGTTTCGTAGCGCTCCACTTTGTGTGCCGGGCCGATGGGGTGCCTCGGCTTTCGCAATCTGTTCGTGAGGGCTTTTTCAAGGTCGGCTGGTTCCGTATCACGTCGTAGAACTCGTGCCTCTCTCGCTCTTTTGTCCCGACCCGCGCACTCGTCGGATCCGCCAGCGCTGGAGACGCTATGATAAGAATGAAGGCAAACGGTGCATATCGCATGCTATCTCTCCACGAGAAGTCTTGACGCAGAGAGACTGTCACGGCCGGGAACGGCCGTCGGTGACCTAAGTCACCCGATTCTTGCAATCATGTCCGTGACATCGAAAACGCTGCCCGCAAGAAAGGGGAAACGAGCGTCTAGGCAAAGTGCTCCATCAATGCAGAGAGGTGGATTAAGCCTATAGAAAGTGCCCTAGACGTTGGTCACGCCGCTCACTGCAGGCGCGCCGCGATCGCGTTCATTTGCTCAATTTCTCGTCGCTGGCCTTGCGAGATTTCCTGACAAAGCTTGATCAGTTCGGGATCCTGGAGTTTGGCTTCGCGGCACATCAGAATAGCACCGGAATGGTGAGGCACCATCGATTGGATGAATTGGCGGTCGCCGACTAGCGCCTGGCTGCGCGTGGCCCAGAATGAGCCGAGAGTCACCACTGCGAACAAGACATACAGTACAATGTTCGTGCGCGCGTCCTGATACATCCCCGCCATCGTCGCGAGCATCAGTATACCCATTGGAGCCCACATGGTAAGCGCCATGTAAAGCATGTTGGCATTGTTGCGATAGTCCCGCCACCCATCGATCATCGTGTACATCACGAGGTACATCACGACGAGACTCAACAGTAGATTGAGACCGAGCATCCAGTATGCGCGTCTTCCAGAGTGGGTCTGTCCTTGATGATGCTCTGTCTTATTCATCGGCCGCTTCCTTTTGTTCGGTCAATTTGGTGACACCGTGACCGGGGTGCCGCAGGATAACGCGCTGAAAAGACGATTGTTTCGTTGATCCGGCGGCCCCACACCACTTGGGCGTGTTCCGCGACCAATTCCGGATGGGCTTGGCTTTAAAATCCACGAACACCCGGCCCGCCGGCGGGCCGGGTGCTTTAGTGTCACGCGGCTGCAGCGGCCGGATAACCGGCGCGCTGCAACGCGGCCTCGAAATCGGCGCGCGGGCGCTGCGAAGCGACATCGACCTTCCGGGTGTTCGGATCGATGGTCACCTTGGCTTGTGCGTCAACGCTCTGGATAGCCTTGGTCACGCTGCGGGCGCAGCCGCCGCAGGTCATATTCTTGATGTGGAACTGCATGAGAAATCTCCTTTTGTCTCTCATGCCAATTCAGATGGCGGTTTCCAGCGTGGGAAGGTCAAGAGGTGAGAGCACCTTTTTTTGGCCTTGACCTTCCCACGGTTGGAAGCCCCACCTTCCGTCCAGAATTTGCATCAGTTGCGGAAGGATAGCGCCATGAACGCGCCAGTCAGGGACGTCTCTACCGGTAGAACCGCAGTGAGTCTGGCGATCGAGGGCATGAGCTGCGCGTCCTGCGTGGGACGTGTGGAGAAGGCGCTGAGGGCCGTGCCTGGCGTCGAGAGCGCCAGCGTGAACCTTGCGACCGAGAGGGCCGAGGTCACGGGTGAAGCGCCGATCGCCTATGGGGCCCTGGTCGCCGCCGTCGAAGATGCCGGCTACGCCGTGCCATCGACACGAACCGAGCTCGCCATCGAAGGCATGACCTGCGCCTCCTGCGTGGCGCGGGTTGAGCGGGCGCTGGCGGCCGTCCCGGGTGTCGCGGCCGCGCGGGTGAACCTTGCCACCGAGCGCGCGACGATTGAGGGATCGGTCGACACGGCCTTGCTCGTCAACGCCGTCGAGGATGCCGGGTACGACGCGCGCGTCGTCGCTGCCGGATCGCCGGATGCAGCGGCCGTCGCGCGCAAGGAGGCGGAGACCGCGGGCCTTAGGCGCGATCTCACCGTAGCTGCGGTGCTGAGCGCGCCGATCATCGTGCTGGAAATGGGCTCGCATCTCGTGCCCGCGATCCATGACTTGATCATGCGAACCATCGGCATGCAGGCGAACTGGACCATCCAGTTCGCGCTGACGACGCTGGTTTTGGTCGTGCCGGGACGGCGATTCTACACGAAGGGTCTGCCAGCGCTGGCGCGGCTGGCCCCCGATATGAACTCGCTCGTGGCCGTCGGCACGCTTGCCGCCTATTTCTATTCGCTGGTCGCGACCTTTGCGCCTCAGCTTCTGCCGCCCGGCACGGTTAACGTCTATTACGAAGCGGCGGCAGTGATCGTCACCTTGATCCTGCTCGGCCGCTTCCTCGAAGCTCGCGCCAAGGGGCGGACGTCCGAGGCGATCAAGCGACTGGTCGGCTTGCAGCCGAGGATCGCCCATGTCCGCCGCGCCGATCTCGTCGTCGACCTCGACATCGGCGAGGTGGTGGCTGGCGACGTGGTCGAGGTCCGACCGGGCGAGCGCGTGCCGATCGACGGCGAAGTCGTTGAGGGCGAGAGCTACGTCGATGAATCGATGATCACCGGCGAGCCGATCCCGGTTGCCAAGGCGGCGGGGAGCACCGTCGTCGGCGGCACGGTGAATCAGAAGGGTGCGATGGGCGTCCGGGCGACCGCGATTGGTGATGCGACGGTGCTCGCGCAGATCATCCGCATGGTCGAGGAGGCGCAGGGATCGAAGCTGCCGATCCAGGCCCTGGTGGATCGGGTGACGATGTGGTTCGTGCCGGCGGTCATGGCCGTGGCGGCGGCGACGTTCGTAATCTGGCTCATCTTCGGGCCCGACCCGGCGCTCACCTTCGCCGTCGTCAATGCGGTCGCCGTGCTCATCATCGCCTGCCCCTGCGCGATGGGGCTGGCCACGCCGACCTCGATCATGGTCGGCACTGGACGCGGCGCGGAGATGGGCGTGCTGTTCCGCAAGGGCGAGGCGCTGCAATTGCTGAAGGATGCCAAGGTGGTGGCGATCGACAAGACCGGCACCGTGACCAAAGGCCAGCCGGTCCTCACCGATCTCGACGTGGCCGAGGGATTCGAGCGCGGCGCGGTCCTCGCGCGGGTCGCCGCCGTAGAGGCTAAGTCCGAGCACCCGATCGCGCGGGCGATCGTGGATGCGGCAGCGCAGGAGGGCCTGCGCCTGCCGGAGATCAGCCGGTTCGAGTCGATCACCGGCTTTGGCGTCACCGCGGATGCCGGCGGTGCACGCGTGGAGATTGGCGCCGATCGCTACATGCGCTCGCTTGGCCTCGACGTGGCACGGTTTGCGGCGACCGCGAGCCGCCTCGCCGACGAGGGCAAGTCGCCGCTCTATGCGGCGATCGACGGCAAGCTGGCCGCGATCATCGCGGTCGCCGACCCTATCAAGGCCACGAGCCACGACGCGATCGCGGCATTGCACGGTCTGGGGCTGAAGGTCGCCATGATCACCGGCGACAACGCCCGCACCGCCGGCGCCATTGCGCGTCAGCTCGGCATCGACGAGGTCGTCGCCGAGGTGCCGCCGGAAGGGAAGGTCGAAGCGGTCCGGCGCCTCAAGCAAGCCTATGGCCGGCTCGCCTTCGTCGGCGATGGCATCAACGACGCGCCCGCGCTGGCGGAAGCGGATGTCGGGCTTGCGGTCGGCACCGGCACCGATGTCGCCATCGAGGCGGCCGACGTGGTGTTGATGTCGGGGAGCGTCAAAGGCGTCGCAGCCGCGTTCGCGCTGTCGAAGGCGACCATCGGCAACATTCAGCAGAATCTGTTCTGGGCTTTCGCTTACAACGTTGTGCTCATTCCGGTCGCCGCCGGCGTGCTCTATCCGGCATTCGGCATCCTGCTCTCGCCGGTGCTGGCCGCGGGAGCCATGGCGCTCTCGAGCGTGTTCGTGCTCGGCAATGCGCTGCGGCTGCGGCGCTTCCGTCCGGGGCTTGCGCTGGGCGCGCATGGCGCTTCGAATCAGCAGCTCACAGGATCGACGGGTGCATCTGCGGCCCTGGAAAGGAGCGCGGCGTGAACATTGGCGAGGCGGCGCGCGCTTCTGGCGTCAGCGCCAAGATGATCCGCTACTATGAGCAAAGCGGCTTGATCCCAAAGGCGGGCCGGTCGGCAGCCGGTTACCGCGATTACTCCACGACCGATGTGCACATGTTGCGTTTCGTGCGGCGGTCGCGCGATCTCGGCTTCTCGATGGCGGAGATCGAGGAGCTGTTGCAGCTCTGGCGGGATCGCAGCCGGCAAAGCGCGGATGTGAAGCGCATCGCGCTGGCGCGCATCGCCGATCTGCGCCGGCGCATCCAGGAGATGGAAGAGATGGCGGCGACGCTGGAGCACCTCGCGTCCTGCTGCTCAGGAGACAAGCGTCCCGACTGCCCGATCCTCGCAGATCTCGAACAGGGCGAGGCGGGAAAGCCGCGCCGCTCGCGCGGCGCCATCGATAGCGCGCCATGATCGAGCAGCACCATACTTTCGCATCCAGGGAGACAATCGTGACGTTCAGCCGCAGGAAATTCATCGGCCTTGCCGGAGGGCTCGGTGCTTCAGTCATCGGCATCACCAGCGTCTCGGCCGCCGGCACGCCGATCTCGGTGACTCGTTCGCCGAGCTGCGGCTGCTGCTCGGCCTGGATCGCCCATCTGCGCCAGGCAGGCTTTTCGGTGGAGGACAAGCTCCTGGACGATCTCGCGCCTCTCAAGACACGGCTTGGCGTGCCGGTCGATCTGCAATCGTGTCACACGGCGACGCTGTCAGGCTATGTGATCGAAGGCCATGTGCCGGCGACTGAAATCTTCCGCATCCTGGCCGAAAGACCGGCGGCGACGGGCCTTGCTGTCGCTGGAATGCCCACGGGATCTCCAGGCATGGAGATCGCCGGTCAAGCGGAGCGCTATGACGTGGTGCTGTTTGGTCCGCGCGGGCGACAGGTGTTCGCGCGCTACTGAAAGAGGTAGCGCTCGCAGCGATCTTTAACATCCATCAACGATGTCGGCGTGTCGCGAGCGGAAGCTGCCGGGCGCCTAACACAGTCCGACATCGATGAAGGAGCAGGATCATGTCAGAAGCGCAGGCCACCCCGGAGCAGAATGTCCTTTGGCCGAAGATCGAGCTGCGGGCGTATGAGATCTGGGTACACGAGGGTTGCCCGGAGGGCCACGACGTAGAGCACTGGCTGCGCGCCGAAACCGAGATCGCGGGGGAGGGCGCCGAGCCAGAAGCGACGGGTGAGGCCGCAGCAGCTGCCAAGAAGAAGAAATAATCGCGCGGCCGCGAGCGGCATCGACGAGCGCTGGCCTCACGCCGGGAGAGCACTCTTGGATTTTCTCGATCGGTCTATCCGGCGGACGCGCTTTGCCTATTTCTCGATGGAGATCGCGCTTCGCGCCGAGATGCATACCTATAGCGGCGGACTGGGGGTGCTCGCCGGGGACTCGGCACGCTCGGCCGCCGATCTTGATCTGCCGATGGTATTCGTCACGCTCGTGAGCCGGCAGGGTTATGTGCGGCAAGCGATCGATGACCGTCATGGGCAGATCAGCAAGCCCGCCCCATGGGCGCCACAGGATTTCGCGACAGCCTTACCGCAGATGATCGCGGTGTCGATCGAGGGGCGTGCCGTATGGGTGCGCCCTTGGCTCTATGGGCTGGAATGCCCGCTCGGGCATATCGTTCCGGTCGTTCTGCTCGACACCGATCTCGAGCAGAACGCCGTCGAGGATCGCCGGATCACAGATACGCTCTATGGCGGCGATCAGGCCTATCGGCTGAAGCAGGAGATCGTGCTCGGCATTGGCGGCCAGAGCGTGTTGCGCGCGCTCGGCTTCCGCATCGACAAGTATCATCTCAACGAAGGTCACGCCGCGCTATTGACGTTGCCCCTGTTGCGGGAGACCCAGCGACCAGACGCCGACGGTTCGTCGGATCCGGTCCGCGGCTACGACATCGCGGCGGTTCGCGAACGGTGTGTGTTCACGACGCATACGCCCGTGGAGGCGGGATTCGACAAATTCGACTATGATCTCGTCGACCGCGTCCTCGGCGACTACATCGAACGTGATGTCCTGACGCATCTGGCCGGCATCGATCATCTCAACATGACGCGGCTGGCGCTGAACCTCAGCGGCTATGTGAACGGCGTCGCCCGCCGGCATGCGGAGACGACGCGCAAACTCTTTCCAGGCTATCAGATCGCTTCGATCACGAACGGCGTCCATGTCCATCGATGGACGCATGGCGCCATCGCAACGCTCTTCGAGCAGCAGTTCTCGAACTGGGCGCATGAGCCCGAAGTCCTCGCCTTCGCCGACCAGGTAGACAACGGTGCGCTCTGGGCGGCGCACGAAAACGCCAAGCGCGATCTCTTGGCGCGCATCGCCCAGGCGACGGATAAACAGCTGCGTGCCGATCTGCCGTTGATCGGCTATGCGCGGCGCATGACCGCCTACAAGCGCCCGGAGATGATCTTCTCCGACCTGGACCGGTTGCGCGAGATAGCGAAAGACCGTCCGTTTCAGATCGTGCTGGCCGGCCTCGCGCATCCAGGCGATGGCGGCGGGCAAGAGGCGATCCGCGCGCTTGGCGCGCATATCGAGTCGCTGGACGGTGTGGTCCCGGCAGTGTTCGTGCCGGGCTACAATCTCGACATCGCGGCGGGGCTGGTCGCTGGTTGCGATGTCTGGCTGAATACGCCGCTGCCGCCGCTCGAGGCCTCCGGCACCAGCGGGATGAAGGCCGCGCTCAACGGCGTCCTCAATCTCAGCGTCCTTGATGGCTGGTGGATCGAGGGCTGCGTCGACGGCGTGACAGGCTGGTCGATCCCCAGCAATGGCGCCCACGCGAATGACGCGGTCGCTCTGTACGACAAGCTCAGGGACGTGGTGCTTCCGCTTTACGACGGTGATCGCGGCCATTGGATCTGGATGATGAAGCAGGCGATCAGCAAGATCGGCCCGTCCTTCAACTCTCATCGGATGATTCGGCGCTACGTCACCGAAGCCTACTTGCGTTGACGGGGAGACGGACGATGCGCGTGCGGGATGTGATGTCGACCCGGCTGGTCACGATCAGCCCCGAGCACAGCGTCTGGCACGCCGCGCAGATCATGCTCAGTGAACATGTGAGTGGCCTTCCTGTGCTGGATGACGCCCGGGCCCTGGTCGGCCTGATCACCGAAGGCGACCTGCTGCGGCGCTCCGAGCTTGGAACGCCCCTCGCAGACGGTGGCGTGGAAGCGCGCGCCCGCGCCTATGTCCGAAGCCGGAGCTGGAAGGTCGGCGCGCTCATGTCGTCGCCGCTCCTGACGATCGAGGAGGATGCGCCGCTGTCGCAGGTGGCGCAGCTGCTCGGCGCTCATCGGATCAAACGGCTGCCGGTGCTGCGCGGCGCACAACTGGTGGGCATCGTCAGCCGGGCAGACCTGCTCAAGGTTATTTCGGCCGGCGGTCCTGACGCCGAGGTCAAGGGTGATGGGGCCGTATTGCGGGCGTTGCGGGCACGGCTCGAGGAGGCTGGCACCGTGCTGGACCGGCAGCCGGAGCTCCATGTCGCGGCCGGCCGGGTGCACGTAACGGGCGCCATGCGCTCCCAGGAGGAGATCGACGTCGTGCGGATGGTGGTCGACAGCGTGGTGGGATCGGGATTTAAGGATGATTTGACAGTCGAGAAGGAGCCTGGATGAGGGTTGTTCTGTTCGAGGCGGAGGACTGGGAGAAGAAAGCCTGCGCTAGATTGATGCGTCAGCACGACGTCCGCTGCACGACAGTTCCGCTCAACATCACTACGGTCGGCGAGTTCAAGGACGCGGAGGTGATCAGTCCTTTCGTGGCCTCCCGCCTCGATGCGGGCATCATCCATCGACTGCCCGAGCTGAAGCTCATCGCAACCCGTTCGGCGGGCTACGACCATATCGATCTGGCCGCCTGCCGGCAGCACGGCGTCGCCATTGCCAACGTGCCGGATTACGGGGATGCGACAGTCGCCGAACATGCCTTCGCTCTGCTGTTGGCGCTGGCGCGCAACATCGTTGAGAGCGTCGCGCTCACGCGACGCGGCGGCTTCTCAATGGCCGGCACGCGCGGCCTCGAATTGCGTGACAAGGTCATCGCGGTTGTCGGGACAGGGCGCATCGGGCGCCGCACGATCGAGATCGCGCATGGCTTCGGCATGCGTGTCGTCGCATTCGATCAAATCCAGGACGCTGCCGCGGCGACACGGTGGGGATTCACCTATGGCCCCCTCGACGCAGTCCTGGCGCAGGCCGATGTGGTGACGCTGCATGTGCCGTCATCGCCCACGACGGCGGGGCTGATCGGCGCACGGCAGTTCGAGGCCATGAAGGAGGGGGCCATCCTCATCAACACGGCGCGCGGCAATGTGGTTGACACAGAGGCGCTGGTGCGGGCGCTGGCAAGCGGCAAGTTGCGCGCGGCCGGTCTCGACGTGCTGCCGCAGGAGCCGCTGATCCGCGAGGAGGCCGAGATCTTCCGCCAGGACATGACGGTCGACGCGGTTGATCTCAAGGCGCTTGTCGCCAACCACGTGCTGCTGCGCTTTCCGAACGTTCTGGTCACGCCGCACAACGCTTACAACACCGACGCGGCGCTGCGACGTATCATCGACACCACCCTTGCCAACGTCGAAGGCTTTGCGGCCGGTCGCCCGGTCAATCTCGTCGGGGTGGCCTGAGATGTGCCTGTCTGCACAGGTCAGTCTGGGCGCCGCCGCCATCCTCATCCCGGCCGGCGCGGTCGCCGGCGCGGCGGCATGGCGGCAGGATCGCCGCTATGTGATGATCGCCACACTGCCATTTCTGTTCGGCCTGCAGCAATTGGTGGAGGGAATGGTCTGGATCGAAGGCCGTGCCGGCAACCTGCATCACGTCGCCCAATATTCCCTGCTTTATATGTTCTTCACCTGGATTGCCTGGCCGATCTGGGTGCCTCTTTCAGCCTACTTCCTGGAGAGCGGTGGGCGCCGGAACCTCATCCTTTTGTTCGTCATCGCGGGCGCGATGCTGGGCGGCCTGCAGTTCATCCCATACTTTGTCCACGACGGCTGGCTGACGACGACGTACCTGCGTTGGGCGGTTCGCTACCAGGACGTCAATCTGCTTGACGGGCTGGTCTCGCGGGTTGTGACGTACGCGATCTACGTCACCGTCGTCATCGTGCCGTTCCTCCTGGTGCGCGACTGGAGGATCAAGATTTTCGGCCTGCTCGTCGCCGGCGTCCTCGTCGTCACCTATGTGTTCTTCTCCTACGCCTATATCTCGGTGTTCTGCTTTGGGGGCGCCGTCATTTCCGCCTATTTGCTGGCGATGATCTGGCATAGACGCCACATATCATCGCGCTGATCCGGCGTGCCTGTTGATTTCCACTGAGATCTGACCCTGCAGGAGCGGATTTTTCCATCGAGAAGTGACCCATGTTTTCACCACGTCTCACGCGGCACACGCGGGGGACAGCGGAGTGATCGACATGGAGTTATTGAGCGTCATCCGACGCTGGCATCATAGGGATCGTAGCTCGATCCGGGAGATATCCCGCCGCACCGGGCTCTCACGGAACACCGTGCGTAAGTACCTGCGAGCGGACAGCGTCGAACCCCGGTTTCACGTTCCGGACCGGCCGAGCAAGCTCGATCCCTATGCCGACAAGCTCGCGGCGATGCTGC